>CACLVA010000005.1 GCA_902610315.1 uncultured Pelagibacteraceae bacterium
AACTCCAATCTAGTGTGCTCTTCATATGAAATGCAATTTGGTTACTTATCAAGGTGCCGGATGCACCACCTACTAGCGCTGGGGTAATGTAATATCCAATCGCTAATATAAAAACTAACAAGCAACCTGCACCAATTCCAGGAATAGTTAAGGGAAAATATACCTTCCAAAATGTGATGAATGGTGTTCCTCCGAGTGATTTTCCAGCTCTCATTAAGCTTGGGGATATCGTTTTCATTACACTATATAAAGGTAAAACCATAAAAGGTAATAAAATTTGTGTCATTGCAACGTAAGTTCCAGTTTTATTGTACATCATCTCGGGCCGGTTATCGTCAGCTACTAAGCCAGTCATGACAAAGAAATCATTAACTACTCCTTGCTGTTGAAGAAGTATCATCCAACTTGCGGTTCTAACTAATAAAGATGTCCAAAATGGAAGTAGCACACAAATCATTAAAAGGTTGCTGTACTTCATTGGTAATGTTGCAAGTAAATGTGCAATTGGATAAGCCATTAAGAAACATAGTAGAGTTACAAAGAAAGCTATTTCTAAAGTTCTAAGCCAAAGTACTCTATGTATTCTACGATCTTCCTCTACACTTACAATTTCACCCTCTTCATTTTTATACATATCCATGCCCTTCAAATATTTTGCACTTGTGAATGCAGGTGCTCGTCTTTTTATAGCTCTCCAATATTCAACATCTGCCCATCTTTTGTGAACAGCCATTATTTGATCTTTATAATTTCCTTCCTCGAAGTTTTTGGCCTTTCTTCGTAATTTTTTTAAAATACTTTTAAAACCATTCTTGGTATAATTTAATTGAGTAGAAAGTTTTCCATCACGTTTTTCCTCTACTAATTTTTGAAAATCTAAATAGAAAGCCTCGAATACTTCCTCAGGTGGCATTTCATTTCCGTCCCACTTTTCCATCGATTTAAATGTTTTTGGCAACATTTCAGTAACCATTTTATCATCGACACTTCTCATGAGCATGTCGCCGATTGGAAAGATATAAGTGATAAGTAAAAATAATAATAAAGGTGCAACTAAAAGAAATGCTTTAATTTTATTTTTTCTTTCAGCTTTTTTTAAACTTACCTCAAGAGGTATTCCGTCTGTTGTTAAAATTTTTCCAGTTTCGCTGCTCATAAAATAAAAAAGGGCGGTTATAAATAACCGCCCTTAATATAATATATAATTTTAGTCTTTAAAACTTAAAATTATAGACCAGACTTCATTGCTTCCCATTTTTCACCAAGCTCTGTACCGTTATCAGCCCAGAATATTGGATCTACTAAGAAGTAATTTTTAGTGTTTGCTGGTGCAGTTGGCATTTGTGGTACCATGTTAGTCTTACCATCTTTATACCATGGCTCACCTGCTGCCATAACTTTAAGTGATGATTTTCTCCAAGGTGCATATGCAATATATTTTGCACTTCCTGCTAAACCTTCTGTACTTGTCATCATCGCTAGTGCTTTTTTAGCATCAGCTTCGTTTGGTCCACCTTTAACTAGTACGAAATATTCGTAGTCAAGACCTTGACCATCCCAAACTTGTTTGATTGGAGCGCCTTCACCGATTTCTGCGTTGAAGAATCTACCATTCCAACCAGTTGCCATAACAACTTCACCAGACACTAATAGTTCTGGTGGTTGAGCACCTGCTGACCAAAATACACATCCACCGTTAGGGTCTGTGCAAAGTTCTTTGATCTTGTTCATTGCTCTGTTTACACCTTTTTCAGTTTCAAGAGCTTTGTAGATTTTTGCTCCACCTTTTCCTGGCTTAATACCATCTGCTGCTAAAGCGATCTCTAAGTTTGTCAGAGCGCTTTTGTAGATAGCTCTTTTTCCAGGGAATTTTTTTGTATTAAAGAAATCTTTTATAGTCTTTGGTGTGCCTTTAACATTGTTTGTGTTGTAAGCATAGTTCCAAGAATATAAAATGTTTCCTACAGCACACTTACTTGGCATTGGAGCAAAGAAATCTTTACTCGCTGCAGTACCATCTGGTGCTGGTGGAAAGTCTTTGTCGAAATCAAATTCTACAAATAAACCTTCGTCACATCCAGTGATAGTGTCCATAGCAAATACGTCGATAATATCCCACGTAATTTTGCCTGCCTCTTTTTGTGCTTTAATCTCTGATAATCCACCTGAATAGTCGACCCAATTGATCGGTACACCAAGTTTTTTAGCAGTTGGGTCACCATATCCTAACTTTTGTGACTCTGTGTAAGCTCCACCCCAAGATGCAACAGTAACTGCAAATGCTGATGAGCTTATAGAAAGTGCAAAAGATAGAACTAGTAACAATTTACTTAGTTTTTTCATTATTCCTCCGTTTAAACGTTTTTTAAAAGCTAATTACAGCAATATATAGGTGAGGAGTCAACAGCGCATTTCATTAAAATATGCCTAATTTATTAAGATAAATTTATTTAAACCTGGGGTTTATTTTGGGTCTAACGCTCTCGCATCATGACTATTCCAGCTAACATTTATCTCATTTCCCATTTTAATATCCATGTTAGCGGAACTGTTTGGAACTTTTAAAATAAATTCTTTGTTTCCTAGCAAGTCTATTCTTACCCTAGTGTGGTCACCATGATATATAATTTCCTCAATTTTACCTTTAAAATTATTATCCATTTTGTTTTTTGTGTTTATAAGAGCTCTCTCTGGTCTTAATGATACAGTAGTTCTGTCACCATTTGAATTCACAGATATTGGATTGGCAATTATCTCTGAACCATTTGATAATTTTACTTTACATTGATCCTTTTGAAAGTTTGTTACTTCGCCCGCAAAAGTATTATTTTCTCCTATGAACTCTGCTACAAAAGAATTAACAGGCTCTTCGTATAATTTGTCTGGAGAAGAGAGTTGTTGAACCTTTCCGTCATTAAATACAGCAATCCTATTAGACATTGTAAGAGCTTCGCTCTGATCATGCGTAACGTATACAACAGTAACTCCTATGCTTTCATGAATATGTTTAATTTCATATTGCATACTTTCTCTAAGATTTTTATCCAAGGCTCCTAGAGGTTCATCCATTAATACCACTTGAGGGTCGAACACTAAAGCTCTAGCAACAGCAACACGTTGTTGTTGACCACCTGATAATTGTCCCGGCATTCTGTTTTCAAAACCAGATAATGATACCATTGATAATGCCTTATCAACTTTCTTATCTATATCATCTTTATTTATTTTTCTTACTTTAAGAGGAAAGGCTAAGTTTTCATAAACAGTCATGTGTGGGAACAATGCATAATTTTGAAAAACCATTCCGATACCTCTTTTATGAGGTGGTATGTTTGATATAGGATTTTTATCTAAGAAAATTTCACCATTTGTTGGAGTTTCAAACCCAGCTAGCATCATTAAACAAGTAGTTTTACCTGAACCAGATGGTCCAAGCATCGTAATAAATTCTCCTTCAGCAATATCTAAATTTAAATCTTTTACAACAAGGACCTTGCCGTCATAACTTTTGTCTACTTTATCGAATTTTACAAATTCTTGGTTCTTTGACATTGGATAAGGTTTAAAACATTTGTAGGCTAATATTTCAAGTTTTTATTTTACGTGTAAATCTCTTGAAAAATTGCATAATAACTCATTTCCACCTTCAGTAATCCTTACAGACTCTGAAGCTTCAACCCCCCAATCACCAAATTGCATTACAGCTATCATATGATAACAAACATTCGGTTTTAAAATTGTCATATCGCCTTTAGAAATATTAAGAGTATGTTCGCCCCAATCTGGTGGATATCCTATTCCAATTGAATAACCGGTTCTAGATTCTTTTTTAATTTTGTATTTATCTAATATTGCCCAAAATTTTTCAGCAACGTCATTAGCGGTGTTTCCGGGTTTGCTTGCTTTTATACCAGCCTCTAAAGCTTCATTTGTTGCATTCATCGCATCAATTTTTTTTTGTTCTGGTTTTCCTAGGTTAACAGTTCTTGCCATTGGAGCATGGTATCTTTTGTAGGTGCCAGATAATTCTACGACAGTAGCCTCTCCAGTCATAAATTTTTCATCGCTTGCTGTTAGATGTGATGCCGAAGTACCTTTACCAGTAGGTAAAAGAGTTGCTATACTTGCATATTCACCACCAAATTCATTTGTTCCTTTAAATAATGATTTCTGTATCTCTGCAACAGCATCGCATTGTCTTACACCTGGATTAATTATGTCCATCGCTGTCTTCATTGCATTTTCTGAGATAATTGCAGCCTTTTTCATAAAATCTATTTCAGCATTCGATTTAACTACCCTTACCCAATTTACTAACCTTTCTGAGTCTTTTATTTTGGCGTTGGGCAATCCTTGTTTGAGCTTTTCATAACAGTATGCCGTAAAATAATGAGCATCCATCTCTACCCCAATTTGTAGTTTATCCCATTTATTTTTTTTTAATAAATCCACTAATGCATCGTACGGATGAGATGGCCAAGTATGAATATATTTTTCATCGTAAATAACTATATTTTCTTTTTTAAGATATGTTTTTATAAATGCTCCACCTGCATCTTGAGCTCTTATAAAACAAATAGGTTCATCAGAATTAATATGTACAATTACACACTGAGCATAATAAAATGACCATGCATCATAACCAGTCAAATAATTTATATTTGCTGTGTCTTGGGATATCAAAAGCTCAATACCTTTTTTTTGCATTGATGATTGAACTTTTTTTAGTCGTTCTTTGTATTCATTTTTAGAAAAGCTCATATTTTAACGCTAAGAAAATAAACTTCCATAACCTTTTATCGAATTATTTCTATTTATATTTTCTAAGGTTTCCCAAATTAAAGCTTGATTACTTGATAAAACAGTCATGTTTAATTTTTTTTCTAACTTTTCGATTATGTTTAAGACTGGTAATGAGGTGCAAGATACGAATAGAGCCTCAGCGTCTTTGTGGTTTATGCTAGACAAAATTTTAAATAATTGATCTTGATCTACTCTTCCAATATCGACATCAGACTGAATATCAAAATAAGTGTTTGAGGTAACTTCAAAATTATTATTTTTAAAAAAGTTAACAACATCATCATTTACACTTTTAGTATAGGGAGTTACTATTGAAATCTTATTAATATTTTTTTTCTTCAATGCATTTAAAGCTGCTGTGCTTGGGGCTGTTACTAAAGCATCTGGTTTGGCAATATTAATCTTTCTTTTAATGTTATCATAACCTGAAACAATTGTTCCTGATGTACAACCATAAACTATACAATCTATTTTTTCTCCAGGAAGAATCTTTTGAGTTACAGATGTAATTTTATTCGTCATTTTTTTTAAGTTTTCTGCTGTAACAGGATTATAATTAGTTATTCTATTCACATAAAGATCAGCCGGAATTCTACTAAAAACTTTTAGAAAATCTTTCTCAATCATCACATCGGTTGCTAAAACAATTAGCCCTACCCTCGGGTTCGTTTTTTTTATGAAATGAGGTTTAATTTTTTTGGATTCCATAATAATAAGTTATATTATTAATATAAAGATATCATGTTTAATGCTTATTATCATAAAAAAATCAAACCTTATTTTAAAATATTATTGTTGTCAGTAATATATATTTCTATTTTCATATCAAAATCTCATGCTGAAGATCACAATGAAGTCAAGGTAGGTATTTTACTTGGATTTTCTGGTGTAGTCGAGAGTTTAACACCATCTATGGCTGACTCTGCTGAGCTAGCATTTAATGAGATATCAAATGATGTGGACCTTTCAAAAAAAATTAAATTTAAAATTCAAAGGGCAGATACAAGTTGTAGTAATAAAAATTTAGCAAAAGACTCTGCAACAAAATTAATTGGAGAGGGTGTTACAGCAATCATAGGGGCTGCTTGTCCAGACCTTACTATGGAAATTGCAAAAAATATTTTGATACCTAAAAAAATATTGATGATTTCACCAGCAGATGCATCTAATGAATTAATTCAATTAAACGATAATGGTTATGTATTTAGAACAACGCCTCCGAAAATAAGAGGTAGCCAAATTTTGGCCGATATAACCTCAGATAAAGGAATAAAAAAAGTGGCAATTTCTTACAGTGATAATAAAGACTATGAAATATTTGCAAAAACTTACAGCAAAGCACTAAATAAAAATAAAATAAAAACTACAATCATGATATCCCACAACAAAAATATTAACGATTATTCAAAACATATATCAGCGCTAACAGCCGCAGGAGGGGATGCTTTAGCAATCATAAGTGATATTGAATTAGGTGGTGATAAAATTATTAGCTCTATGTTAGATTCAGGTATGTTTAGATCATTTATACTACCTGATAATATGATAGATCCGAAAATAATCGATAGGTTTAAAGACAAAGATTTAAAAAAATCTTTTGGTTATGTTCAAGGTCTATCAAATTTAGGTTCAGAAAAATTTATGGAATTAGCACAAAATTCAGGAATTGACTCTTCCAGTCCTTATACAGCTGAGTCATATGATGCTGCGGCTATAATTATATTATCCAATTTTGCAAAATTTTATTCAAAGGAAAATTCTATTAATAAAAATATTTATTCTATAGCTAATAAGCCAGGCATTAAGATATTTCCAGGGGATTTAAAAAAAGCTATTAATATTTTAAGTGAGGGAAAATCAATTAATTACGAGGGCGCAACTGGAGTAGAATTTGATAAAATTGGTGATACTTTTGGATCATTTGTAGAAGTTGATTTTAATAAAGGCAAATTAAAAAGTAAAAAACTCAGGTAAAATTTAATAACTAAATTTAGCAGTTGGATATTTTTGTTTTTTTACCTCATCCTTAAATTTTTTAACAGCTATTGTTATATGCTTTCTTATATCATAAAAATTTTTTACGAATTTAATAGATGTCAAATTTAAACCAATTAAATCATCAGTAACTAAAACTTGGCCATCACAATTGACAGATGATCCTATTCCAATTGTTGGTATCTTTAATTTTTTTGTTATTTCTTTGGCTAAGGTTGTTTCAATACATTCTAATACAATTGAAAATACTCCATTTTTTTGAAGTAAAATCGCGTCAGCTAGAATATTTTTTCTTTCTATAGATGTTTTTCCTTTATATCTAAATTTGCCTTTATGACTTTGTGGAAGAATTCCCAAATGGCCCATCACATTTATTTTATTTTTCCTTAAGTATTTGACAATATCTATTATTTTTTTTCCACCTTCTAATTTTACCGCATCTGCTTTTGAATATTTAATTATTTTTTTTGCATTTTTTAAAGCTTCCCTTCTATTTCTGTAAGTATTAAATGGCATATCAACAACCATTAAACTTTTTTTTACTCCTTGCCTAACACTTTTAGAATGCTCAATTATCATATTAAGGTTAACTTTTTTAGTTGTATTAAAGGAGTATAAAACTGAACCAAGGGAGTCACCAACTAAAATTATATCCGTATACTTGTCTAAAATTTCAGAAATATTTTTTGAATAAGAGGTTAAACAAATAATTTTAGCTTTATTTTTTTTTTTTAATATCTTTTTAATTTTTACATTCATAAGATTTTATTAAGAATATTATTTGTCTCCATATTATATAATTTATATAAATTTTCAGCATCCTTTAACTCAATTTTTTTAAATCTTATTTTTGTACCAGGTGGTGTCTGTACTAGTTTGTCATAGTCAGCACTTATTATAACCCCAAACTTTGGATAGCCTCCAATAGTACCGTGGTCTGATAGTAAAATAATCGGGTTACCATCAGCTGGTACTTGAATAGTGCCTTTAACTAAACCTTCAGACTTAATATTAGTTTTTTTGAGATTGACTAATTTCACTCCTTTTAACCTCATACCCATCCTATCTGTAAGTTTTGTAACCTCAAAATCTTTAGAGAAAAAATTATTAATAGAATCTTGAGAAAAATAATCAAAATTTGTTCCTTTTAATACCCTTATAAATTCTATTTTTGTATTAACAAAGTTTAACCGTCTATTAAAAATTGGTTTCTTTTCATTAAGAAGAATTTTTTGACCATTAATTAATTTACATCCATTATTAGGGCCTACATTAGCTCTTGTAGTCGTAGAATAGCTATTCCAGACTTTATCTATTTTAAATCCTCCACTCACAGAAAAATACCCATAAACAGATTTATTTGTCGAAATAATATCTATGACATCGCCGTCGTTAATTTCAATTGTTTTGTAACACTCGCCCTTTTCTTTTTCGCTATTATTTCTGGCTAATATAAAATTTATCTCACCAGTAATTACAATATTTCTTTTATTTCCAAAGTATTTTAAACAAGGTCCTTGAAAAGCAAACTCTAAAACTGGTTCATCTTTTCCATTATTTATAAGTCTGTTAGCAATCAAATAATTTCTTTTATCCATTACTCCGCTGAAAGGAATGCCAATATGATATAAGTTTTCTCTTCCCTGATCTTGAAATGTTGAGTTCAGGCCTCCTCTAATTACCTTAAAGTAATCACTTTTCATAAAATTTTATATAATCTTTTTTACTAATTTCATAGAATGTTATTTCATCACCAGGATTTATTAAATTTGGTTTTTTTTTGTGAGTTGAATCGAATATACTTATCGGAGTATTTCCAATTATATTCCATCCACCTGGACTCTCAAAGGTATAAACATTACAGAATTGTTCTGTTATACCGACTGAACCTTTTGGGACTTTCACCCTAGGGGTTTCTAATCTATTCAGCTGAATTTTATAATTTATATCCCCCAGAAAGGGCATGCCCGCAACAAACCCCGTCATATAACAAAAATAAGTTTTATTAATAAAAATTTTTATTATATCGCTTTTAGATTTATTTAATTTTTCCTCTAACCTATCGATATCTAGTGAGTATTCTTTATCACAACATATAGGTATACTAATTTTAGAACTTTCATTTTTTGTTTCATCATCTAACTTTAAGTTTAGTATATTATTTTTAAGTTCAATAAACGTAGTCTCATTTAAATCAAAAGTAATTATTAATTTATTATAGGAAGGAGATAAGTTAGTAACTCCTTTTAGGTTTTTATTTTTTAAAGTTCTAAAATATTTTATAACTTTAGAATTAATATCTTTAGTAACCTCCTCTCCAAAATCGCAATAAATTGCTGCGTCACCAAGATTGACTATATTTTTAATCATACAATGTTATACTTCATGTCAAATTTTATGGAAATTAATATTAATTGTGATTTAGGTGAAAAATCTAAACATCATTCTACAAGGCACGATCCTGATTTGCTCAAGATTGTAAATTCAGCAAATATCGCTTGTGGTTTCCATGCTGGTGACGAACAAACAATGATAAATACGATAGAAATTTCAAAAGTTAATAATGTTAGCATTGGTGCACACCCTTCGTTTAATGATCCTGAAAACTTTGGAAGAAAAAGACACCACTTGCCTGAAGATGTATTAAAAAAACTAATAATTGATCAATATGAAATTTTACAAAATATAGCGGAAAATTGTGGTACAAAAGTTACTCATATTAAGCCTCATGGAGCATTAAATAACATGGCCTGTGAAGATTTAGGTTTAGCAAAAATATTAGCAGAAACTATTTATAGTATAGATAAAAATTTAATTTATTTAGTTCCAACCGGATCAAAGATGGAAGAGGCTGCTAGAAAATTTGATATGAAAGTAGCGTGTGAAATATTTGCAGACAGAAATTATGAAGATGATGGAAATCTTGTTTCAAGAAGCAAGATAAATGCTGTCATAACTGACCCAAAGAAATGCAAACAACATGTTCTCGACATGGTTGAAAGTCAGTCTATTAATTGCATGTCTGGTAAGAAAATAAAATGCAGTATAGATTCTATTTGTATTCACGGCGATAACGTAGAGTCTTTAGCAACTGCTAGGCAAATTAAAAAAGTGCTTGAAGAAAATAATATTTACCTTAAACCATTAAATAATTTAAAAAAATTTTTATAATCTTATGAAAAAAATAATATTAATAGTTTTTATTACATTTTATAGCTCGCTATTGTTTGCAGCAGGTTCAGGTGGAGGCGAAACCAAAAATACAGCTAGCACTGGTCTAAAAGCAGCAACAAAATTTGATATCGGAAAAAAATGGGTATCTAAAGCAAAAAAATTTGAGAAAAAGAATAAACAAAATAAAGCTAAAAATGCTTATAAGAAAGCAATTAAAAATTTGTTAGAGTCAAACAACCAAGATCCAAGTAATCCTGATACTTTGAATCTTTTAGGTTTTTCACATAGAAAAATAGGTGATTACGATAATGCAGAAATCTATTATGCAATGGGTTTGGAAATTGATCCAAAACACATAGGTATCAATGAATACATGGGTGAACTTTTTGTTGTTACTAATAGAATAGATGAAGCAAAAAAAAGGTTAGCTGTTTTAAAAGATTGCAATTGTAAAGAGTATAATGAACTTAAGCACGTAATTGATGGAACAAAACAATCAAAATATTAGGTAATATTTTTAATCATTTGATCTGGTAACCACGTCACTAATTCAGGGAAAATTATTATTATAAATGTTGCAAGTATCATTAACAAAAATAATGGAAATGCACTTTTTGCTATAAAGCCCATATCTTTTCCAGCCATACCTTGAAGCACAAATAAATTAAAACCGACTGGTGGTGTAATTTGTGCCATTTCGACAACAACTACAAGAAAAATTCCGAACCAAATCATATCAAAACCAGCTTGCCTTATCATAGGTTCTATAATTGCCATTGTTAAAACTACAGCTGATATTCCATCCAAAAACATTCCCAAAATAATATAAAATATCATTAAAACGAAAATTAAAATATAAGGGGAAAGTTCTAGACTATTTATCCATAAAGCTAAATTTCTTGGTAGACCTGTAAATCCCATTGCAAGGGATAAAAATGCAGATCCAGCTAATATGAAAGAAATCATACAGGATGTTTTTGTAGCCCCTAATAAAGAGTTTTTAAAATTACTCCAACTTAAACTTTTTTGAAAATAGGAAAGAATTAATGCGCCAACGACTCCTAGTGATGCTGCTTCAGTAGCGGTTGCAATACCTGTATAGATAGAGCCAATAACTGAAAGTATCAAGATTATTACAGGAATTAGTTGACCAGATTTTTTTACTTTATCAATAAAACTATATTGATTATTAATGCTTGGCATATCTTTTTTATTAAACAAAGACCATAAAATTACGTAGCCCATAAAAATTAACGCAATCATTATTCCAGGTATAATTCCAGCTACAAATAATTTTGCAATGGACTCTTGAACTGTTACGCCGTAAATAATCAAAATTATTGAAGGTGGAATTAATAATCCTAAGGTTCCAGAACCAGCTAGACTACCTAGTAAAATTTTTTCAGGATAATTTCTTTTTCTAAGCTCCGGAATTGACATTTTTCCAACTGTGGCAACAGTAGCAGCTGAAGATCCAGATATTGCAGCGAATAGTGCACACCCTACTACGTTAACATGAATTAATCCACCAGGTAGTTTTTGCATCCAAGGTGATAATCCCTCAAACAAATTCTCTGATAACTTTGTTCTAAATAAAATTTCTCCCATCCAGACAAACAGTGGTAAGGCTGTTAAAGTCCAAGAGGATGATGTCCCCCAAATAATTGTTGCCATTGCATCTCCAACTGGTCTTGAAGTGAATAAAGTCATCGCAATTGCGGAAACACCTATCATACTTAATGCAACCCAGACTCCAGTACTTAAGAACAATAAAAGAACTGAAATAAAAAATAAACTTAGTAATAATTCAGTCATTTTTGTAAAAATATTTTAATAGATGGTGTAAAAAACATATAAAAAGAATGATTGAACCTAAAGCTAAAGGTGATTGAGGGATCCATATTAATATTTCATCGGCACCTTCGCTTCGCTCTTCGAATTTATATGAAATAATAAGCATTTTAATAAAATAAAATGCTAAATAACCTGAAAAAATTGAAGCTACTAATAGACACCAGATTTCAAATGTTTTTTTGAATTTCTTATTTAGTTTTTCAATGAATAATGTAATTCTTATATGTCCCCCTTCTCCAAATGTATAAGCTAAAGCAAAGAATGTAGAAGCGGCCATGCAATAACCTGAGTATTCGGATAGCCCCCGAATATAAAAACCAAATATTCTAGAGCAAATACCTAATAATATAAATATAGCTATAAGTATTAAAAATATAGCAGCAACGTACCCAGAAAATTTATAGATTTTTTCTAGATAAAAATTAATTCTATTAAGCATATGATAAAAGGCCGTTAAAATATTAACGGCCTTTAAAAAAGATTATTTAATAAGCGGATAAAACAGATTGACCTCTAGCACCAGCTTTCTTTGTCCATTCAGATGCCATTTGAGATCCAACTTTTTCGAAATGTTGTTTCAATGCAGAATTAACTTTACCGACACGCATTCCAGCATCAGCTAAGGCTTTCTTGTCATTCTTGTTTCCCATTTTTGAAAGTTGCCACCCTTTTCTTTCAGCAAGAGCCGCTTCTTTCATAATTAAGTCTTGAGTTTCTTTATCTAATTTATTCCAAGCTTTTTTGTTTGCAATAATCATATTTTTTGGAAACCAAGCAGCTATATCATAGAAATATTTAACTCCGTTTTCCCAAATCTTGCTGTTCTTACCAGTTGTTGGTGAAGTAATCATACTTTCAACAGCTCCTGTAGAAAATGCTTGAGATATCTCTGCTGCTTCGATTTTGGTTGGAGCCATACCGGTAAGCTCAGCAATTCTAATTGTAGCACCATTATAAGCTCTAAACTTTAATCCTTTTAAATCTTCAACACTATTTATCTCTTTTTTAGAATATAAACCTTGAGCAGGCCATGGCACCGCATATAAAAATACCAAACCTTTAGCATCTAAACTTTTTGTTATTTCGGCTTTTGATGCTTTATATAACTTCATAGCATCTGTGTACGATGTAGCTAAAAAAGGTAAAGAGTCGATTTCTAGTAAAGGATCTTCTTTACCTAATGCCGACATAAATCTTTCACCAATCGGAGCTTGTCCTGTTCTTACTGCTCTAAAAATTTCTCCACCTTTGAATAATGATCCACCTGGGTGAGTGACTATAGTAAGTTTACCACCACTTTTTTCAGTTACATTTTTTGCAAATTCGGTTGCATTTGCAGAATGAAAATTACCCGCACCATAAGCTAACGCCATATCCCATTTTTCAGCATATGATACATTTGAAAGTAAAAGTAGTGATGTTAATATTGAAATAAAGTATTTTATTATTCTCATTTCACCTCCTCTTTATAAAAATATATTTGATTATTAATTTAATGTTAAATCAATAAAAAAATTGTCTACTTTTAATTGAAAAATCCAAATATTCATTTAATATCTAATAATTCCAATGGAACAATCTCTATTTATTGAGCAATCTTTAATTCTTTTACAAATAATATTCATTGATATTATTTTGGCTGCAGATAACGCAATAATAATCGGCTTAATAGCTGCTAACTTTGTTCCAAAACATAGAAGACAAATTATACTTTGGGGTGTTGCAGGTGCATTAATTTTTAAAGTTATTTTTGCAATTTTTGCAACTTATTTATTTAAGTTTTATTTTATTAAAATTTTAGGTGGGCTACTATTAATTTGGATAGTTTATGATTTAAGAAAAGACTTATTTGAAATTAAGAAAGTTAAATCACCAACAAAAGTTTCTAAGGAGCCCTCATATATACAAAGTGTGTATAAAGTTTTATTTGCAGATATAACAATTAGTTTTGATAATGTTATTGGTGTTGTTGGGGCTTCTAAAGGTTATTTTGGTTTTATGATTTTTGGTTTAGTTTTGTCAGTTATTTTAACTGGAGCTCTTGCAACATATCTTGCAAACTATATTCAAAAACATTTATGGATTGCTTATGTGGGTTTAGCATTTATTTTACTTGTTGCTATTCAATTAATAATAGGTGGATTAGTGGATTTAGAAATTTTACGAGTAAATGAGGAATTTAAAAAATATTTTTAAATATCAAATATGAAAAAATTGTTAATCATTATAGTATTAATTTTTTCAACACACTTAGCACAAAGTCAGGAATGTAATTTAAATCCAGAGCGAGGGAGTAAAAATTATATTATTGGCTATGGATCCTTAATGGATAAAGAATCGAGAATTAGAACAAATAAATCAGCTTTTGTAGTTAAACCTATTTTGATCAAAGGTTTTGAAAGAACTTGGGGCCTTCAGGGAGGAATGTACAAAATTACTTTTTTAACAATCATTAAAAAAGAAAACTCAGCTGTAAATGCAGTTTATTACCCAGTTTCAATAAAGGACTTGAATAAGACAGATAAAAGAGAGAGTGGCTATTGTAGAGTAAAAGTTGAAGGCAAAGATTTAAGTTTCTATGGAAAAAAAATTAAAACCAAAAATAAAAACTTTTGGGTTTATGCAGCTAATCCAGGAAAAATAGAAAAACCAAATAATAGTCATCCAATTGTTCAATCATATGTAGATTTATTTATAGGTGGTTGTTTTCAGATTAAGGAGAGATATAAAATTAATGAATTTCCAAAACAATGTGTAGAAACAACTACTGAATGGTCAAAGCATTGGGTAAATGATAGAGTACATGCTAGAAGGCCATTTCTAGTGCCAAATTTTTATAAAATAGATAAACTTTTATCAAATTACTTTGACTACTATTTAGAAAATAAATACCAATAATCACATTTTATACTCAAAATTTTGAGTGGTTTCATTGACTCCAATCTCTATGGCGCCGTTACTTAAATGAAATTTTCTAGCCATATCAGTAAGCGGTGATAGTGTTACTAATCTATTTAAATGATTTGTTTTTTTTATTTTTTTAAAAACTTCTTTTACAATTAATCTTCCACCGCCTTTTTTTTTTGACCAAACAGTATATGCAATAGCAATTTGACCAACTTTAAAATCTCTATTGATACTCTGAAGATAAGCATCTTTACTCATCATATCTAGCTCTTCCACAGTTTTCGGAATACTATTTGTAAACGCAAAACACATTACCGCGTGTATTTCATCTTGATACTTAACACCATATATTTTTCTACCAAAACTTGTTCTAAAATCATTATCTAATTCTGGTCTTACTGGATCATCATTAGTATTACAGCTCGGCAACTCAATAATTTCAGCACCTTTAACCCAGTCAAAAAAATTTTTCACAGATTTTCCAATATCAATTTTTTTACCTTTAATGGAAGTATTAAATTTTTTAGATATTAAATCCTTTTTTTTTGTAATTGAGCGTTTGAATATTTTGCTTTTTCTTTTTAAAGCGACTTTTATTTTTCTTTTTAATGGTTTTTTTTTGGTCATTTTTTAATTTATAAACTAAATTATTTTAATTAGATTGTGACTTTTTTAACCTTTTTATTATTCTATTAGATGTTTTTTCAAGTAATCTATAAAAACCAGCTTTTCGCAAATCTTTAACCGCTTGCTCATTCAGGCCGCCGGGTGTTTGCGATTCTCGAACAAGTTTTTTTAGATTTTTGTTATGATTAAAAGCGTCTTCTGATAACGCAAGGAATAGAGATGATATATACTTTTGTGCATTTTCTTTTTTTATTCCTCTCTTAACTAACCAATTTGATAACGAGTACAAGATTTCATAAAAAGGAGCCATCATAGCAGAAGTAGTCCAAAAATTTAGTGATAACTTCTCATTGCTGATTTCAACTGTAGATCCTAATTTATCAAAAAACTTTTTAACCTTACTATTTGGTGGATAAATTGGTACGGGCCCTTTACATAACGCAATTGGTGGTAATGGTATTGCTCTAACAATATTTGATTTTAATCCAATAATTTTTTTTAGTTGAGTTAAATTAATTGTTGAAATGAAACTAATTATCATCTTATTTTTATTGAATTTTAAACTATTTAAAATTTTATTTCCTACATTTGGTGTTACCGCAAGAAAGACCCAGTCAGATTTATTAATAATATCTTGATTATTTTTAATTATTTTAATTTTTTTACTTTTGAGTTTTAAAATTCTTGAAATTTTTTTATTTCTTTCAGATACAAATATTTTTGAAATTTTTAATTTTGATTTAATTACACCTGTTACAATCGCTTTTGTTATCTGTCCCGTTCCTATGAAACCTATTTTCATAATGAATTAATATAATTGTTAATAATTTTGTGTAAATCCAATAAAAATTGCAATTAAAATCAATACACACGCCGAAATTGTGTTTAATACTCTTGGATTTGCGTTGATCCATGTCAAAAGTTTTTTGGCTAAGATTGCATAGCCAATAAGTGAGATAAAATCTAATACCATATATGTAATTATAAGAATTACAAATTGGAAAATATAATTTTCATTAAAATTTATAAACTGAGGAAAGATTAATGGAAAAAATATCCAAGCTTTTGGACTTGTTCCAGCTACAATAAATCCATCTTTAAAAAAAGATAACAATTTTTTTGATTTTGTTGATGCTTTGTTAAAATTTGTCGGGCTAGACTTATAGATATCATAAGAAAGATAAAATAAATAAGCTACACCAAACCATTTTAAAATATTTAATGTTTCACTATTATTAGCAATGAAGGATCCTATAAAAAATATTACTAAAGTAGCTTGTATTAGATTTGCAGTAATATCTCCTAATGCAATCCAAATACAATTTCTTGTTCCATAATTCATCGCATATGAAATAATTACAATCCTTGGTGTGCCTGGAGTTATAAATAAAAAAAGTATAATTTGTAAAAAGAGAAAATAATCTAAGGGAAGCATTATGGGATAGTCCTAAAAAACCGGGAGCTAAAGATGGCTAGATAGGACTATCTTGCTTATAATAACATAGTCGGTAAAAATTGCATTAATCAATTTTTTAATATTTATTAAGAATTTATGAAAAAAAGTCGCAGACCACTCACAAAGGTTAAAAATCCTGAACCCAAAGTGGGCAGTGAGAGTTGGGTGGTATGGGCTGCTTGGGCAGACCGAATAACTTTCGAAGATATCAAATCAAAAACAGGTTTATCAGAAGGCGATGTTATAAAAATTATGAGAAGATCACTTAAACCTTCATCATTTAGGCTTTGGAGAAAGAGGGCTAAAGGTCAAAGTATAAAGCACAGAAAAAAATTTGAAGAAACAAGAAAAGAAATAAGAAGAAAAATTAAAAAAAATGATTATATATAATTAATGAAAAAAATTACCATTTATACTGGTCCGGTTTGTAATTATTGCGATGCTGCAAAAAGATTATTAAAGAGAAATAATGCATCATATTCTGAAATTAATATTGCAGAAGTTGATGGAGCATTAGATGAAATGCTTAAGAAAGCAAACGGTAAAAAAACTATTCCACAAATTTTTTTTGATGATCAGCACATCGGTGGTTATGAAGAAATCAGAGCTTTAGAAAAAGATAATAAGCTACAAGACCTTTTAAAATAAAACGTAATAAATAATTAAAAATATAAGTGTATATTCAAAAAACATTTTAAAATTTAATATTTGTTTTTCACTAAACTTCTGATTTATTATTTTTCTTAAGAAATAAAATCCTAGATTAACAATTATCAAACCAATAATTAATCCTACTAAAACAAATTTAATTTGGAAGTTTTTGTAACCAAAATAAATTGCGGCTAAAAAAGTAAACCAAGATACTTTGGAAATAAATATTTTAAATAAAAGACCAGCTTTTTTACTAAAAATAGATTGAGTTTTAATTATAGAATAAGACCAAATAATCCCAATTAAAAAAGTAAAATATTTTACAATCATTTTAATTTTTTAGCTTTAAATACTAAACATAAACCATTATTACAATATCTTTTACCTGTTGGTTTAGGACCATCATCAAATATATGTCCATGATGCCCGCCACAATTCTTGCAGTGATATTCCGTCCTTGCGTAACCAACATGGTGGTCAGTTTTTGTTTCGAATACATCAGGCAAAGATTCAAAGAACGATGGCCAACCAGAGCCACTCTCATATTTTTTTTTTGACTCAAAAAGTTTTACATCACAATTTGCGCAATGATAATTACCTTCTCTTTTTTCAAAATTTAATTCACTAGATCCAGGTCTTTCTGTTCCCTCCTCAAATAAAATTAGTTTTTGCTCAGAAGATAAATTTGGATTTTTTTTCATATAACAGAAACACAAGTTCTATGTAATATAGCATGAAGTCTTACTAGAGTTTCAAAATCTTTGTTATAACCACCTCCCAAAACTCCACAAATAGGAACATTTTTTTCAAAAAAGTTGTTTATTATCATTTCGTCTCTTCTCTTTATTCCATCCTCTGAGATTTTCAATTTACCTAACCTATCATTTAAATGTATATCAACTCCTGCAACATAAAATACAAAATCATACTTTTCCTTATTTAATAACAAAATATTCTCCTCAAGCTTTTTTAGATATTCTTCATCTTCGATATTATCTTCTAAACTTATATCTAAATCACCGTTGTTTTTTTTTGCAGGGTAATTAGATTTACAATGCATACTAAAGGTAAAAACAGATTTATCGTTTTTAAAAATTTCTGAAGTTCCGTTTCCTTGATGTACATCAAGATCAACTATTAAAACATTTTTTGCATACCCTTTAAATTGTAAATATCTAGTTGCAACTGCCACATCATTAAAAACACAATAACCTGCTCCTTCATTATAAGTTGCGTGATGGCTTCCTCCTGCTGTATTACATGCAATACGATGATCAATAGCAAGTTTGCTTGCCAATACAGTTCCACCAGTCGCTCTAAAAGATCTATTCACCACACTATCATTTATTGGAAAACCGATTTTTTTTTGGGATTTAGTGTCTATAGTTTTTTTCTTTATACTATTTATATACTCTAAGGAGTGTGCTCTACTCAAAGTCTCTTCAGAACAATAGTCAGGTTTATAAAATTCATCTACTACTTTTTGGTTTATTAAATAACTTGCAAGTTCACCAAACTTTCTTATTGGGAATTTATTGTCATCATTTATTTTCGCAACATAATCTTGGTGGTTGACCACTGGTAGTTTCATTTGATGGTTTTTTTATTAGATAAATAAATTCCTGAAAGAATAAATGAAGCTCCTATAAAATGGTATAGTTCAAATGTTTCTTGAAAAATCAAAATTGCTAGCACTGCACTTAGTAGCGGCATTAATTGAATGAACATTGTGGCACGGTTTGGTCCCACTATCTCTATACCCTTCTGCCAACAGTAATAAGCAGCTAGCGCAGGAAACATTACGACATAAAAAAGAATTACAAAAAATGATATGTTGAAGTTTATTTCTAAACCAATTGATTTTTCATAAAAAAATTGTGGTATTAAGAATAAAATTCCAACAGATACCATAAGTTGGATTAATGTGAACTGTGAAAACTTGAAACTATGCTTTTTAAGTAATGTAGAGTAAAATGACCAACAGATAACACAAACTAACATCCAAAGGTCACCTTTATTAAAATTTAGAGCTAAAATTTTGTTTATGTCTGCGTTAGAAATAATTGAACATATTCCTAACACGGACAACAATAATCCAATGAGTTGAAAAATGTTTGTTTTATCTACTTTCATAAAGGATGAGATAATTATTGTCACTGCTGGAATTGCTGCGAGAACTAAAACTGCATTTATCACTTGAGTATAGTTCAACGCGAAATATACTACTGAGTTAAAAGTGCTAATAGTTATTACGCCCATAAAACTTATCACAATCAAATTTTTTTTAATATAATTCCAATTATTGAAAATTTCTTTGTATGTAAATGGGATTAAAATCAACCAAGCTGAAATCCATCTAAAAAAATTTAAAGTCAGTGGGGGCACTTCGTATATATATGCAAATTTACCTACTATAAAATTTCCTGACCAACAAAATGTAGCAAATACAAGTAAAGTATAAGCTAAGTAATTTTTTGACAAATTAATCCTTAATTAAATCTTGATGAACTATAAGGAGATAAATCTAAATTAGTTTTTTCGCCAAGAATCATTTTGGATACTATTTTCCCTGAAATTGCTCCTAATGTCCATCCCAAATGATGATGACCAAAGGAGTAATAAACATTATTGTAATTTTTTGACTTACCAATTACTGGGAGAAAATCAGGTAAAGTTGGTCTAAATCCTAACCATTCATCCTCGTGATCTTCATTTTCTGGTAGACCATTTAACATGTCTTTTGCATTTAATATCAAATTTTTAATTCTCGACTTAGATAAAGGATTTTCTAAACCTCCAAATTCAACTGTTCCAACAACTCTTAGACCTTGCTCCATGGGTGTTATACCAAAACCCCTATCAGCCCAAACAACTGGTCTGGATAGAAGATTTGAGTAATTTTTAAAATGAATATGATAGCCTCTTTCAGTGTCTAGTGGAATTTTTTCATCTAATTTATCAGTTAGTTTTTTTGAAAAAGCACCACAGGCTATAACAACTTTATCAAATAATAATTTATCGTTTTCTGTAATTAAAATAGGTTTCTGGTCTTTAAAATTTATGTTGTTTATATTTGTTTTTTTAAATTTCCCTCCTTTTTTTAAAAAATTCGTAAATAATTTTTCAATAATTTTTTTTGGATTTCTTGCATGTCTGGCGTACTCATAAAATACCCCTCCATCATAAAATGGTTTTAAATTTGGTTCCAAATCGTGAACTTCTTTTGGATTTAAAATTTTTTGTTGTACACCTAATTTTTCTCGAATATCAATTTCAATTTTTCTACTTTTAATTCCTTTTTTTTCCCATACATACATAATTCCTTTTTTTTCAACTAGACCATCTAAATTAATATCTGCAAACAGTTCATCGTATGCATCTAATGAAATATCCAAAATTTGATGCATATATTTTGCGGTATGCATCATTTTTTTTTTTGAGCAACTCATAAAATATTTTGAAAACCATGGAATCATTTTAACAAAATAATTCCATTTTAAAGCTAGTGGTCCTCTACTGCTTAACAGCATAGCAGGTACATCTGATATCACATCTGATCTGTTTAACTGTAAGGAGGCATATGGAGAAAAATGACCTGCATTTCCATAAGAAGTTGCGCACCCAGGTTCATCTTTGTCAAATAAAGTTACATCAATTCCTTTTCTTTGTAAAAATAAAGCATTGCAGACTCCTTGAATACCAGCACCAATAATAGCTACTTTATTTTTTGACATTGAAATAATCTACATCATGAAAAAAAAAAATTATCGCGACAAATTATGCAATAATCTGTTTTTGGTAAATTTTTGTGCTCATTACAACACTAAAACCTATCATTGTAGCTAGCATTGAAGAACCTCCATACGACATGATAGGCAAGGGTGACCCCACAATTGGAAGTAGTCCTAAAACCATGCTCATATTAACTGTAACATAGATAAATATAGAGGATGCAAATCCGTAACAAAATAATTTTCCAAAAAAGCTTCTTGCAGATGCGCCAATTTTTGCAGTTCTATAAATTATAATCGCGTAAAGAAAAAGTAACAAAACCGAACCAACAAATCCGTGCTCTTCTGAAAATAATGTAAATATAAAATCTGTATGCTTTTCAGGCAAAAAGTCCAAATAACTTTGAGTACCTTTGAGAAAACCTTTTCCTGACAACCCACCTGAACCTACAGCAATTTTTGATTGTATTATTTGATATCCAGCACCAAGAGGATCTCTATCAGGATTAAAAAAAGTTAATATCCTAAGTTTTTGGTATGGTTTTAAAACTGAAATTACAAATGGTAAGGATATTAATAAAATAAGGGAGGAATATATGAAATATTTTGCATTAACACCTGATAACCACAAAACAACTAAACCACTTAATCCTATTAATATCGAAGTACCTAAATCTGGTTGGCTTACAACTAATAGAATTGGTACAATTAATACTACCATTGGAACTATTAAATTTTTAAAATTGTTAACTAAATGAATTTGAGTTCGGTGATAAAATTTTGCAAAACACATTATTATTGCAACTTTCATTAATTCAGAAGGTTGAAGATTAATAAAGTATAGGTCTACCCATCTTTGAGAGCCAGAAGCTTTTACTCCATACATAGATGCCCAAATTAATAAACATAAAACCACAAAGTAAAAAATGTAGCCGATTGAATGCCAAAGTCTTAAGTTCACAAAGGAAAGTATCAACATCATGGAAAAGAAAACTATAAATCGAATTACATGGCTTTTTGTATGGTAAAGAACTTCTCCTCCTTCTGTTGAATACATTGATAAGGAACTTACAAGTCCAAGAATTAATAAGCAAAAAAGCAAAATATAGTCTAATGATCTAAGTTTTTGAAAGAAGGTAGTTTGTCCACTTAGTGCCGTTTCTTGAAACATTATGCTACAAAATTAATATTTTTTTGTTTAAATTTTTCTCTTTCTTCGTGTCTATCGATTACGACTTTAAACAATTTTTTGGCCATCGGAGCTGCGGTCGAGCCGCCAGATCCACCGTGTTCTATAAAAACACTCATTGCATATCTTGGATTTTTATAAGGTCCAAATGCAATATATAGAGCGTGATCTCTATCCTCATAGGGAATTTGAGAAATATCTAAATCAAGCTCTCTTTGAGCTTCAGTTATTCTTTTTACCTGTGAAGTTCCTGTTTTTCCTGCAAACTGGTATTTCTTGTCTTCAATTCTTGAAGAATAAGATGTCCCTCTAACCTCATTTGTAGAAGCAAACATTGCCTCCAAAACAAATTTTACATTTTCTTGATTTCTAAAAAGTGGACTATATAAATTATCTTCTTTACTAGAGGACATTTCAAGGCCAACCATTGCGTCATCAAAATCTGGGCCTTGTATTTTTTCTTCTAAATTTTTACTCATTTTAGATTTTATTTCCTCAAAAGATAAATCTTCTTTATTTACTATGATTTTTGGATTTATTTTAAAACCACCATTCGCTAATTGAGCAGTCATCAGACATAACTGTAACGGAGTTGTTTGTATATAACCTTGACCAATTCCTGTTATAAGTGTTTCACCAAGAACCCATCCTTTTCCAAGGACATTTTTTTTCCATTTCGTTGAAGGAACTAAACCGCTTTTCTCCTCATTAAAAATATTGTTAAAGACTTTATTGCCTAATCCAAATTTTTTTGCAGTTTCATTTAGACGATCAACTCCCAATCTTCTGGACATTTCATAAAAAAAAGTATCACATGAAACTTTTAGAGCATCTCTGAGATTAACTACTCCATGTCCTTTCTTTTTCCAACAGTTATATGTTTGCCCATACATCTCTATTTTTCCTGAACAATTAACTTTAAAATTTGGTGAAATAATATTGTTTTCTAATGCTGACAGCGCAACAATCGGTTTTATTGTTGAACCAGGAGGATATAATCCTGTAATCGATCTATTTATAAGTGGTTTTTTTGGATTATTTCTAATTGCCTCCCAATTTTCATAACTTATTCCATATAAAAATAAATTTGGATCAAAAGATGGCGACGAGTGCATTGCAAGAATATCTCCGGTGTATATGTCCATAACACTTATAGATCCTGCTCTATCTTTTAAAAGTTCGTTGCACGTCTGTTGAATTTTTGTGTCTACTGTTAATCTTATTGATTTACCTTTTTGGCCCTCTACGTGATCTATTTGATTTATTCTTTTACCATATGCATTGACTTCGTATCTTTGAACTCCATTCATGCCAATTAAATCATTTTCTAAGGATCTCTCTAATCCAATTTTTCCAACTCTTAATCCAGGTACATGTTTCTTTTTAATTTCACTATTATTTGCAAGATCATTTTGACTTGCTTGTGCGACGTAACCTAATAGATGGGTATAATTTTCGTTGTAAGGATAGCTTCTTGCTACAGATAAAACTGGCTTAACTCCTGATAGTTCATGTAGATAAAAATTAATTTTAACAAATTGATCCCAAGATAAATTTTCTGATACTATTAATGTCTCCCATGGCTTTTGAGATTTTTTCTTTTTTATAATTTTGTTAAAAGTTTTTTGGTCTAATTCTAATATATCTTTTACTCTAATAATTAGACTATTAAAATTTTCAACTTGCTCAGGTATTACGTGAAGTTGATAAACTTTTAAGTTACCAGCAATTGTATTTCCAAAAAAATCTTGGAAATCTCCTCTTATTGGTGGTAACTTCCACTCCCTTAATCGATTTTTGTCTGAGAGTGTTAAGTATTTTTTATTTTGGTTTATTTGAAGTGAAAATAGTTGTGCAATTATACCTCCAAAAACAACGAGCTTAGCAGCAGACAGAATAAACATTCTTCTGCCAACTACACTTTGTTTTCTGTAACCAGTATCTGAGCCACCACTAATCATTAGTTCTTCTAAGTAAATTTAAATAATAACCAAAAATATATGAAAAAAAATAATAGAACAAGAAAGTATAAAAAACATTAAAAAGTAAATTGTAGTATTCAATTTTAACATTAAAAAAAACTACTAGAATTGAATAAAAAATTGAATTTATGACCAAAATAGTAAAAAGGAAGAAAAACCAATCTTTAATTAGACTAACTCTTAATGTTATATTCCTTAAATAAACTGCAAAAACACAAATAAATAAATAAGTAACGCTGCTAATTCCTAGAGGTAATCCAATTACGACATCATTTATAAGACCAGCGAAAAACACTAATACATAACTTAACCTTCCTTCTCCTTTTAAGCTCCAATAAAAAATTAAAATATAAGGAAAATTAAAAGAAAAATATTTTAAATTTAAATAATTAAAATCAAACTCATTTAGCACGGAGATATAAAGTAAAATAATTGGGCCTAATGACAAAAGTTTTCTTGAAAATGGCAGTTTTGATATGCTCATAAACTAATTTATATTTTCGTATAAGACAATTTTCACTAATCTTAGCTGTGAAAAATTTGAGTGAAAGGTAACATAACTTTCATCACCATCATCAATTATGGTTATTTGACCAACAGGTATCCCTGATTTAAATATTCCCCCAGATCCTGATGTATAAATTTGATCACCATTATTTAAATCAAAATTTTCTAATTGAGTGTATTGAAGTTTGCCAAATTTTTCTCCAGTTCCTGTCAAAATAGATTGAACACTATTTGGTTCTACGGATACCGGCACTTTACTGTTTAGGTCAGATAACAATAACACTCTTGATGTTAAATAGTTAACTTCCACTACTTTTCCAATTAAAAAATCTCCATCTAAAACTGCCATACCTAATTTTACATTGTCTTTACTTCCTCTATTGACAATAATAGATTTAAGGAATGGGCTTTGTTTGTCTACTAATACCTTTGCTAATATTTCAGAGGACACATCTACAATGTCCTCTATTTTAGATTTTAGCATTATATTTTCAGATATTATATAATTATTGCTTAAGTTTTCAGCTTTCAATGCTTTATATTCTTTTTTAAGTTTTTTATGATCATCATACAAATTAATGTGTGACATTGTTAATCTGTAAGCATTTATAATAATATTTTCAGGTCCTGAGATTATGAAAGAAGCGCGATAAACAATTTCGTTTAAACCTACTTTTAAAATACTTATCCCTTTAAAATTAAATTTACTTAATGTTAAAATAGTTATTGAAAAAAATAATAATACTATTAATGAAAATCTTTGTTTAGTTCCTTTTTTTAGAAAGGCAGATCTGATTGCTATTATAAAATCATCTCTGCTTGTTTCCATTTTATCCTAATATTCAGATAGTACTGTTGAAAAGATCTCCTCTTGTTCTAAAGCTTTACCAGTTCCAACAGCTACACAAGCTAATGGATCCTCAGCAATATGCACAGGTAGCCCAGTTTCTTTTGATAATCTTTTATCAATATTTTTCAATAACGCCCCGCCACCTGTAAGAGTGAGTCCCATATCAACTAAATCAGCTGATAGTTCTGGAGGAGTATTTTCAAGAGCATCTTTGATACCATTAATCATTTCTTTAAGTATTGGATTTAGAGCTTCCACCGTATCTTCTTCAGTAATATTTACTTCTTTAGGAGTTCCTGATCTTAAGTCTCTTCCTTTAACAGCATATGTGTTGTTATTTGTTGCAATTGCAGTACCAATTTCTTTTTTAATTTTTTCTGCAGTACTATCCCCTATCATTAAATTATATTCTTTTCTCATATAATTAGCTAAAGCACCATCCATTGCATCTCCAGCAACTCTTAATGAATTAGAATAAACCACACCTCCCAGTGACATAACTGCGATCTCAGTTGTGCCGCCTCCAATATCTATAACCATAGAACCCGTTGCTTCAGATATTGGTAATCCAGCACCAATAGCAGCTGCTATTGGTTCTTCGATTAATTGAACTCTTCTTGCCCCTGCAGCAAGAGCGCTGTCTTGAATAGCTTTTCTCTCAACTGGAGTAGATCCAGTTGGTACACATATTAAAATTCTAGGATTTGCAAATGTACTTCTTTTATGAACTTTTTTGATAAAGTGCTTAATCATTTCCTCAGTAACTACGAAATCTGCAATTACCCCATCTCTTAATGGTCTAATAGCTTGAATATTTCCAGGAGTTCTACCAAGCATTGTTTTTGCTTCGTCACCAACTGCTAAAACAGATTTTTTTCCTTTATTATCTACTACCGCAACAACCGATGGTTCATTTAATACTACACCTTGTCCTTTTAAAACGACTAGAGTATTGGCTGTTCCAAGGTCAATTGCCATGTCCTGACTCCATATACTAGTAATTTTTCCAAATACCGACATTTTATATTCCTTTCACTTTTTGATGTTTAATACTTTCATTCATAGATTTCTTCTCTCGTTTAATAAGCATCTTATTTAGTGCATTCAAGTATGCGTTTGCTGATGCAACTAAAGTATCTGTGTCTGCAGATTGACCAACAGTGGTTCTTTCATTTTCCTCAATCTTAACACTCACTGTTGCTTGGGCATCTGTACCTTCTGTTACTGCATGAACCTGATATAATAAAAGTTTCATTTCGTGAGGATACAATGCTTTTATACACTTAAATGTAGCATCAACTGGACCATCTCCAGTTTGAGAAGTCTTTTTAATTTCACCAAAAACATCTAAGGTCATTTCTGCTTTTTGAGGCTCCCCTGTTCCAGCAAAAACTTTTAAAGATTTCAAGTTTATTGCATTAATTTTATTATCAACGATTAGACTATCATCCACTAAGGCAAGTATATCCTCGTCATACACATGTTTTTTCTTATCTGCTAAAATTTTAAATTTCCCAAATGCATTTTGAATAACATCATCAGTTAAGTCTGTATACCCAAGGTCGCTTAATTTATCCTTAAAAGCATGTCTGCCAGAATGTTTCCCCATTACTAAAGAAGTTTTCTTAACTCCAACACTTTCTGGTGTCATAATCTCATAAGTCTCTCTATTTTTCAGCATACCATCTTGATGAATGCCTGACTCGTGTGCAAAAGCATTTTTTCCAACAATTGCTTTATTAAATTGCACGGGAAAACCAGTTGCATTAGATACAATTTTGGATGCTTTACTTATAAGTTCAGTTTTAATACCTGTTTCATATGGCATTAAATCATTTCTTGTTTTAATTGCCATTACAATTTCTTCAAGTGCCGCATTTCCAGCTCTTTCACCAATACCGTTAATTGTACATTCAATTTGTCTTACTCCTGCTGATAGTCCAGCTAAAGCATTTGCAACAGCAAGTCCTAAATCGTTGTGACAGTGAGCAGATAAAATAGCTTTATCAATGTTTGGTACTTTATTTTTAATATGTGTTATTGTTTTTGCAAATTCTTCTGGAATTGAGTAACCAACTGTATCGGGGATATTTATTGTTGTAGCTCCACATTTAATAGCTAATTCGATTGTTTTACACATAAAGTCTAAATCTGTTCTAGTTCCATCTTCACATGACCATTCTACATCATTTGTAAAATTTCTTGCATAAGTAACGCTATCCTTAATGGCGTCTAAAACTTGATCATTCGTCATATCTAATTTGTGTTTCATATGGACTGGACTTGTAGAGATAAAAGTATGAATTCTAAATCTTTTTGAGTGTCTTAATGATTCATGACATGCATCAATATCTTTTCTTAAAGCTCTAGCTAAACCACAAGGTATCGAATTTTTAATTTCTTTGCTAATTTCAGATACTGCTTCAAAATCTCCTGGAGAAGATATAGGGAAGCCAGCCTCAATTATATCTATTCCCATTTCATCAAATACTCTAGAAATTTGAATTTTTTCCTCAACACTCATTGAAGCGCCAGGAGACTGTTCTCCATCACGCATAGTTGTATCAAATATAAAAACTTTATCTTTATCGCTCATTATTTTGTAAAAATTTTTTTTTGGATAATACAATCTCTAGCAGAGATTGCAAAACAAAATAGTCAATTATGGGTTTTATACGTTATTTTTTTAACTCTTATCGCTATCAACCAATTTCTTTTTAGAAATCCAAGGCATCATTGCTCTAAGATTTTTTCCAACTTTTTCAACCGGATGCTCGGCTAACTTTTCTCTTATTTTAAGAAAGTTTTTTTGACCATTCTTGCACTCATCCATCCACTGTTTAGTAAACTTACCAGACTGAATATCGTCTAAAACTTTTTTCATTCTTTTTTTAGTTTCTTCTTTATTAATAATTCTAGGTCCTGACATATACTCTCCATATTCAGCAGTGTTTGAAATAGAATAATTCATATTTGCTATTCCACCTTCATAAATCAAATCAACAATAAGTTTGACCTCGTGAACAGTTTCGAAATATGCCATTTCAGGTTCATAGCCGGCTTCTACTAAAGTTTCGTATCCATTTTTAATTAGTTCAACTAATCCACCACACAAAACAGTTTGCTCACCAAAAAGATCGGTTTCTACTTCATCTTTAAATGTTGTTTCAATTATTCCAGATCTTCCACCGCCTATTGCAGATGCATAAGACATTGCTAAATCTCTAGCTTTACCGGATCCATTTTGGTGAACAGCAAATAAACATGGGACTCCTCCACCTTTTTCATATTCACTTCTTACTAAATGACCTGGTCCTTTTGGAGCAACCATAAAAACATCTAAATCCTTTCTAGCTTTAATTAAATCGTAGTGAACATTTAAACCATGAGCAAAAGCGATTGAAGTTCCTTCCTTAACTCTTTGCTCAATGTGATTTTTATAAATAGTTGCTTGAAGTTCATCTGGAGTTAATATCATTATGACATCAGCCCACTCAGCGGCGTCAGATAAGTTCATTACTTTTAAGCCTTTTGATTCTGCCTTTTCTTTGCTAGCAGATCCATCTCTTAAAGCTACTACTACTTCTTTAACTCCACTATCTTTTAAGTTTAATGCATGAGCATGACCTTGGCTTCCATATCCAAATATAGCTATTTTTTTTTCTTTTATCAAATTTACGTTAGTATCTTTTTCATAAAACATTTTCATTTTAACTCTCCTTTATTTAAAAATTTCTGACCCTCTTGTCATAGCAACTGCACCAGTTCTAGACACGCTAACTAATCCAAATTTTTTTAAATCTCCCATCACAGTATCTATTTCTCTTCTTAATGCAGTTATTTGAAGTACAACTGATTTTTGAGTTTTGTCTAATACTACCGGATTAAATTTTTTGCAAACCTTTAATGCTTTATTTCTCTTAGAAGTATTCCCAACAAGCTTTAATAAAGCCATTTCCTTAAATATAATTTTTTTATCACCTCTCATAAAATCTGCAACTTTATGAACTGGCACAAGTTTACCTAATTGTAATTTAATCTGCTCAATTACCTGGGGTGTTCCAGTAGTTACAATAGTTATTCTTGATATACCTCTTTTGGGATCAACTTCTGCAACAGCTAAGGACTCTATGTTATATCCTCTGCCTGAGAATAAACCCACTACTCTAGCTAAAACTCCAGCCTCATTATCTACCCATACAACTATTATATGTGTGTCTAATTTTCCTTTTTTTCCTGGATCGCTATAAGCTGATTTAGATTTAGCCATTAAACTAAAGTTTTTCCTTTTCCTGTTATCTTGTTTTCTTTTTGATCATTAGGCCCCAACAACATTTGATTATGAGGTTTACCTGATGGAATCATTGGAAAACAATTTTCTTCTTTATCAACTAAGCAATCAAATATTACAGGTTTTTTTACGTCAATCATTTCTTGAATTTTTTGATCTAATTCATCCGGAGTTTTCGCTCTTATTCCAACACATCCATAAGCTTCTGCTAGTTTTACAAAGTCAGGAAGAGCCGCAGTATAACTCTCAGAATAATTTTTTTCATGAAGTAATTCTTGCCATTGTCTTACCATACCCATGTACTCATTATTTAAAATAAATATCTTTATTGGTAAATTATACTGAACAGCTGTAGACATTTCCTGCATTGTCATTAGAACTGAAGCTTCTCCGGCAATATCAACTACTAATTTGTCAGGATGAGCTATTTGAACACCAACTGCCGCTGGTAAACCATAACCCATTGTACCAAGACCACCTGATGTCATCCATCTATTTGGTTTATCGAATTTATAATGCTGAGCAGCCCACATTTGATGCTGACCAACCTCTGTTGTAATAAATGTATCTTTATTTTTGGTTAACTCATAAAGTCTTTGAATTGCAAATTGTGGTTTTATTGTTTTATCACTATTAATAAAGTTTAGAGAATTAACAGATCTCCATTTTCCAATTTGTTCCCACCATTTTGAAATATTTTCTTTGTTAGACTTTAAAAAATTTGGTTTATGTTTTTTAATTGTCTTTATTAGTAATGAAATTACTTCTGAGACATCACCTACAATTGGAAGATCTACCTTCACATTTTTATTTATTGAAGATGGATCTATATCTATGTGAACCTTTTTGGATTTAGGAGAGAATTCATCAATTTTTCCTGTTATCCTGTCATCAAATCTTGCACCAATGTTAATCATAAGATCACAATCATGCATAGCATTATTAGCTTCGTATGTGCCATGCATACCAAGCATTCCTAAAAATTGATTGTCATCTCCTGGAAACGAACCAAGACCTTGTAGGGTTGATGTTATTGGAAAACCAGTGATTGAAACTAATTCTCTTAATTGCTCACTTGCCTTAGGACCAGAATTAATTACACCACCACCTGTATAAAATATTGGTTGTTTTGCTTTACTCATCATTTCAATAAGTTTATCGATATCCTTTTGCGAAAACCTATTATTTGATTTTCCATTAAGTTTTTTTTGTTTTTTAAAATTTGTGTATTTGGCTTTTTGAAATTGAATATCTTTTGGTATATCAACCAAAACTGGTCCAGGTCTTCCAGTAGTAGCAACTTCAAAAGCCTTGTGAATTGTTTTTGCTAAATCCTTAACATCTTTTACCAACCAATTATGCTTAGTACACGGCCTAGTAATTCCTGTAGTATCACATTCTTGAAAAGCATCAGTTCCTATTAAATGTGTTGGAACTTGTCCTGAAATACATACTAATGGAATAGAATCCATGTATGCGTCTGTTAAGGCAGTAACAACATTTGTTGCACCAGGACCAGATGTAACTAAAACTACACCAGGTTTTCCACATGATCTTGCATAACCTTCAGCAGCATGTCCTGCTCCTTGCTCGTGTCGTGCAAGTATATGTTTAATGCTATCATGATTTTTTAATTCGTCGTAAATTGGTAATACGGCGCCACCAGGATAACCAAAAATAAATTCAACTTTTTGATCCTCCATACATTTAAAAACTATTTCTGCGCCTGTATATAATTTTGACATTTGACCAATCTAGCTGAAGTTGTGCTAATTGGTCAAGTTTATCTGCTGTTATTGTGATAAAAATTTTTGTACTTCTGAGAAATGCACTGCAAAATTCATACCTTCGGATGTATCTTTGTGCAATCCCTGAGTATTCACTCCAATAACTCTATCTTTATAAAATAATGGGCCACCTGAATTTCCTGGATTTATTGCAGCATCTGTTTGAATAAATAACACGTCTTCAGCTCCTGTAGCGTTGTAAACACTACTCTCTTTTCTTATTGCGCTAATCCAACCCTTCGTTAAAGAAAATTTTCTACCTTTAGGGTGACCAAGTGCTTCTACCATTTCACCTTGTTTTAATTGTCCAGAGTAAAATTTTACTGGATCACCTTTCATATTGGTTTTAAGTAGAGCCAAATCTCTTTTTAAATCTTTTTTTATAACGACCGCTGAGGATCTTTTTTTATTACGATCAATTATTGAAATTGACATTGCGTTTTCGACAACATGGTAATTTGTAAGTATTTCATCGTTGCTTATAAAAAATCCAGAACCCATTCCTGAACCAGTTTTAACAACTACCACACTATCAAATCTTGAATCTTTTGTTTCGTAAGAAGAAGATGTTAATGAGGCTGATTTAACTTTTTTCTTTTGATTTTTTTTAGATCCAAACAATTTGTCCCAGAAAGATTCTGGTTTATCTTGCTCGTAATTTAATAATGCATAAACATCATTAATATTATTAAGTTGTTTTTTTGTAGAATTGTTTATCTTTAATAAAAAACCATCTATGCTAACTTCATTAAGTTTTGTATTTTCCCAAATTTTAACATCATCCATTTTATCATGTTTATTTGTTAATTCTTCAAATCTTTTATCCTGTTGGTTAATATTATATGCAACGTTAAAGTTCTTTTCTTCATTGAATGAAATGTTGCTTTGATAAAACTTATTATTTTGAAACTGAATAATGTCATAATGAACTTTTTTTTCTGATTTTATGTTCACTAGATCGTAATTATAAGGACTTAAAATTTCTTTATCCAAATACATTGGGGTAGTAGAATAATCAGATATTAAATCATTTAGTTTATTTTGTAAATTTACATAATTATTATGGTATGAAATCGAACCTGCGGTATTAGCAAAAGCTCCTAACACATCTAACCATCCATATCCGGTAGATTGTTGCGTCATTAATTTATATTCGTAAATTTCTGATTCCCTTTTAGCTAACATAGCTTTTTTTTCTGTATCTCTTATTTCCATTTCTAATCTTCTGTAATCTGGATTTGGTATTTGTCTAATTCCAGTAACAATCCTCGATGTCATCTGATTTTGTGAGATTGTGTTTGAAAAAGTTTCTACATCCTTAGGTATAATTAAAACCAAATTAATATTTTTTTTTGTTAATTCTTTAAATTCGCTTTTATTAAGTGAATCAATCAAGGTAACTTCACCTGATACATATGGAATTATATTTTCCTTAACAATTTTCTTATTGTATAAAACGAGTTCTAGATTTTCGTTAATTATAAGAGTCTGAGAAGAGGCTACTTCACTTGAGTTGCTTTTTACAGTTTCATCATTTTTGTTTTGTTTAGTTTTAGCTAAACGCTCTAATTTTTTTTGCTCATTTAATTTTTTTCTCTGTTCTATTTTTGCTAAACGCTCTAATTTTTTTTGCTCATTTAATTTTTTTCTCTGTTCTATTTTTGCTAAACGCTCTAATTTTTTTTGCTCATTTATTTTTTTTCTCTGTTCTATTTTTGCTAAACGCTCTAATTTTTTTCTTTTTTGCAAAAGTTTTCTTTCTTCAGCTTTTGCTAATTGTTTTTTTCTCTTTTCCTCTTGTTCTAGTTTTCTTTTTTCTATTCTCTCAAGTCTCGCTTTGTTTTTCTTAGCTTTCTTTTCGAGTAATTGTTGGGTTTTTTTATTTTTAGCAATTTTTTTTAAAGAGTCTTTTTTTATTTTTTCTACATCTTCTTTAGTTATATCTTTTTCAGTTTTTGCTACATTATTTTTGTTGCTTCTATAATTTTCTAATGCTTCTTTTCTTAGTTCATCTTTTACATCTAAAATATTTATAAATTCATTTTTTGTAATTAATTCCTCTGCATTCTCATTGCAGTTTTTTTCAGAAAACAAAGGATACATGAAGCCTGTCTCATCTAAACAAAAACGTTCCTCTGCTATTGAAAAATTTGTCATCCATACTGAAAGTATGAAAGGTAAAATAACTGTTTTTAATCTACTTGACATGAATGTTATTTTCATTTGATATTATCTCATGTGCAAAAAACTACAAGTTGTATTTGTATCAGTAATTTTGTTTTTAATTAGTAATTTTGCTTTTAGTGAATCTCATATACCCAAAAATCAATCCAAAATTGATGTTGGTAAAGTGTTAAAGTTGCAAAATCAAAAATATTTGATGACACCTCCTAAGAAAGCTAGAGGCATATTTATGACAACAATAAATAAAATAAATGATGAATGTTGTGAAGAAGACTATCCTAAAAAGTCAAGATTGGAAGAGATAAAGCTAACTTTAGAAGATTGTTTAAATACTAAATGTGAAAATAAACTAATTCCTGTTTTTGATCCTAAAAATCCACCTAAAAAAATTATTTCTTTTAAAATGAATGATGAGGTGGATGATTTAATTTTAGATCATGAAAACTTTAAGTTTAATAAATTATCATTGAAAATGGAAAGTGGTCTTTCATCTGAAGCAGAGAAAAATGAAACAATAAAAAAATTTGAAGAAGAAAACAAAAAATTAAAAAAGACAGTAGATAAAATGCTTAAAAATTATCAAAATAAAATTACAAAGCTTGAAGAAGAAAATAAAAAATTAACTATAAAATATGACGAAGCATTTAATATGTTGCCACCATTTAAACAAAAAAAGCTAAAAGAAACGGCTAAAGATTAAAAAATCTTTCAAAGTCAGAAGATTTCAATTTTTTCCATTCTTGCATATTTCCTCTAGACCAAGTCAACTGTCTCTTAACATATCTCATTGTTCTAAAGATTATTCTGTCTTTAAGAATAGTTTTGTTTGGGATTTTATTATTAATATATTCGTCAATTTCCTTAATACCTATTATATAATTTGCGCTTTTTAATTTATTAAGTTTAAGGTTTAAAATTTTCCTTGCTTCTTTAATTGCACCTAATTTTAGCATTTTATCGACTCTTTTATTAATTTTTTTTTCAAGATCTTTTTTAGAATAATCAAAATATATTTTTAGAAAATCTTCATCTTTAAAGAATTTTTTAGTTTTTTTCTGCCATTCATAGATTGATATTTTTGTTTTTTTTTTAACTTCGTACGCTCTTATTGATCTATTGATATCATTTAACGAAATTTTTTTTTTTACTAATGGGTCAATTTTTATTAATTTATTATAAAAGTTTTTTTGCCCGATTTTTTTTTGAGTTTTAATGATATTATTTCTGAAACTTAAGGGTATACTTGGAATTTTTGCAATTCCACAAACTAAACTTTTAAAATATAACCCAGTTCCACCAACTACAATAGGCACTTTATTTTTTTTTTTTATTTCTTGTATTTTTTTAAGACATAAGTTTATCCATTGACCAGTCGAGAAATTTTTTTTTACACTTTGAAAACCATAAAGATGATGTTTAATCTCAGTTTGGTCTTTTTTTGAGGGTCTAGCAGATAAAATCTTACACTCTTTATATATTTGCATACTGTCAGCGTTAATGATTTCCCCATTGATTTTTTTTGCAAGCTTAAGTGCAAATTTAGATTTACCTGAAGCTGTGGGTCCTGAAATTAAAATTATTTTGGACTTTAGGTCCATACTAATCCAATTTTACACCAATATATCTTTTTTGATTTTGATTATTAAATATTGCAATTAGTATAGTTTTATTTTGTGACTTTGATGCTGCGTTAACTAAATTATTTAATTGATTAGCAGACTTAATTCTTCTTTTGCCTGCTTCTACAATTATGTCATTTATTTTTAAATAATTTATTGGGCTATCTGGTTCTATTTTAGTTATTATTAAACCTGATATATTTGGAGGTAGTTGTCTTTGTGCTATATCTTCTTTTGTCGTAGATCTTACCTCAATTTTTAAAGCATTTATAACTTCAACTTTTGGAATATTTGGAGTTTCAGCTTTAAAATCTTCTGAGGTTTCGAGTCTGCCAAGAGTAATGGTTTTTGTTATTTCTTTTTTATTTCTCCAAACTTTAAGTTTAACAACTTTTCCAACTTTAGTCTGAGCAACTATTAGTGGAAGTTCTTGCATTTCGTTTATTTTTTTTCCATCAAACTCTAATATGATATCTCCATCCTTAATTCCTCCTTTATCTGAAGGACTTCCTGGTGCAACACTCGCAACTAAAGCGCCTCTTGCTTTGCCTAATTTTTCAATTTCTGCGATTTCTTTTGAAACATTTTGAATTCTAACACCTAACCAACCTCTTTTCGTTTCACCAAACTCAATTAATTGATCTATTACTTGTTTTGCGCTATTCGATGGAATTGCAAAACCAATTCCTATTGATCCCTGTTGACCAAGTATCGCAGTATTTATTCCTATTACATCTCCATTCATATTAAATAAAGGTCCACCAGAATTTCCTGTGTTAATTGATGCATCTGTTTGAATGAAATCTTCATATCTTGATAACCCAATATTTCTATTTCTTGCTGAAATAATTCCAGAGGTAACTGTTCCTCCTAAACCAAATGGATTTCCAATTGCTATAACCCAGTCACCTATTCTAGCCTTGTCAGAATTTCCAAATTTTACAGGCTGAAACTTATCTTCAGATTTAATTTTTAAAACCGCAACATCTGATAGTGGGTCGGCACCAATTATTTCTGCTTTATATTCTTTATCATTGCTAAATCTAACGACTATATCTTCGGCACCTTTAATTACATGATTATTTGTTATAACTGTTCCATTACTGTCTATTACAAAACCTGAACCTAAAGCGCTGGCTTTCCTTTTTTGTGGGGAGCCAAATTCTTTAAACATATCTCCAAAAGGAGACCCTGGAGGAAATTCAAACGGAAAAGGATTTGTGTTTTGTACTACAGTAGTTGTTGTTGAAATATTCACGACAGACGGCATTAATTTCTCTGCTAAATCAGCAAAGGAGGCTGGTCTATCTTGTGAGTTTGTTGGTAAAATAGTTGCTATTGAAAACAACAAGATCAAAGTAAAATATTTTTTTAAAATTACTCTCATAAAACTTTCATATACCAGATGATTAAAAAGCCAACTAACGCAAAAACAATTCCTCCAAACCTTAATTGGGCATTTTTCATCAGTTTTAGTTTTTCCAACATATTTCTCATTTTTGAGGGAAATAAGGCATACAAGGCGCCTTCAATAAATAAAAATAGTCCAAAAGCGACTATTATTTCTCTCATACTTTTACTGATTTGATTGTTTTGCTTTTATATCTCCGAAGAACTTAAAAAATTCACTATCTGGTGAAAGAATTAAAGAAGTTTCACCACCTATTAAAGCTTTCTCGTAAGCTTGCATTGCCCTATAAAAAGCAAAGAACTGTGGATCTTGTCCAAATGCATCAGCAAATATCTTATTTCTTGCTCCATCTCCTTCACCTTTCATAATTTGGGATTTTTTTTCTGCATCTGCAAGTATTACTGTAACCTCTTTGTCTGCAGTTGATGTTATTGTAACTGCCATTTCTGCACCTTTGGCTCTAAATTCCTTGGCTTCTCTTTCTCTTTCAGTTTGCATTCTTCTATAAATTGCATCACTGTTTGCTTGCGGTAAGTCCGCTCTTTTAATTCTTACATCAACTATTTTTATACCAAAGTTTTCAGCTTCATTATTTACACCCTCCTGTATTAATGCCATTTGTTTTGTTCTATCTTGTGATAATAGAGTTTGTAGTTCTTGCTGACCTAATACGTTTCTTATTCTTGAATTGATAATTGTAGATAATCTTGATCTAGCAACTCTTTCGTTACCAACCGATATATAAAACTTCAGTGGATCAATAATTTGAAATCTCGCAAAAGCATCAACAATCAAACGTTTTTGATCTGAAGCAATTACCTCTTCTGGAGGTGTATCCAAATTTAAAATTCTTTTATCTAAATAAACAACGTTTTGGATGAATGGCAATTTAAAATTTATTCCTGGTTTTAAAATAATTTTTTTTGGGTCACCAAATTGTAATACTATTGCTTGATTTACTTCTTTTACTATAAAGATTGAGAAGAAAGCTGTAAAAGCTATAATTAGAACTATTGGTAGTGCAAATTTTTTCATATTAATTAGTTTTCTTTTTAAGTTCTGGTAATGGTAGATATGGAACAACTCCTGATCCAGAGTCTTTGTCGATTATTACTTTATCAATATCAGCCAAAACTTTTTCCATAGTCTCGAGATACATTCTTTCCTGTGTTACTTCTTTTGCTTTTCTGTACTCGTTAAAAATTGATAAAAATCTACTTGCTTCACCTTCTGCTTTAGCAACAACTTCTTTTTTATAAGCTTCTGCAGCTTGAAGTATTTTTGCAGCTTCACCCCTTGCTCTTGGGATTACGTCATTTGCGTAAGCTTCCGCTTCATTTTTTGATCTTTCCATATCCGCTCTAGCTGCTTGAACATCTCTGAATGCATCGATAACTTGATCTGGTGGATCCGCTTTTTGCGTTTGAACTTGTGTTACTTGAATTCCACTTTGGTACTCATCTAAAATTTGTTGAATTATAGTCTCTGTTTCTTGTTCTATTAATGATCTTCCTTCAGTTAAAATTGGTTGAATATTACTTTTAGCGATTACTTCTCTCATTGCTGTTTCTGCAGCTGCTTTTACTGTTCCTTCTGGATCTTGTATCTTAAATAAAAATTTACCAGCATCTTTTATTACCCAGAAGACTGAAAAATCTATATTAACAATATTTTCATCACCAGTTAACATTAAGCTTTCCTCTGGAACGTCTGCTACTACACCTGAACTAAATCCTGAATCTCTTTCTGATCTAAAACCGATATCAATTCTATTAACTTTTGTAACTTTTGGAGTAATTACGCTTTCGATTGGAAAAGGTATGTGATAATTCAAACCTGGTTGTGTTGTTGAAACAAATTTTCCAAATCTTAAAACAACACCCTGCTCATCAGGTAAAACACGATATAACCCACTTAGAGCATAAATTACTAATAAAATTGAAATACCAAATATTATAGGTTTTCCACCTTTAGATGCACCACCCGGTAAAAATTTATTAATCTTGTCTTGTAAGTTTTTGATTATCTCGTCTATGTTTGGAGGAGTTGGGCCTCTTCTTCCTGAACCGTTACCTCCGCCTCCTGGGGGAGATCCCCACGGGCTACCACCTCTACTTCTAAAATCGTCAACCATGCACTTTATATAGTGTCTTTGTTGGGAAAAACAAGTTTAGTATGTTAAAAGAACCCTTAAAAATTCGGACTTAATGTAGCAATGATAGGAAAACCTTATAAAAAAACCTTTGTCAAAAACCCGATTTCAGGCACTAAGTTTACAATTGCAATTTCTAGTGCCAAAGGAGGTGTTGGTAAATCTACTTTTGCAACAAATCTTGCATTAGCTTTAAAAAATTTGGGTTGCAAAGTAGGATTGTTAGATGCTGATATCTATGGTCCATCATTACCAAAACTTTTTTCAATTAATCAAAAACCTGAGAGCGATGGTTCAAATTTAAAACCTATTGTTAAATACGATATTCAATGTATGTCAATTGGTTTTCTAACTGACGAACAAACTCCAATGATTTGGAGAGGTCCAATGGTAACAAGCACTATTAAAACTTTTGCCCAAAAAGTCAGCTGGAATAATCTAGATTTTATTATTGTAGATATGCCTCCTGGAACAGGAGATACTCAACTTACATTTGCACAAGAAATAGAAATGGATGGTGCCATAATAGTTTCAACTCCTCAAGAGCTTGCACTTCAGGACGTTAAAAGAGGGATAAGAATGTTTGATAAATTGGGGGTAAAGATTATTGGGCTTGTTGATAACATGAGTTTTTTTAAGGGGGACGATGGTAAAAAATATCCAATTTTTGGAGAAGGTGGAGTTAAAAGAACTGCAGAAGAATTTAGTAAAGAATTTTTGTGTGAAATTCCAATTGATCCTGAAGTTGGTAAATCTGGTGATGAAGGCAAGCCAATTGTTGAGAGTAATCCAGATAACGAGATTTCTAAAATTTATTTAGATATTGCAAAAAAAATTAAATCTTCTTTTATAGAAAACTGATTTTATTTTAAACTATAGACTTTTAAATAAATACCATATTCAGGATCATCGGCAAAAAAGTCTAAATTACTGGTCACATCAACATTTAAATTATTATGCTTGCTTTTATAAGCTATTTCAGTTGAAGTTTCATGAACAGAAAGAGCATACGTTGAATTATAAGAAGCTCTATAATCTCCTGCAATTACAAAATTATCATTGTAACTGCCTTCTGTAGTTTGGTCTCTAGTATACTTTGTCATTAAATTAAAACCACTATCTGTAATTAAATCGAAACCTATTCCAGTATGTACACTGTGGGTGGCATTATTAATGTTATCTAAAGTGTATTTATCTCCGCTTGATGAATATGAAAATTTTTGTTTTGTTGACGGGCTCATATCAGCTGAGTAATTAAAATCAAAATAAGGTAAAAAGGTATTATTCTTTAAGTCAAATTTTTTATCAATATTTGCACCAACTGAGGTAATAAAATTTCCAATATACTGATCTTTAAATTTTAAATTTAAACCTGCAGCACCTGTTTCCGTATATTCTGCAAAGTGTGTTACACCGTAGTCTATTTTAATTTTGGGTGTAAAATTTAATTTATTTTTTGAAAGAGTATCTCTTAAACTAAAAGAGCCATAAATTTGCTCCCCTGATCTCTTACCATTAGTTGAAGTAGAACCACTATTATTAATTAAATCAGAATTTATGAAACTTAAACCTAATAAGTGATCAGTAAATCTTTCTTCTCCTTTAGGTTTAGTCTCATAAAAAGTCAGACCAAATGTTCTCATATTCAATGCACTTCCAAGGTCCCCCACATCAACGTCATCACTTCCAAATCTTAATGCAATACCTCTCATTATGTTATCTTTACCTCTTTTGTCTGCACCTAGTGTGATTGCTGAAGTATTTATATCTTTTGAGGATGAAACAGAGGTATCGCCTATTCGACCTACACTGATTGTTCCTTCGCTCCATAGAGACCAACTAGAATTTTCATTATCGGTGTTTGAAGAATTATAATTAGATAAATAAACTGGTAGCAACGTTTTTGATAAAGAGTTTAAAATTTCATTATTAAATTGAAATTTAATATTTTGGTTAGTTAAATTTCCCCTACTGTTGTTCCTTCTTAACCATTGCATACGATTGATTACTGGATATGTGGTGTGTTGTATTAATTTTTTTGCGCTTTCAGATTGAGTCTCAATAGAAGCAACATCATCTTTATTAGCTGTTGGATCGATACAATTGATGACACCAAAGCCACAGCTTAAATCATATTCAGCAACATCTCTATTAGCAGCATTGTTTTTTGAATCTAAAATAAATAATTTAGAACCATCATCACTGAACGCAATTCCTGAAGGTTCCTCAATTTGGCCAGAAAGGTCGTAACCCCCTTCAAATTTTACATTAGATAAATCAAAAGGTGTGCTTAGAGTGAATTCTTTAATTTTTTGTGTACTTACTCCTGTAACGTACATTTTAGATCCATCGGCACTAAATGCTAACCCTTGTGGATTCCCATTAATTGCTTGTAGAGTACTGCTGTTTGTTCCAATATATTGTTTTTGAAGAACTGCGTTTGAGAGATCAAAGGGACTACCTAATGAATATTGTTTAATCGAGTCAGTGCCTGTCGCATCATAAATAAAAAGTTTTGTTCCATTCGTATTAAATGCGATAGCTATAAAACTTAAACCGTCCCCATTAAAATATGTATTCTGATGTACACTGGTTGAAACATCATAGGCAGTTGATAAATTATACTCATCTATTTCTTGTTCATCTGTTCCAGCAAGAAATAATTTTGTACCATCAGAATTAAATTTTATATCTGTTGCATCTACTTGTTGTGAATTATGAAGAAATTCATTAGAATTTTTGGTAGCAGTTGAAATATCAAAAGCAGTAGATAAATCAAATTCAAAAATTTTATTTTGACTCTTTCCAACAACAAACATTTTAGTTCCATCTGGTTTAAATGTTATTCCATGTGCAATTTTTTGCGTAACACTTTTGCTGTCAACAAATGATGAAACTTCTCCAAAAGCATTAATATTTACAAATAAGAAAATGATTATGAAAGTTATTTTATTTATAAGTTTCATTTATAGTTTTTATTTTTTTCTGTAAACTATATCAACTTATCCTTAAGATCAAAAGCCAACATAAGCTCATTCCACTCCCTTTTTGAAAGGCCTGATTGTTCTGGGTCTACTTTTTCGCCACTTATTAGTTTTTGAATAATTATTTTACCTTTAGAAGATACCTCTGTGCCACCTACCCTATAATCCATAAAGGCTTCATAAGTTGTTGGCACCCATCTTTTTAAAGTATCCAACATTACATCTGCATAAGCTCTAATTTCATATTGTGCGTGGTGATCAGCTCTTAGTCTTAAAAAATTCATTAAATTTAAAAGATCTGTTTTCCAATACCACTGGGTGTAAGTGTTCAACGTTAAATTCATTCTAGCAAGTTCTCTTGCAAGACCGGTTTCTTTTTCATCAACGACTGAACCATCGTATCTTTCATTTAACATCGTTTCGTAATTTTCATATGTTCGCTCAGCATCATTTTTTAAAAGGTTTAAAACTTTTTTAGCTTGTTCTCCTTGAAGAACATCTCCTCTACCTTGTCTGTTACTTTTTGATTGTGCAGCTAAGTGTTCATTCTTTGGTAAATAAAATTCTTTGTCTAAAATTGAATAACGTGCTGAGTATTCATTAACATTTGCAGTTCTATGTCTTATCCATTGTCTTGCTATAAAAATTGGAAGCTTCACATGGTATTTAATTTCACACATCTCAAATGGTGTACTGTGCCAATGACGCATTAAATATTTTATTAGTCCACTATCTGTAGAAACTTTTTTTGTACCCTTTCCGTATGAAACTCTAGCTGCCTGAACAATTGAAGTATCATCACCCATGTAATCAATAACTCTGACAAACCCATGATCTAAAACAGAAATTGCATCGTAAAGTATTTTTTCTAGCTCAGGAGAGACTACTCTTTTAGTTTTATTTTCTTGAGATTGTAAATCCTTTATTTCCTGCTCTTGTTCCTTTGTAAGTTTCATGAATTATTTATTGAATCTAATATAATTGCTTTTATATTATTAGTGTTGGTTTTCCAACTACGACGATAAACGAATTTCGTAATAAACATTGCGGACGTGGGGGCAGTACCCACCACCTCCACCAAAAATTTACAACTTATGGGGGTGAACCAGGATCGACGGATGTCTAAAAGTCTTTCTTTCGTTCGGAATTGTTCCACCGTAACGGGCTATTTATAATTGCAAATAATAAATTTGCACTTGCGGCTTAATTAATTTTTTAATTAAGTTACGGGGTTTGGGGCACCTGGCAACAGAACGCCCCTTTTTTTTTATCAAAAAATTTTATAAATTAGAACAATGTTATTAGGTTTCATCACTTTATTTATAATATATCTTTTACATAAATATATAACTGCTTGGATCAGATATTTTAACGAAACAGATGAAAGATTTGGAAACTCTGTTTGGCGGTGGTCTTATGACTATCAGGTTAAAGGAGTTAGAGATATTTCTGATTTAGATGACAAAGAATTTGTTAGAAAAAGAAGGATTAGAAATAGAACAGTCTCATTTATGTATTGGAACTTTTTTATAGGATTTACTGTTTCCATGTATTTAATAAGCGACGTTCTAATGTTTATTTTAAACAATTGAGATTAAGTCAAAAATTTATTTAAATTTGGTTTAAAATAATTTGGGCCTTTCATAACCTTGCCATGTTCATTATAGATTGGTTTTCCATCATTTCCCAATTTGCTCATATTTGATTTTTGGACTTCTTCAAAACAGTCATCAAGATTAATACCAAATGCATGTCCAGCACCATAAGTCACGTACAAAATATCCGTTAATGCATCAGCCACCTCTTTTAGGTCTTTTTTGGACATAGCATCCTTAAACTCATTAAGTTCCTCTTCAATTAAGTTAATTCTTAAATCATTAATTTTATTACTACTGAAACCTGATTTTTTTTTAACTTCTTGCCCAAATGTTGTCATAAACAATCCAACTTTTTCAAAATTTGTCATTTCGCTCCTATATGATTCTTTTTGTTTTTAATGTATAAGATAAATGCAATTATCCAAATGAAATTTAGAAAAGAGTTTGACAGTATTGGAAAAATTAATGTCCCAAACGATAAATATTGGGGGGCGTCAACAGAAAGATCTAAAAAGTTTTTTGATATTGGTGAATTATATGTTCAAGAAATATTAATAAAATCAATTGCAATTATAAAAAAAGCTGCAGCAACAGTTCATAAGAAGAATAATCAGATTGATGTAAAAATTGCTAATGCGATTATCAAAGCCTCAAATGAAATTATTTCTGGAAAACTCAAAAATAATTTCCCGCTGAAAGTTTGGCAAACAGGCTCCGGTACTCAAACTAATATGAATGTAAATGAGGTAATATCAAATAGGGCTATTAAATTTCTAGGTGGTAAAATGGGTTCTAAAAAGCCTGTTCATCCTAATGACCATGTAAATAAATCTCAATCAACAAACGATGTATTTCCAACAGCAATGCATATTGCAATAGCGTTAGAGACAAAAAGTAAACTTTTACCAAGTTTAGATCTTTTAAACAAAGAACTTAAGAAAAAAGTAAAAAAATTTAAAAAAATTATAAAAGTTGGAAGAACACATTTACAAGATGCAACTCCTTTAACACTTGGCCAAGAGTTTTCTGGTTATCAATCGCAACTTCAAGATTGTATTAGTAGAATTAAACAGTCTATTAATGAGATATATTTTTTGGCTCAGGGTGGTACTGCTGTAGGTACAGGGATAAACACAAAAAAAAACTTTGATAAGAAAATTTGTAAAGAAATTAGTAAGTTAACAAAAATAAAATTCAGACCATCTAAAAATAAATTTGCTGCTCTTGCTGCCCACGATGCTATAGTGCAATTTTCGGGTACACTTAATACTACAGCAGTTTGTTTATTAAAAATTGCAAATGACATAAGATTTTTAGGGTCAGGACCAAGAGCAGGATATGGAGAATTAATACTTCCGGCTAATGAACCTGGTTCCTCTATAATGCCAGGAAAAGTAAATCCGACCCAGTCTGAAGCGGTTACAATGGTTTGCGTAAAGGTAATTGGGAATCATACTGGCATAACAATTGCGGGTTCTCAAGGGCAATTTGAACTTAATGTATTTAAACCATTAATTGCTCATAATATTCTACAATCTATAGATCTTATTTCCGACAGTTCAAAAAATTTTGCTAAATACTGCGTAAAAGGTATTAGAGCAAACTACGACAAAATTAAAAAAGATTTGGATAACTCTTTAATGTTGGTTACTGCATTAGCTCCTAAAGTTGGTTACGATAAAGCTGCAAGTATTGCAAAAAAAGCATTAAAAAATAATACGTCACTCAAACATGAGATTATAAAAAGTGGATTAATGGATGAAAAACAATATCATAAGATCGTAAACCCAGTAAAAATGATTCAACCAGAATAGGAAGAAATTATCTTATTTGTAAACATTTTAAATTCTATCCAATTAGATATTTTAATACCACCGCTATTAAATTCATATATTAAATCGTCAATCTCCTTAAGTTCTTTATCTTTAAGATTATCATTTATAATATTTAATATTTTGAAATCAGACTTAGTTAAATTTATAATTATTTCGAATTTTAATTTATTTAACTTATTTCTATTTTTTTTTGGCACAACAAATTTGTTGAATAATTTATTTAGATCATTAATTATAAATTCTAAGTCTCCTTTAAAAATAAGATTATTTTTTTCCTCATATAAGATTGCTTTTTTAAAAATTAAATTAGCAATTTTTTCATTTAAAAAAACTGAGTTACTAAAATCTATAGTTTCCCCTATAAAATTTGCATTAATATTTAAACTATCAAATAAGGGATTTTTTTCAAGATTTTTTACATCCAAGTTTATCGTACCATTGAAATTTTCATTTAATATAAATTCGTTAGACAAAACCTCTTTTAAAAATAAATTGTTAGTAATTAATTTTTTTATTTTTAAACTATCTAAGGAAGAACTTATATCAAAGTTAAACGGATCTAAGAATATTTTACCTAAAAAAGTAATTTTATTATTTCCAATAAAAGAATTATCAGATTTAAATTCAACTTTATTGTTATCTAAATCGTAATTAATCAGATACCTAGATCTATTCAAATAAATTTGTAATTTATTTTTTCTCTTTTCATTTATTAATTTTGTGGAATTCAAAATATTTAATTTTATTTTTTTGAATTTTAGATTTGTATTTTGTTCTAGTTTTTTTTGATCTTGTTTCCATACTAAATTAAATGGAATATTAAATATTTCTCCATTTGACATCAATACGTCTTGCGATGTCCTATCATTATAATTCATATTTATTTTTCTTAGATTTAAAAACGAAATAGTACTTTTATCTTGATCCTGAAAAAATAAATTTGCTCTTTTTATAACTAATGGTTTGTTATTAAATCCTTTTTTTAGATAATCTTTTATAAATTCTATATCAAATTTAGTAATAAAAAAGTTTGTTTCAAATAGCTCTACTGAGTTAATCTCTAATTTTTGTTTTTTTAGAAAATTTTTTTGATTTAAATATACTTTAACTTTCTTAACTTGTGCAATTTCTTTTTGGTATTCACCTTGTTTATTAAATATAATTACGTCATTGATTTGAAAATGTGGTTTAGGTAATATTGAATAACTTATTTCTGGTGTTAAAGAAAATTCTAGACCGTATTGCTCTTTTAATATTTTTGTAAAATAGTTTTGATCTGATTTATTATGCAATATGCCAGGAAAAGACAAATAAATTAGATAGTAGAAAAATATGATACTTAAAAAAAAGAGTGAATAATTGATTTTGAAATTTTTAGTATAAAATTTGTAATATTTTTCTAATATATGTTTTTTAATATTTTCTAATTTTATAAGCTTTTTAGTATTTTCTAAAAAATTATTAGTTATTTTAAGTATTTTAATTTTTTTGAATAAGTTTAACAAAAAATTTAATTTAAATTTAAAATTTTTCATAATGTGCTAAATGATTTATATTAGGTTAACTTATTAATTAAAATGACAAATCTTAAATATTTAGATAATTTAAATCAATCGCAGAAGGAAGCGGTTTCATGTATTTCAGGTCCTCTTTTAATAGTTGCTGGCGCAGGCTCGGGTAAAACAAAAGTACTAACCTCAAGAATTGCCCACATTTTAAAACTTAACAAAGCATTTCCTAACCAAATACTGTCAGTGACTTTTACTAATAAAGCTGCACGTGAAATGAACAACAGAGTAAGCAAAATCCTTGGTAATAATGAGATTGGATTACCTTGGCTTGGAACCTTTCATTCTATATGCGCTAAGATTTTAAGAAGACATGCCAAAGGTGTCAATTTGAACCAAAATTTTACAATTATTGATCAAGATGATCAATTAAGATTAATAAAATCAATATGTAATGCAGAAAATATAGATATAAAAAAAATTTCTCCAAATTTCATAATATCTTTAATCAATAAATGGAAAAATTTAGGATGGTATCCTGATGATGTAGTTTTAAAGAATAATGAAAACATCGAAAAAAATTTATTAAAAATTTATAAAATTTATCAGTATAAACTTATAGATTTAAACGCATGTGATTTTGGTGATTTAATTTTACACTGCGTATCATTATTTGAAAAAAACCAAGATATTAATGAAATGTATTCTAAAACTTTTAAGTATATTTTAGTTGATGAATATCAAGATACAAATTTTATACAAAGTAAATGGTTAAAACTTCTTACCAAAACTCATGACAACATTTGTTGTGTTGGTGATGACGATCAATCAATTTATAGTTGGAGAGGTGCTGAAATCAAAAACTTTTTAGAATTTGATAAGATATATAAAAATACAAAAATCATTAAACTTGAGGAAAATTATAGATCATCTCAAAATATTCTTAATGTTGCATCAGAGCTTATATCAAATAATGAAAAAAGATTAGGAAAAAAACTAAATTCAAATCAGAGCGAAGGAGAGTTAGTAAATCTTAATTGTTTTAAAAATGGAAAAGAAGAGGCAATAAATATTTCAAAAATACTGGAAAATCAAATCTCAAAAAAATATAATTTAAACAACGTTGCTATTTTAGTTAGGGCAATTTTCCAAACAAGAGAGTTTGAAGAAAGATTTCTTAAAATTGGTCTACCATATAGAATATTGGGAGGTGTAAAGTTTTATGAACGTGCTGAAATTAAAGATTGCATAGCCTATCTCAGAATTGTTTATCAAAATAAAGACGACTTAGCTTTTGAGAGAATTGTTAACGTGCCAAAAAGATCAATTGGTAACACATCTTTTAAAATGATAAGTGCATACGCAAAAAATAATGGTTTATCCCTTGAAAAATCATCAAAAAGTCTGATTGAATTAAATAAAATTAAACCAAAAACAAAAATAGGTTTATTTAATTTTTTAAAATTATTAGAAAAATGGAGAAATGATTATTTCGATAAAAAAATTGATCACGTGAAGTTGCTTCAAATAATTTTAGATGAGTCAGGTTATTCATTATTATTAAAAAATAAAAAAGATTTAGAGAATGAAAATAGACTTGAAAATATAAAAGAACTTTTAAATGCAATGAAAGAATTTGATAATCTTGAAAGTTTTTTGGAACATGTCTCGCTTGCAACATCCATAGATAATGACTGGGATGGTGAAAAAGTAAATTTGATGACTATGCATTCATCAAAGGGACTTGAATTTGACGCTGTTTTTCTTCCAGGTTGGGAAGAGGGATTGTTTCCACATCAAAAATCAATTGATGAAAAGGGGCAAAAAGGTCTTGAGGAGGAAAGAAGACTTGCATATGTTGGAATAACTAGAGCTAAACATGAAGTTTATATATCCTTTTCACTTAACAGATTTTATCAAGGAGATTGGATAGACAGTATTTCCTCTAGATTTGTAGATGAATTGCCTGAGAAGTATATTAAAAAAATCAATAATTATGATAAGACAGAAGATGAAATTTTCGAGTTTAATCAAGACCTAGAAAATGAGCAAGATATTTATAGAAGTCCCGGCTGGTTGAGATATCAAAAACGACTAAAATGATTTCTGCTAAAATTAAAAAGTTGAGACGTAAATTTAATATTTACAATATTGATGGCTATGTTGTGCCAAAAAATGACAGTTATTTTAATGAGTACTCATCACCTGATAGACTAAAGTTAATATCCAATTTTAATGGGTCTGCTGGTTTAGCAATAATTTTGAAAAACAGAAATTATTTATTTGTAGACGGGAGATATACAATACAAGCTAAATCTCAGTCTGGTAGTAACTTTGATGTAGTTGAAATTCACAAGAAACTACCATGGAAAGTTTTAAAACATAGAATTAAAATAGGTTATAATCCTTATTGTTTCACAAGTTTTAGTTTGGCGAGATATTTTAAGAACTACTTTAAACTTATTCCAATTTACGATGATCTGATAATTAAAAAGAAAGAAAGAAAAGTTAATAATAAATTTTATTTCATAGAAGATCACATTTCAGGAGAAAGTTCAAAATCTAAAATTAAAAGAGTTTTGAAATACCTGCGCGATAACAAATCAGACAGTCTGTTTATTACAGCACCCGAAAACGTTGCCTGGTTATTAAATTTAAGGGGTAAAGATAATCCACATAGTCCGATACCAAACTGTAGGCTAATCTTGAAAAACAATGGCGAAATTTATTTGTTTACAAACAAATCAAAAGTACAAAATCTATTTATAAAAAAGAATTTAATTAAGGTAAAGGTAATTGATGAAAACAAAATAAATATTTTTTTAAAATCTTTTACATGTAAAAAAATTATAATTGATCAATTAAGTTGTTCTTTGGCCTATAAAAATATTATTAAAAAGAAAATTAATATATCAAGTAAAAATGATCCAATTTATAATATGAAGTCAATAAAAAATGATATTGAAATAAATAATTTTAAAAAATCACATATTTTTGATGGAGCGGCTGTTATAAAATTTTTGTATTGGATTAACAATTGTAAAAAAAAACTCACTGAATTAGATGCTGAAAAAAAATTAAATTTTTTTAGAAAGAAAAATAAAAATTACTTATTTCCAAGTTTTAATACGATTTCTGCATCAGGACCTAATGGTGCAATTATCCATTATAAAGCCAATAAAAGTTCTAATAGAATTATAAAAAAAAATGATATTTATTTATGTGACTCTGGCGGTCAATATAAATATGGAACTACTGATATTACTAGAACAATAACTTTAGGTAAACAAACAAAAAAGATTAAAAATATTTTTACATATGTTTTAAAAGGCCACATTGCTGTTGCTAATTCAAATTTAAAAAAGTTAAAAAGTGCTCATTTGATAGATAGTCTAGCTAGAAAATTTCTTAAAAAAAATGGATTGGACTATCCTCACGGTACTGGACACGGTGTAGGTTATTTTCTTAACGTGCATGAAGGACCAATTGCAATCTCAAAAGGTTACAAAATATCACTTAAACCTGGTCATGTATTAAGCAATGAACCCGGCTTTTATAAGAAAGGTAAATTCGGTATTAGAATAGAAAATATGATTTATGTTAAACAAACAAATGGTAAAGTTTTTTTTGAGAATTTAACCATGGTTCCTATACATAAAGAATTAATTAATTTTAACCTATTGGATAGAAAAGAAAAAAATTATTTATTAAATTATAATTTAAGAATTTACTCAAATGTTGAAAAATATTTAAACTATAAAGAGAAGTTTTGGTTATTATCTCAATTTTGAAATTTTTTCAAAATCTGTTTGATTTAATATCTTTATTTTTAACTCATTGGCTAATTTTATTTTTCTTGTAGTAGGTTTTTCACCAGCTATTAAAAAATCAAGTTTTTTTGATACATTGCTTACTATCTTTCCACCATTATTTTCAACAATTGATTTTGCTTCAGCTCGGCTTATATTGGTAAGTTTACCTGTAAACATTAATATTTTATTCGAAAATACTCCTCTATTTTTTTTAATAATATTTTTTTCAAAAGTTAAAATTTTACTTAGTGAAATAATCACCTTAAGGTTGGTTTTGTTCTTAAAAAAATTTTTTAATGAATTAATTTGTGTTTCCCCTATGCCATCAATATTAGACAGGTCCTCAATTTTTTTTGGATCTTTTAATTTAATAAAATTAGAGTAACTACCTAAAAATTCAGAGATTAATTTTGCATTTTCCTGGCCGATATGTCTGATACCAAGAGAATAGATAAATTTGTCTAACTTTATTTTTTTTGATTTATTAATTGAATTCTTAAGATTTTCTGCTGATTGTGAGCCCCACCCTTCTAATCTAGAAATTGTTTGAAAGTTTAAACTGAATATATCATCAGGAAGTTTTATGAATTTTAAATCCCAAAACTTTTCAATAACTTTTTTTCCAAGTCCCTCGATATTTAATGCATCTTTTGATACAAAATGTTTAAGTTTTTCTTTAGCTATCCTATTACAATCAAAGCCTATATCTGGGCATCTTCTGACTGCATCAATTTTTTTTGTAACTTTATTAAATTCTTTAATAGTTTCGAAGCCACAAGGACATTTTTTTGGAAAAATAAATTTTTTTATATTTTCGTTTCTTAAATTTTTATCTACAGATATTACATGAGGAATTACATCCCCAGCTCTTTCAATTTTTACGGTATCACCTATTCTTATATCTTTTCTATTTATCTCATCCTCATTATGTAGAGTTGCGTTGGAAACCATAACACCACCGATGTTAACTGGCTTCACTTTAGCAACTGGTGTTAAAGCACCAGTTCTTCCAACCTGAATATCAATATCTAAAATTTTGGTTACTGAATAATTAGCTGAGAATTTATGTGCGATAGCCCATCTAGGAGCAGTGGCCATAAAACCTAATCTTTTTTGTAAGCTAAAGTCATTCACCTTGTATACAATGCCATCAATATCATAGTTTATACTAAATCTTTTTTTCTCAATTTCAGAGTGATATTTAATTAAATTATTTATTCCTTTAATTGTTTTATTTAACTCAGATGTTTTAAAACCCCACTTATCTAAATTTTTAATAAAATCACTTTGTTTGCTTTCTCTCATATTTGAATTAAAACCGAAAGTATAAGCAATAAATTTTAGAGGAATTAATTGGGTTTTTTTTGGATCTTTTTGTCTTAGAGATCCAGATGCTGCATTTCTTGGATTTGCAAAATCTTTTTCAATTTTTTTAAAGTCATCCGTTTCTATAAAAACTTCACCTCTTATATCTATTTCTTGAGGAAAATCTTTATGAGAAATATTTAATGGAATATCTTTAATGGTCTTTAAATTTTCAGTTATATCTTCGCCTTCCTCACCATCACCTCTAGAAAGACCTTTTATTAAATTACCATTTTTATAATTTAGAGAGGCAGAGATACCATCAATTTTAGGTTCAGCACTATATTCAAATTCGTATTTCTCATTTAATGCTAAAAAATTAATATTTTTTTTTTGGAAATTTATTAAATCTTCCTCATTAAAAGCATTAGACAATGACAGCATTTTAACTTTGTGTTTAAATTTCTTAAATCTTTTTGAAGGTTTATAACCAACTTTAACACTAGGAGACTTAAAATCATCGAAACCATATTTTTTTTCTAGTCCTAAAATTTCACTTTTAAATTCATCATATTCTTTATCTGAAATTATCGGTTTTTGATTTTGGTAATAGTGCTTGTTATATTTTTCTAATAACTTTAATTTTTTTTTATAATCCTTGGATGGTGAATCACTCATTATATTAGTAAAGAAGTTTTTTAAATTTTTGAAATATGCTATCTTTTTCTCTCTTAACCTCTAACTTAGATTTATAATTCTTATTGAAAATTTTATAACTTTTAGAATACCATTCACTAGATTGGTAATTGTATCCTAATAATGAAGCATATTTTTGGGACTCCTCTAAAAGTCCGAGTTTATAGTGTAGTTCTACTAATCTATGAAGAGCCTCATCTATAAAAGAAGTCTGCTCATATTTGTTAACAACATTCTTGAAACGATTAATTGCTGCAATCCATTTTTTTTTTTTCATATAGTGAATTCCTATATACATCTCTTTTGATGCAAGATAATCTTGTATTAAATCTAATTTGTAAGATGAATCTAACGCGAAATCTGTATCAGGATAATTTTTTTCAATATATTTAAATTTTTCTTCAGCCATGACTAACGGTCCTAGATCTTTTTTTTCATCAACAATTCTCTCGTAATAGACCATACCTAGCAAATAATGGGCATAAGGAATATTTTTTTCGTTTGGATAAACTTTTAAAAATCTATTTAGTTCGTATTCAGCATCATAATAATAATCTTGAGAATAATAAGAGTAAGCTGCCATTAACGCTGCTTTAGGTGCCCAATTAGATTGTGGATATAAAAGTTCAGCTTCATTAAATTTTTTTGCAGCAAATAATGCATCTCCGTTTTCTAATTCTTTATACCCCTCCTCGAAAGCCTCTATCATTTGTGTTTCAATATTTTTTTCTTTAACGACAGAAACTTTTTTATCACTTGAGCAAGAGATGACAAAAAGTATTAGTAAATAAATAATAAAATTTTTTAAAAAGTTCATTTATTTAGATTATTAACAGATTAATTAAAAAGCTTAAGTATTTATGCTGAAGATTTTAGAGGATTCTTGATCAAAAATGAATGTGGTATGTTTTTTTCTTTTAATTCAATTATTGAAAAATTATCATTATTGCTAAATAATTCTCTTAAACCTTGATTTGTTACATTGTGTCCACCTTGACTTGATGTAATTTTACCAACCATTCTGTAGCCAGATAAATATATATCACCAAGACAATCTAAAATTTTATGATTTACAAATTCATTTGGATTTCTTAATTTTTCATTATTTAGTATTTCGTTACCTTTTAATACTATAGCATTATCCAAGCTTCCTCCCTGAGCTAATCCCATTTTTTTTAATTTTTCAACGTCCTCGAATAAACAAAATGTTCTAGAATTATAAATGTCTTTTAATTCATCAATATAAATATTTTTAATATTTCTTTGATTTAAAATAGAATTTTGTTTGTATTTTATTTCAAAGTCAATTTCTAAACTAATTTTATTTGGTTCAAACGTAATGAATTTTTCACCATCATTATAAGAAATTTTTCTGTTAATTTTAATAATTCTGATTGGTTGATCGCTAATGGTGAAACCTGTGTTTTCTATTTCCTCAACAAAATTCTTTGCAGAACCATCCATAATCGGTAGTTCTTCTGAATTTAGCTCAACTAGTAGATTATCTACACCTAACCCGCAAAGCGCTGCCATTAAGTGCTCAACAGTAGATACGGTAACACCATTTTCGTTTGTTAATTTTGTACAATAAGAAGCGTTTGAAACATTAAAAACGCTAGAATAAATCATATTGTAATTTTTTAAATCTGATCTTTTAAATATTATCCCAGTGTTTGGCTGGGCTGGAAATAAAGTCATTAAAACTTTTTTTCCTGAGTGAAGACCTATACCTTCAAATTTAATATTTTTTTTAATCGTTTTTTGATTTAAAACTGACATTAAAGTCTTATAAATATTTACGGATAGTATGGAAAAACAAGTAATGTTACAAAAGAATACAAATTAATTATCAAAAAAGTTGAATATTTTATCAAATAAACCTTGTTTTTCTGAAGTATTTTCAGTGAGGATAACCTCAGATTGATTTGCACCATTCAATATTTTATATGCAGAAAAACACAATGTATCATCTTTTATATTATCTAAAAATTTTTTAGCATAATCATATGACACTATTTTTATTATATCAATCTTACATTCATTAAACAAATTTTTCACTTTATGAATAAGACTTTTGTTTAAACAAACAAATTCTAACTCTAGTATAATCTTTTTAAATTTTTTACAATCAGGAAAAGAATTATATACTTTGTTGTCAACGATATATTTTTTAATTATGACATGCAGTATTGTCAAATTTTTTTCAAAATTATTAAATCGCTGCATTGCACCTCTTATAAGTTTGGTTATAACTTCTTTATCTAATTCTCTTTCATCAAAAATATCTTTGACACTAAACACTATACTTTGGTAAGATTCAGATTGAATTGATATATTTCCGCTACATATAAAAAGATCTAATTTTTTTTCTAATTTTCTTATATTCTTTTTAAGAAGATTTAATATTATTTTAAAATTTAAATTATTATTTAAATTATCGGGTATGTCAAAATTCACACTATTTTTAAATTCATTTTTCCCATTATCGATAAAGCATACATAAATTTTTTTTTCTGAAATGCCGAAATAGAAATTTGAATTCTTAGAATTACTCATATTTTATAATTTTATTATCTAGTCTTAAATCTATAACTTTGGAGTTAATAAATTTCTTATCATTTAATAAATTGCTACTATAATTAATTATGTCTTGTGTATATTTAATAGGGAATTTTATTGATATATTGTTTTCTAAATTGACATTGAATCTACCACTTTTAAAAAAAACAATTTCATCGATTCTATTATAATCTAGCTTAGATAATTTTAATGTATTTATTACTTTAAGAATATCGCTGAAATTTTTAGAACCAGAAACTTTAGGTAATTTTCTTTCTATTTTTTCGATATTTAATGTTTTTCCATTATCTCCTAAAATAATTTTACGATCTTCTAATAATATTATACATATCGGTTTAGCTGGAATAAAATTAATTATTAAAGTGTTAGGATAAATTTTTTTTATTATCAAATCTTTAGTATCATTTCTATTATAAAAATCTTTAAAATAATTTTTTTCGATAAAAAAAATATTCTTATTAAGAATATTTTTTATTTCTTTTTTAATTAGGATATTCTTATTCTCTGAAAATCCATTAACCTCAACTTTATCAATATAAAATATTTTTTTATCATACAAATTATAATTATTAATTGATGTTAAAAATAATATTATTAAGCAATATGTAAAAAATCTAAAATTTTTATCTATTTTTAGATGCATCTTTTATCATCCAAATAATTAACGACTTAAAGTCTACACCATAATAAGAGGCTATTTCTGGGACCAATGATAAGTTGGTCATTCCTGGCTGGGTATTAAGCTCCAATAAATAAAACTTGTTTTTGTAAAACTTAAAATCTGACCTAGTAATACCTCTACATTTTAGAAGATTATGTGCTTTGAAAGCAATTTGATTAACTTTATTAAAATTTTTTTTACTTAAATTAATTGGAATTATATGTTTGGTCTTTGCATTAGAATTATATTTCGCTTTGTAATCATAAAATTTTCTTTTTGGTCGAAGTTCAATGGCTCCTAATTTTTTACTTCCCATAATTGCTACTTGAATTTCCCTCCCAGGAATAAATTTTTCGATGAGTATTTCTCTATAATTCTTCATTTTTTTTAAGTTGTTTGTTAATGTTGCTTTATTGTTACAAATATACACATCCAGGCTAGATCCCTCATTAAGTGGTTTTATAACTACGGGATAATCTAAATAATTTTTGATTTTTCTGTAATTAATATTCTCATTGTTATTTTTTAATTTGATATAATTAGGCGTTAATATCTTATTTTTAATAAAAATCTTTTTGGATATTTCTTTGTCCATTGCAGACATTGACGAAATTACACCTGAATGTGTATATCTTATGCCTAAAATATCTAAAACCGATTGAATGTAGCCATCTTCACCAAATCTACCATGCAGAGCATTAAAAACTACATCTGGTTTAAAATTTTCTATTGTTGAAAATAAATCATGACAAGGATCACAAAATTTTATTTTATAAATTTTATTAATTGCTTTTATAATAGCTTTTGATGATCTAAGACTTATAGATCTTTCTTTAGAGTACCCACCTCCTAAAATTAAAACTTTTTTTTTCATTTTAATTAACAATTTCCAATTCTAATTCTAGGGTTATTCCAGTTTTTTTTTTTACTTTTGATTTAACAAAATTAATTAAATTGTACATATTTTCAAATGATGCATTTTTAGAATTAATAAAAAAATTACTATGTTTTTCAGAAATTTTAGCATCTCCAAAACTTACTTGATTATCAACACTTTCTTTAATTAGTTCCCAAACTTTTTTTTCTGATTGATTTATTGGATTTTTAAATGTGCTACCACCTGTTTTAACTCTTAAAGGCTGTGAATTTTTTTTTCTTTCTTTTAATTTATGAATATTTTCAATTATTTCATTCCTTCTTTTTTTATGTGTCTTGAAAGAGGCGCTTAAAAAAATAAGATTTTTAGGTAAATCGGTTTTTCTATAATCAAAATTTACGTCTTTTGAATTAATAGTGTGTACTCTTCCACTGAAATCCATTACCTGCACTGAAAGTAAAACATCTTTAAACTCAGTACCAAAACATCCTGAATTCATTCTAATTCCACCTCCTACAGTCCCAGGAATACATGATAAAAATTCTAAACCACTTAAATGATTTTCACATGCAAAATCTGAAACATTTTTATCCAAAATTGAACATCCGGCAATAATTACGTTATCTTTTGTTAATGATATTTTGTTAAAATTTTTACCTAATTTAATAAAAATCCGGTTTTTGGTATTATCAGAAATTAATAAATTTGATCCAGCGCCCATAATAAATAAATTTTTATGATCTTTTTTAATGTTTAAAAGAAAATCTCTTAATTCATTAAGTGTTTCTGGAACAAAAAAAATTTTAGCATTTCCTCCAATGTTAAACCAAGTATGATTTTTTAAACAATAATCAAATCTTAACTTGCCTTTTATATTTTTTGAAAAATTATTTAAAGTTTTAAAGGTCATTATTTAATTAACACAGGTAATTCTTTTATCCAATTTGATATAGATCCAGCTCCCATCCCTATTGCAATATTATCTGAATTTAAATGTTGTTTTAAAAATTTCGCTAACTCATATTGATTATTTACAAGAAATACCTGCACTTTAGATTTTTTTGCAATTTGCTTTGAAAAATTATAATAACTTAAGTCCAATTTCATGTTTTCACCAGCTTTGTAAACTGGGCATAATATTACTGAGTTTGCCCTCTTGAATGATAAACAAAAATCTTTTTTTAAATCATTCAACCGAGATATTCTATGTGGCTGAAAAATACAGATTATTTTTTTTTCTTTGTAGCTATTTTTAACTCCATCTATAACCTCTTTTATTTCAGTCGGGTGGTGAGCGTAATCATCATATATATCTGCACCATTATAATTGAATATTTTATTAAATCTTCTCTCTACACCTTTAAAATTTTTTAGACTCTTTTTTAAAATACTTAAAGGAATTCCAATGAAGTATGAAATAGCTATAGCGGCGGTAGCATTTTTAATATTATGAGATCCAATTAAAGGAATTTCAAATTTTTTTAAGATCATTTTTTTTTTATTAGGTAGACGCATTTCAATATCAAAAAATGATTTATTCTTAAAAAATGAAGTATTTTTAATTTTGAAGTTAGAATTGCTATTAAAGCCATATGTAAGTATATTTTTAATTTTGATTTTTCTGTAAACCTCCCTGTTATTTTTATCATCAATACAAATAAAAGTTTTACCAAAAGATGGAACTTTTTTCATAAACTTAACGAAATGTTTTTTTAAGTCATCTAAAGATTTGTAATAGTCCATATGTTCTCTATCAATATTAGTCACTACTGCATATGTAGATGGTACTTTTACAAAACTTCCATCAGATTCATCCGATTCTAAAATACTCCATTCACTTTTTCCAAGTTTAGCTGAATTGCCTAAAGAGTTTATTACCCCACCATTTATAATTGTTGGATCCAGTTTAGCTTTTGCAAAAATAGAGGCAATTAAAGAGGTCGTGGTAGTTTTGCCGTGGGACCCTGCAACTACAATATTTTTTTTTAAAGAAGTTATATGGGCCAGCATATCTCCTCTTTTATATATAGGTAAATTTTTTTTTTTTGCTTCTTTAATCTCTGGGTTATTATTTTTAATTGCGGATGAAATAACTAAAATTGTAGCTCTTTTAATATTTGAATTAGAATGTCCTAAAAAAAATTTAATATTATTTTTTTTTAATCTTTCAATATTTTTATTAAGTAATTGGTCGCTACCTTGAATATGAAAACCTAGACCCTTCATTATTAAAGCTAAACCACTCATTCCAATTCCCCCAATTCCAACAAAATGTATTATTTCTGATTTGGCTAAATTGATGTTCATTTTTATATTAAAGTTTTTAATTTATTAGAATTTTCGTACCAATCATATTTTTCATGAAATTTATGCATATTTTTTTTTTTTTGCGATAACAATTTTTTGTTTTTAATTAAATTTTTGACAAATTTATATAAAAAATTTTTTTTAACTTTGCTCTCTCTAATCAACCATCCTAGTTTTTTTTCTACATAATATTTTGCATTATAATATTGATGATCATCCTTAGCAAAAGGGAAAGGTATAGCTAAGAAAGGTTTTTCTAAAAATACTAGTTCATTAATCGTTGAGGCTCCAGATCTTGTAATTACAAAATCACATTTTTTTATAATCCTATGCAAATGATTCGTGTATGTAAAAACTTGAGAGCTAATACTATTATCATAATAGAAATTTTTGAGATCTTTTAAATTTTGATTACTCGTTTGATGAAATAATCTTATTTTAAAATTTTTAGATAATCTAATTAAATCTGTTTTAAATAAGTCGTCAAATTTTTTTGCCCCCTGGCTCCCGCCTATTATTAGCATAGAAAATTTTACTTGTTTTTTTTTCGGTTTAGTCTTTGCTAAAAAAATATCTTTTCTTATTAAGGGTTTTATTACAAAATTTTTAAATCTCATTTTTTTAGGTAAGTTTTTAATATTTCTATTATAAGTAAATATTTTGTCACAATAATTTAACAAAAAGAGATTTGCTCTTCCCAAAACTAAGTTAGGTTCAAATAGAAATATTTTTAGCTTTAAAATTCTAGCAGCTAAGCAAATAGGTATGGACATATATCCTCCTGTAGAAATTAATATTTTAATTTTTTTTTGGCGTAGAAAAAAATATGACTTTATAATTGAAAATGTAAAAAAAATTAAAAATGGTATAAAATCTAAAAAGTTTCTAGTTATTTTAGGTACGTCTATTGTTTTGGTTTTATATATATTTTTATCTAAATAATTTAATCCTCTGTTATCACTCGTAATAATAACATCGTTTTTATCTGATAGATAATCATATAACACTCGGGCCGGAATCACATGACCCCCTGTTCCTCCGGTGCTAATTGATATTTTTTTCATAAATTTAAATCTTTCTTTTTGTAAAATTTAATATCAATCCTGCGAGTACTGAACAGCTTAATAGTGAGGACCCTCCATAACTTAAAAAAGGTAATGTCATTCCAGTAGTAGGTAACATTCTTATATTTACACCTATATGAATTAATGCTTGAAATATTATTAACAATATTGAGCCAATTAAAATAAGTTTATTACTATTATTTTTTTCGTTAGGAATTTTTTTAAAAACCTTGAATAAAAGAATTAGAAAAATCATCAAAATAAATAATATAAGCAAAATGCCAAATTCTTCAGAAATTACTGATATAACATAATCAGTATGAGCTTCCGGGACTCTAGCATTAAGTATTCCCTCACCTATGCCTTTTCCAAAAAAACCCCCATCTACAATTGCGTCGGTTGCTTTTTGTGATTGATAATTGCCCTTTGATGATAAGTCAAAAAAATTTGATATCCTATATTTAATATATGAAAATTTTGGTAAATAAAAAATAAAATAACTTAATATTAATAAAGAGAAAAAAATTAAAATATTTAAAAAAAATAAATTTATTCCTGATACAAATATTAAACTTAACCAAACGGAAGAAATTAATAAAGTTTGTCCTATATCAGGTTGCAGCATTAATAACATTAAAATGGGTAAAACAATGCAAGCGCTTAGCAAAAATTTAAAATAATTATTTGAAGTAAATCTAGAACCTATAATTAGTGATAGAAATATTATTAAAAATGGCTTTAAAAACTCTATCGGTTGAAATCTTGGGATTATTGGAAAATCTAACCATCTTTTTGAACCTTTTATCTCTTCACCAATAATTGGCACTAATAATAATGAAATAAAAAAAATAAAAAATAATAATGTTGCTATAACATAAATTTTTTTTTCACTGATTGCAGAAAAAAAGATGATTAAAATCAAACTTAAAAATATATAAATCAGATGTCTTAAAAAGAAATAATAATTATTTGTACCGAATTTTGATGATGCAATTAAAGACGTAGATACTAAAGAGAAAAATATACCTAAAATTATTAGAGATATAAATAAAAATAGAATAACCTTGTCTAAATTTTTCCACCAATCATAAATAAAATTATTATAATAATTTTTATTCATTAAAATTTATTTTTTTTATTAAAGAATTGAAATATTTACCTCTATGCTCAAAATTTTTAAATTGGTCAAAAGAGGCAGCAGCTGGACTAAATAAAATTGTTTTATTATTTGGATCTTTTTTTATATCATTTTTTATATTCAAAATTGCCTTTTTTAAATTTTTTAAATATTTAAATTCTATCTTATTTTTGAATTGGTCAATAAAGCTTTTTTTATTTAAACCAATTATGTATGCTTTTACATTTTTATAATATTTTTTTTTTAGTGCGAATTTATCACCTTTTTTAAACATGCCGCCAACAATCCAATAAATATTCTCATAAGTTGATAGGAGTGTATTTGTAGATGAAAAACTGGTTGATTTTGAGTCATTGATTATTTTTAGCTCTGGCTTATCAATTATAATTTGTTTTCTGAACTTTAATCCCTTGAATAAATTAAGAGACTTAAAGATTGTGTGATCAGATATTTTGAATTTTTTCGATATTTCATACACAAAATGAATATTATTCAAATTATTATTATCTAATAAATATTTATTATAAATTTTTTTTTTGAAATATTTTAATTTATTATAATTCAATTTTATTAATTTGGATTTGATCTTTTTTTTTTTTATTTGTTTACTTATAATCAGGCTGTTTTTATCTATAAGTGATAATTTATTTTTTTCTTGATCACATATTAATTTGACTTTTGCCTTTGCATACTGAGTAATGTTTTTGTGTCGTTCTAAATGATCTAAACTTAGATTTAAAATAACAGCAAAATCAGTTTTAAAATACCTGTTATAAGATATCTGGTAGGATGATGCCTCAATTATAAATATTGTTTTTTTTTTAATTTTTGTCTCTTTTAATGGTGGCTTACCAATGTTTCCGACTAATCTAACATCTAAATTTTTTAATTTAAAAATATTATATAACATTTGACAAGTTGTAGATTTTCCATTTGTACCAGTAATTGTGATTTTCATATTATTTGGATAGGATAGATAAAAGATATCTAATTCAGTTATTATACTTTTCAAATTTTTTATCAAATAATTTTTTAAAGTACATTTTTTAATATCTATACCAGGGCTTAATACAATATAATCAAATTTATTTTGTAAAATTTTTTTTTTATCGAGGAAAAATTTTTTATTTTTATTATTTTTTAAAGAATTATTGTCATCAAAAATCTTAATATTATTTTTTTTATAAAGATATTTTAAACATGAATTACCAGATAGACCTAAACCATAAATTAAAATTTTTTTATTTACGAAAGTTTTGTTTAACATTATCTCAATTTTAATGTTGCTAGTCCTATCATTGCCAAAATCAGCGAAATAATCCAAAACCTAATAACGACTGTAGACTCTGGCCAACCTTTTTTTTCAAAATGGTGATGAATAGGTGCCATCATAAAAATTCTTTTTCCGGTTAATTTAAAAGACACAACCTGTACAATTACAGATACTGCCTCTAAGACAAAAAGCCCTCCAGTTATTGCTAAAACAATTTCATGTTTTGTCACAACTCCAACAGCTCCTAAAGAACCACCTAAAGCAAGTGAACCAGTGTCACCCATAAATATTTTTGCAGGTGGAGCGTTGAACCATAAAAAGCCAATAGATGCACCAATTATTGCGCCACAAAATACTGCTACATCGCCTACTCCCTCAATATAGGGAATTAACAAATATTCTGCAAAAATAATGTTTCCAGAAACATAACTAATGAATGCAAAACAGCCTGCAACTAAAATAACTGGGACTGTTGCTAAACCATCAAGTCCATCTGTTAAATTTACAGCATTAGATGAACCAACAATTACAAACAAATAAAAAGGTACAAAAAACCAACCAAGATTTACTACTAAATTTTTAAAGAAAGGAAAATAAAGATTGTTTGTTATATCTGAATCTATGAAGTTATATAAAATAATTAATGAAATTAAACCTAGAAAAATTTGAAACAAAAATTTTAATTTTGATGAAATTCCGTGTGAAGTTCTACTTTTTATTTTCAAGTAGTCATCAAATGCACCCAGAGCTCCAAATGAAAAAGTGATAAAAATTAATAACCAGTTATAAGGATTTTTTAAATCGGACCATAAAAGTACTCCACTAAACAACCCAATTAAAATCAAAAGTCCGCCCATTGTTGGAGTTCCTATTTTTTTTATAAGATGATCTTTGGGACCATCTGTTCGTATAGGATTAGTTATTTTTTTTGTTGAAAAATAAATTATAAACTTATCACCAATTAGAAAAACTATTAACATCGCTGTAATTACCGCTAAACCTGTTCTAACAGTTAAAAAGTTAAAAAAATTTAAAAAAGAATAAGTATCTGAATAACTAATTAATAAATCGTACAACATTATAATTTCCGAATTATTTTATTTAAGCCTGTTGAGTTAGATCCTTTTACCATTAATAAACTATTGTTTGGCAAATCTTTATTAATTAAATTGTAGATGTCCATAGTATTCGTCAATATTCTTCCTTTTATTTGTGGTTTTAATTTGTTAAATGTGTGCACAGTGTGATCCCCGTATACATATGTTTTATTGACTTTTGCATTATTAATAAATTTTGCAATTTCCATGTGCAATTTTCTTGAATAATTGCCGAGTTCGAGCATATCTCCAATTAAAAGAAACTTTTTTTTTGTTTTGATATTAATTGAATTAAATCTTTGTAATGCAAATTTTAATGATAAAGGATTAGAATTGTAACTTTCATCAAGAACAGTTAGTTTTTTTGAGCCTTTTTTATATTTAATTAATGATCCTCTGCTTTTAGGAATACGAAAACCCTCAAATAAATTTTTTTTTAATTTTTCAGGATCATAATAATTAGTAATTATACTTAAAGAAGCGAGAATATTTTCTTTATAATTTGATAATTCTTTGGAAATTATAAAACTTTTAATAATCCCTTTAATTTTTATTTTAAATAAATAAGCATTTTTATTATTTTTCTGTCTCAAAAAGGTAATATCAGCTTTGTGGTTTCTTTTGCTAAAGGTAAACTTTTTAAGTTTATTCTTAATAGTTTTTTTTAAAAAATATTTATAATATTTGTCATCCATATTTATAATCATTGTCCCATTAGGAATAATATTATTAATCATTTCCCCCTTAGCTTTAGCAATTTGGTTTAAATTTTTAAAATTTTGGATATGTGCATACGAAATATTTGTTATTAAACCTAAGTTCGGTCGAATTAATTTAGTTAAAGAGTCAATTTCACCTTTCTTACTCATTCCAACTTCTAAAACATTAAAATTACTTTGTTCTGGTGCGTTGAAGATGCTCAATGGGACTCCATATTTATTGTTATAAGATCTTTTTGAAAAATATGTTTTTTCTAATTTATTTAGACAAAAACCAGTTAATTCCTTTACTGATGTCTTGCCAGATGAACCTGTTATAGCAATAGTATTAGCGTTAAAAGATTTTCTATAAATTGAACTTATTTTACTAAAAGACTTTAAAGGATTTTTTTGAAATATTGTTTTTGAATTATAACTTTTTTTATTTGTAATGGCTAAAATTGCGCCATTTCTTATAGCGTCATTACCAAATTTATTACCGTCATATTTCTTACCTTTTACTCCAATAAATATTGATTTGTCAGTCATTTTTTTTGAATTTATTGAAGCTAAATTAATTTTTTTTTTTATATTAACAATTTTGGATCTTAGTGTTTCTTTTAAAATATTTGTTTTAATTGATTTTGACAGATTTTTATTTTTATCAGAAATTGATCTTAAAATTTCTATTTTATCTGAAAAAAATTTATTTTTTTTATATTCCTGATAATTTTCGTGACCTTTGCCTGCAACTATTAAAATATCACCTGAGTCTAGATTATTAATAGCATGATAAATAGCTTTCGATCTTGACGAAATTTCAAAAAATTTTTTATTCTTTAAACCTTTTTTGATTTGATTTCTTATTAACCCTGGGTTTTCTGTCCTTGGGTTATCATCGGTTAAATATATTGTGTCACAATATTTTTTTGCTATTGATCCCATTATGGGTCTTTTGTCTTTATCTCTATTGCCACCGCAACCAAAAACTAACGAAATTTTACTTAATGGAAATTCTTCCTTTATATCTAATATTGCGGTTTTTAATGCATTTGGAGTGTGCGCATAATCAAGTATAACTTTTGAATTGTTTTTTAAATTGCCAATTTTTTCAAATCTCCCTGTAATTGGTTTTACTTTATGAATTGACTTTAAAATTTTCTCTATCTTTAAGTTAGATAAATAAGCTGCTATTATTGCAAACATTAAATTCTTAATTTGAATTTTTCCAATAAGAGATGTTTTAAAAGAGTATTTTTTTCCGTTAATTAGACAATAAATTTTATTTTGATCATTAAATTTCTGTATATTTGTAATTTTAATAAAAGATTTATTGGAACCGAATGTATATTTTTTTAATTTTCTCTTTGTAGATATAATTTTTAATTGTTTCGCTTCTTTAGTTTTTTCGTCAAATATAATATTACCTTTGATATTTACTAAATTATTAAATAAAATAAGTTTTGAATTTAAATAATCCTTAATATTTTTATGGTAATCTAAGTGATCTCTCGATAAATTTGTAAATAATGCTGTTTTAAATTTGATATTATTCAACCTGTGCTGTTTTAATCCGTGGCTTGATGCCTCTAATATTACGTTATCAATACTTAACTGTTTGAGTTTTTGTAATGTTCGATGAATACTAACTGGATCTATAGTCGTATTCTTTGTTTTTAAATTTAATTTTTTTGATAATATACCAAGTGTTCCAATTGAAGCTACTTTTTTATTATTTAAGTTTAATATTTGCTGATAGAAATTTGCTATAGAAGTTTTTCCATTTGTTCCTGTCACACCAATTATATTTTTTGGTTTTAATTTAAAAAATTGACTAGCGGTATACGACAACATTTTTCTAGGGTTTTTGCTGTGAATAAATAAAACTTTTTTTATATTAAATTTCTTGAACTTAAGATTAGATACAATTATTTTTGCTCCATTATCTATTGCATCATAAATATACTTGTTTCCATCGGAGTTGCTTCCTTTAATAGCAAAAAAAATGTCATTTGGTTTACATTCTTTGCTATTAAATCTAATCCCTTTGAAATGTATATTCTTGTATTTTTGGTCTATATTTTTAAAAACTTTTCCTAGTAGCATTTATTTAAATTCTTAGTACTTTGTGGCTAAAATTGGTCCTATTTTATCTATAATTTTTCCAGTTATTTCTACAGACGTCCATCCCGCTGTATTGAAAGGTGTTCCTTTGTAAGACCCAGTTTTATTTCTATATTTATAAATGTAGTCTTTTGAAAGCTTTGTATCTTCTAGAAGTATTATTAAGACATATTTTGGATTTGAAGAGGGAAAGATTGAAGCAAATGTATTAATTTTTTTATTAGTATAAGCTCCATTTTCAACAATCTGAGCTGTACCAGTTTTACCACCAATCTCGTAACCTTCTACATCAGAAAGAGTGGCAGTTCCCTGCGTTACAACTTTTCTTAACATTCTATTTATTTTATTACTAACATCTCTGTTTAAAATTCTTTTTTTTTGCGAATTATAAATTTTTTTTTTTATCAATGTTGGCTTAACGTCATACCCTCCATTAGCTAAAATAGCATAGCCCTTTGCTAATTGTATTGGTGTTGTAGTAACTCCATGTCCATATGATATGGTTTCTAATTTACAATCTCTCCATTTAAAAGGCAAAGGCTTACCAGTCTCTTCTATATCAAAATCTAACTGACTTAAGATTCCAATTTTTTTTAAAAATGTCTGTAATTTTTCTTGACCAATAATTTGGCCAATTTTAACCGATCCTATATTGCTCGAATGCACTAATATGTCCTCAACACTTAAATCTTTTGATAAGTTTTCGTCATATTCTGAGATAGTTCTTCTGCCACATTTCAATTTTTTTTCGAGATTTAAGAACATATCGTCAGTTGAGATAAGACCATAATTAAGACCTGCCGCTATAGTAAAAGATTTAAAAACTGAACCTAACTCGTAAACACCTTTTGTTGCGCGATTAATATAATTTTTATCAGATATATCTTTTCTAACATTTAGGTTGAAATCTGGCACAGAAACCAAAGAGAGAATTTCACCATTATTTATATTCATTAATATTCCAGCCCCACCAATATTTTTAAAAATTTTTTGTGCATTTATTAATTCATCTCTAATTATAAATTGTAGTTCTTTATCAAGAGTTAGGGTAAGACTATTTCTTCCATCTTTTAATGTTTTGTCGAAAGATTTTTCAAGTCCAGAAATGCCGTTATTATCATCATCAATTTGTCCTACCACATGTGAAAAAAGATTTTTATCTGGATAAATTCTAGTGATTTTTTGCTCCATTCTTATAGATTTTTCACCTAAAAGTTTTAATTGATAGTACCTCTCAGGTGTCACTTTTTTTTCTATATAAAAAAATTTTTTTCCATTTATTTTTTTTTCAATTTCCACAAAATCTCTTTCTGGAAAAGTATATTTCAATTTCAACAATAATTTTTTTTTATCTCTTACTAACTTTGGATCTATACCTATGTTTGAGGTAAATACAGATTTGCTAATAAAATTTCCGTTTCTATCAGTAATATCAGCTCTATTAATTCTGCCAATTTTATATGAATTAGTCTGTAGAGTCTTAGAGGATAAATAAACAACCCTAGTTGAATATAAAATTATAAATATTAATATAACTAAAAAAATAAATGCTACTCTATTTAAATTTATATTAAATTTTTTTTGGCTAAAATCGCCTAAATCTGAATTTAATTTATTTATTATAAATTTGCTGCTTTTATCTCTACTCATGATTTTTTAAAAAAATGAATCTTTTTAAATCTAATGGGATCAAATTTTCATTAAATAATGAATTTTTTAACTCATATAGTCTTTCTGGTGAGCTTAAATAATTATGCTCTAATAGCATTAACTCTTTTTTATCTGACAATAATTTTATTTCCTCCTCATTTGTGAAAATTTTAGCCTCAAGATCTCTAGTTGAGGTTTTGACTAAAGAGGTAAAAATAATCAAAATCAATAAAAATGTGATAATAATATAATTTTTCATAACTTAGATGTAATTTTTTCTATTTCTAAAAGGAATTTAAATTTTTGAAAAATAAACCCTGTATCTATTTTATTAGTACCTGATCTTTTAACAGCTCTTAATTTTGCTGATCTAGAGGGTGCATTTTTTTCTATTTCAGTTATTGAGGGTGTTATAGGTTTTTTTTTTATTAGATTAAAAGAAACATCATTAAAATTATTGATTGGTAAATATCTAGAAACTTTTCTTAAACTAGATATCTCATTAAAAAAAAATTTACAAATTTTGTCTTCTATTGAATGAAAAGATACTACAGCAATTACACCATTATTTGAAATTAAATTAGACGATTTTGATAATCCTAAGATTAATTCACTTATCTCGTTGTTGACCAATATTCTAAGTGCTTGAAAAATTTTAGTAGATTTATTTTTTTTTGTATAATTTTTTTTTGTTAAATTTATTATGTCCACAAGATCTTCTGTAAGAATCTCTTTATATTTTCTCTCTTTTACTATTTTTTTTGATATCATTTTTGAATGTTTTTCCTCACCATAATATTTAAATATTTTCTCCAATTCGTTTGCTGATAAATTTTTGATTATATCTTGTGCTGAAAATTTATTTAGACCCATTTTCATATTAAGCTTACCTTTATGATTAAATGATAGTCCTATTGAGGGATCTTTAATTTGACTATAAGAAAAGCCTAAGTCAAATATAATACCCTTAATTTGATCTGAAGTTTTAATATTATCAATTTCGCTAAATTTTCTGTTGAAAAATTCAAACCTATCTTTAAATTTTTTTTTTAACTTGTCTGCTATTAATTTTGATCTTTGGTCTCTATCAAAGGCTATAACTTTTGCTTTTGGAAACTGTAATATTTTTTTTGAATATCCTCCTTGACCAAAAGTACAGTCAATAAAAGTGCCACCATTTTGAGGGGAAATAATACTTAATACTTCTTTAAGTAGTACCGGATAATGTAAATTATTCTCTGGTACAATAGTGGCACTCATTTATTTTTTCAAAGACCATTAATTTTTTTGTCTTCGTAAAAATGCAGGAATTTCTAATTCTTCCTCGTCAGTTTCTAAATTGAGGTTTTCTTCCTTGGTTTCATTTTCAGTTTCGTAATGATCATTAAAGAGTTGTGGGCTTTCTTCACTCAACTCAAAATTTTCAAGTCCATTTGAGTTTTCATTATCATTTTGACCAAACTCGTTTGTTTCCTCCAAGTTTAGAGGTGTCTCTTGGCTTTTAACTGAATCACTAAAAGTTTTATCTTCAGCAATTTCTGTTGTTAAATTGTCTACAGCCATATTTTCATTTACCATAGAATTTAGTAACTCATTTTCGGTTTCCTTAATTTGTTCATTTTCAACCTGTAAAGCATTAGCTCCGCTTGTACTAGAAATGAAACTGTTGGTATTACTGTATGCATTATTTTTTTGAACGGCAGACACATCATAATAACCGGGGTTCCTGTTTTGAATTCTATGAACCATGTTAATTACAGATTTTGACTCTGGCTGTTGTCCGTCAAGAGCTGTAGCAACAATTGAAACTCTCATTATACCTTCTAATTGAGGGTCAGTTATTGCACCTATAATTAATTCAGCTTCAGGATCAACTTCGGCTCTAACTTTATTGACTGCCTCATCCACTTCAAAAAGTTTAAGATCTTTTCCACCTGTAATATTTACAAGTAATCCTTTTGCACCCTTTAAAGTATAATCATCAATAAGCTGATTGGTAATTGCCATTTCTGCAGCTTTAGCAGCTCTTCCTTCTCCCTCAGCTTCTCCAGTTCCCATCATAGCTTTGCCCATTGAGCTCATTACATGTTCAACATCTGCAAAATCTAGATTTATAAGTCCTGGTCTAACCATTAAATCTGTTATACTTTGTACGCCGTGAAGCAAGACATGGTTTGAAAGTGCAAAAGACTCTTCAAAAGTTGTTTGTTCACTTGCAACCTTAAAAAGATTTTGATTAGGAATTACAATAATTGTATCAACATGTTTTCTAAGTTCTTCTAATCCTTGCTGAGCCCTTCTCATCCTTGATGGGCCTTCATATAAAAATGGTAATGTAACAACACCAACAGTAAGAATATTTAATTCCTTGGCTGCTCTAGCAATTACATGAGCAGAGCCTGTGCCGGTTCCTCCACCCATGCCAGCAGTAATAAATACCATGTTTGCACCTTGTAAAACATTTATAATATCGTTTAAGGATTCATCTGCAGCAGCTTGACCAATATCTAATTTTGAGCCAGCGCCTAAACCTTTTGTTAAATTTAATCCAATCTGAATTTTTTGTTTTGCTTTACTATGTTTCAAATCTTGCGCGTCAGTATTTACAGCAATAAATTCTACTCCCTGTAATCCGTTATCAATCATTCCATTTATTGCATTTCCTCCAGCACCTCCGACGCCAAGTACTAATATTCTTGGTTTTAACTCTCTGATATCTGGTGTTTTAAAGTTTATTGTCATACTTCCCCCTTTTAGTTATCTAATTTGGTTTCCCATTTAAGGCTAGATCTGTGAATATTTGATTTTCTTTTTGCAGTAACCTTAAATTTTTCGTAGTTGTTAGGCTCCCATATTTGGAATGTTTTTCCTTGCCCAACAAATAATATACTGTTTTTAATTTTCGCATGTTTTAAAAGTTTATTAGTAATTAAAATTCTTCCCTCACTATCAAATTGTAAGTTAATGCTTTCTGAAAGTATTGAGGTTGCAAAATAATCTTTTTTTTCCTCAAATGGATTTAGAGAGTCAATCGCATTAGAAATTTTTTCTATTCGGTCTTGAGGCCATGCCTCTATACAGTTATTATTAAAAGATGGATAGCAAATTACTCCATTATAACCTAAATTAGATAAATAAGATCTAAAGCTAGCTGGCACAGATACCCGTCCCTTTTTGTCTAATTTGTTTTGGTACGTAGATAAAAACATATTTCATAATTTCCCTTATCCCTTAATTTGGGAACATATGGGATATTATGGGTTTTTTGTATTGCAGTCAATAGTTGTTTCTAATCAAAAAGAAATTAGAACAAATATGAAACTTTAATGTTTTTGTGGATATGCCAGATAAACTATAAGCCGGGTTCTGTCATTTAAACTTATCATTTATCTAGGCTTTAAGTCTCCTTAAAGCTCAAGCAACCAACCCTGATGACTAACCAAAGACTGTTTTTAGCTATTAACAATGTCATCTCTATTTGGTCTTGCTTCCAGTGGGGTTTTCCATGCGCTCATTGTTACCAATAAAGCCGGTGTGCTCTTACCACACCTTTTCACCCTTGCCTTGATAAGGCGGTTTATTTTCTGTGGCACTGTCCCTAGGGTTTCCCCCGCCAGGTGTTACCTGGCACTGTGTCCTTGTAAAGCCCGGACTTTCCTCTTTATAAATTAATAAAGCGATAAGTCATTTATCTGGCAGTTTGAAATTATATTATTTTTTTAAGTTTTCAATACTAATTAAGTCTGTATTTAACTAAATTTTTTGCTATTTCTAAACATTCAAGATCTATTTTTCCATTGATCAACTGCGGTCTAAACCTTCTTTGAAAAGCTTTAGTAATAAATGATATTGAATTAGTTTTCTTTTTTTTAAAGAAATAACCAATTTTGGTTAAATATTTCAAAAATAATATTTTGTCTAAATTATTAATTTTTTTTAGTCGGTATTTCTTTAAAAGTTTTTTATCTAAGGAGTGCCATAAACCGATACGATATTTTGATAAAAACTCCCATGGAAATTTTTCGCCTGGATCTTTTTTTCTGTCTGCGGCAATATCTGAGTGTCCCAAATAATGCTCTCTTTTAAGATTGTATTTTTTCGCTAATTTTAATGACAAATATTTAATAGAATTTATTTGCTTTTTATTAAAGCTCTTGTATTTAAATTGATGACCGGGGTTATGGATTTCAATTCCAATTGAAAATTTATTTAATTTTTTAAGTTTTTTCCAATGTGAAATCCCTGCATGCCATGAAACATAAAGATCTGGAACCAAGCGAATTATAGATCCATTTTTTTTAATAAAGTAATGACAGCTTACTTTAGAGTTGTTATCTGATAATCTTTTAAGTGCAGAATTTTCTGTTTTCATTCCAGTATAATGAAAAACCACAAATTTTATGTTTTTTTTTTTTCTTTTAATTGGGTCAAAGTTTTGAGAATAAAATTGTTTAATTTCTTTCATTTACGGGTATTTTTAATACATAATGTTATTTAAATTATCAATTTACTTTGTTAAAATATAGATTATAGAGACTTAAATGATTAAACGCTTGAAGATATTTTTATTTATTTTATTGATACAATCATTAGTTGTATCTTTTTCACACAGTGAGGAGAGGGAAGTTAAAGATTGTTTTGAAAAAATTAATCGTGCAACTTTTGCATTTAACATGGCTTTAGATAAAGTATTGTTTAGACCTGTTGCTGCTGGATATAGAAAACTTCCATCACCAGTCAGGGCTGGAACTAGTAATGCATTAAATAATTTATCGAACTTAGTAACAATTCCAAACAATATATTACAAGGTGATTTTAGATCAGCAGGAAATAATACAATACGTTTAATTATAAATACTACAATAGGAATAGTTGGAATATTTGATCCAGCTAATGCTTTAGGATTTGAAAAATTAGATAAAGAGGATTTTGGTCAAACTTTTGGGGCGATGGGTATAGGAGAAGGCTGTTACCTAGTTTTGCCAGTTATTGGTCCATCAACTGTAAGAGATGCAGTTGGCTCTATAGTATCAATGAGTGGTGGGGATGCTTGGTACAACGTAACAGTTAAAAATGACACACAATATTTTAAAGAGTCTGATTATTATTATTCTAAATTAACTGAGGGAGTAGATTTTAGGGCAAAAAATTTAGAGTCTTTTGATAGTTTAGAAAAAACTTCTGTAGATTTTTATGCGACCGTAAGAAGTTTATATCTTCAAGATCGAGATAGAAAAATCAAAAATCTTAAAGTTAAGACTGATACCTTAGATGACAGTGATTGGGACTCTTTAGATAAATAAAAAACACAAATATGAAAAAATTGAGACTAAATTTAGTATTCATAACCGTACTATTTTTTGTAAGCTTATACTCAAACACGATAGCAAGTACATCATCTAATTTTATTGATGATATCACTAATAAAGCTAGCAATATTTTATCTAGTAAAGATACAAGAGAAATTAAGATCCAAGAACTTGTTAAAATTGGAGAAAATTCAGTTGATATAGATGGCATTGGTTTTTACACTTTAGGCAAACATAGAAAAAATTTAAATGATAATCAAAAAAACGAATTTAAAAAGATTTTTAGAGAATACTTTCTGAAAAGTTTTTCAACAAGATTAGTTGAATACAAAGAGGCAAAAATTGTTGTGATTTCTGAAGATATTAAAAATGAGAAATATACTATTGTAAAAAGCAAGCTTTTAGCAACATCCGATAGACCCGAGGTTGCAATAGATTGGAGAGTCTACACAAGAGATCCATCTAAACCACTAATTAGAGACCTAATTATTGAAGGTCTTAGTTTAGCAAGAACTCAAAGAGAAGAATTCAATTCTATCATTATAAATAATGGTGGAGATATTAATGCTCTTTTTACAAGTTTGAAAGAATTTAACAAAAAATAATTATTAGTAATTTTATTTAAAGTGGTGGGCCCGCCAGGACTCGAACCTGGGACCAATACATTATGAGTGTACTGCTCTAACCAACTGAGCTACAGGCCCATACCAATTTCCTATATCAAAATGTCTTTTTTTTCAATTTTAATATTATGGTGGGCCGTGTTGGTTACGCTCCAACTACCCCTGCAATGTCAATGCAGTACTCTTCTATTGAGCTAACGGCCCTTTATTTAAAATTTTATACTTCTTTTAACTCTCTTTTTTAGAAAAAAAAACATTTGTTTTTCTATTTACCGCATACATAATTGATAAGTTTATAACAAACAAAGTTATATTAAAATCACTAAAAAAAGCACCCGATGGAATGATCGGTAAAAAGTTGCATAATAAAAAGCAGAATGCACCAATTTGTAAATAGTTTTGCGAGAGAATGATTATTTTTAAAAATTGAAAAATTAAAACAAAAAACAAAAAAAGTATTATTATTGTTCCAATTAATCCATGTTCTGATAGAAATTCTAAGTATATCTGGTGAGGATGTGTAATACAAAAATAATTGTATTTTTTAACCTTCTCCTTGTCACATGTTTCTATTCTATAATTTTTGTTGCCAACTCCTAGCAATGGATAATTTTTAAAAACTGTGAAACCTGATTTATATAATTTAATATATATGCTATTTTCAAAATATTTAAAATTTTTTTCTGTGTAAATTTTTGAAAAAATTTGACCAAAATATCTGTGTTTAAGATAGTCAGAATTTAATACTGTAATTATTATTATTATTGGTATTGTAAGTGATAAGATTATTTTTGATTTCATATCTATAACGTCGATCATATATATAAATAACAATAAACCAAACACGGCTTTTATTGAGTTTGATCTCTCACCTGTAATTAATACTGAGAAAATAAATACTAGTGCAAATAACAAGAAAATTATTTTTACAAATTTTTCATTTTTAAAAACATTTAAAATGAAGCCCAAAATTAAAAAAATGAAACCGTTCATAAAAGCTCCTGCTATTGGTTCGTCTTTAAAAAAACTAACAACTCTAATTCCATGAGGCTGTGGTATACCATTCAATGAGATTGCTCCCCACCCAAAAATGTTTGCACCAGTAATTCTCTCAAAATATACATCAAATACAAAAACTGAAATTATCACTGTCCAAAAATAAAGGATCATTTTATTTTTTTCGTAATGATAAAATAAAAAATTAATTGCTAAAAATAGTAATATAAGTCTAAAAAAACCAAAATTTCTATAAAAACCTATCTCAAAATTTAAGGATATTATATTATTAAATAATAGATAAAAATATAAGATTATAAAAATTTTAATTGTTTTATTATTCAATAAAAAATTAAAATGTTCAAATCTAAAAAAAAAATATAAATATAAAAATCCTAAAAATAAAATGTTAATTAGAGATATTAATGAACCAAATATAATTGATAACGGTAAAATCAATATTAAAATAAATAATGTATTGCTCTCAATATTTTTCATAATTAATTTTAGTTTTATTAAATGTAAATAATTTTAAAGTTATAAAATATTTTACAGAAACATTCATGCTGAATTTAATAATTTTAATTATTTTAATTTGCCTAAATTTTTGATTAGATATTATATTTTATTATAATTAACTAATTTATCTTAGACATTAATAAATATGGTACTAACAAAAGGATGCGCTAGTTATATAAGTTCCAAATTAGCTAGTAAATCAAAAAAAAACTAAAATAAGAAAGATCAAAAAATATCTTAATAATTGTGAAGTATTTTATTAAGACTTAAAAAATGGTTAAAAATAGTAAATTTTTTTGAATTTTTTTTTGCTGATAATTTCATCTTGAATATTTTGTCTTCATCTAAGTTTTTATGATTTTTTAATTTTTCGAATAATTTATTATTTGAATTGCTATCGAATAATAAACCAGCAGATCCGTTTTCTAAAAACTCCTCAGGTCCATTTTTGCAATTACTCGAAATTATAAATGTATTACAAAAAGAAGCTTCGATTATTACGAAACCTGGCTCTTCCCAAACTGAGGACAAAATAAAGGCTTTAGCGTTTTTCATAAAGTAAAATATGTTATCTGTGTGCTCTAATAATTTTATATTTTTTTTTAAATTTAATTTGTCAATCTCGTATTCCATTTTTTTTTTTTGTTCACCCTCTCCAATAATCAAAAGTTTTTCTTCAGGATATAATTTTGTAAATTTTGAGAATTCTCTGATTAAGTAAATAAAATTTTTCTGTTTTGTATATCTACCGGCTGCTAAGTAGTAATCTTTAAAAATTTTTTCGGTGTTTTCAAGACCAGGAATATTCTTTTTCTTAACAACGTCCCTAATGTTAATTATAGCATCAGACAAAATATCCATTTTCTCTGGTTTAAAAATACAAGTATTTATCAATTCTTCTTTTAATTGGTTAGTTGGACAAGTAATTTTATAAATTTTACTTTGTGAATTAACCCAAAGCTTTTTTCTTAAAAAATTCATTTTAGGGTATCCCGAAATTCTTAATATTACCTTTGTTTGAAAATTAATAATATTTATTAAAAATAAAGGTAAGGATGTTATTAAATGAATAATAAAATAATTAGGCCTGTTTTTCTTTAGAAAAAATATTAAAGGTAGAATTGAAATTAGAATTATTAATATGTAAGAAAATCTGCTACTAAAAAATCCATATTTTGGGAGAAAGTTATAGTAATTGAATGTAAGGTTTTTCAATCTTACATTTTTTTTTTCGAGATATCCTCTAAATTTAGTCCACTCACCAAACACATTTAAAATAGTTACATCGTAATTTTCTGAATATTTCGCAAGAGATATTGCAGAATTTAACGTAGATTTCATTGTACCAACCTTGGTTAGGCATGGTGACCAATACACAATACTTTTTTTCATTTCACTATTGTATTTCTATTATAAATTAATATCTTGTCTTGTATCTAATATCAATTTAAAGTTTTGGTTTATTTAATTCGTGAATAATATTTTAAATGTGTCACATTAATAAACAAGTAATCTATGTTTTTGGAGAATAATTATTATAAATAAAATGAAACGTGACATTGTTTTATTTATGCCCTCGATAGATAAAGGGGGAGTTGAAAAAAATTTTTTTTTAATTTCAAATTATTTAGCAAATTATAATTCTAAAATAAAAGTAATTACAATTTCAAAAAAATTTAAGAAAAGGTTTAACAGAAAAATTGAATTTATAAGTCTAAAATGGAATTTTTGGGATAAATTAACTAGAAGAATAAAATTTGGTCTTGCACTTATATTACTAATTATTGAAATTTTAAGAAATAAAAATTTATTAGTTATAAGTTTTCAAGCAAATATGTATTGTGCATATTTGAGCAAACTATTTGGTTTTAAATTAATAATCAGATCTAACTCGTCACCCTACGGATGGTCACAAAATTTTTTTAAAAAAAAACTATACAAGCTTGGTTTTAAATTTGCAGAAGGTATAATTGTAAACAGTATAGCCTTTAAAAGGCAAATAGAAAATTTGTTTAAAGTAAAGGCTAAGCATATTTACAACCCTTTAAACACTAGTGAAATTATAAAATTATCAAAAAAGAGAATTAAATTTAAATTTTTTAGAAAAGGATATCTTAATATTATTTCGGTAGGAAGACTTGTCGATCAAAAAGATCATCTAACTTTACTTAAATCGTTAAACTCTATTAAACATAAAATAAACTTTAAGTTATTAATAATTGGAGATGGATATAATAAGTTAAATATATTAAATTATATTAAAAACAATAAATTGAATAGTAACGTAAAGCTATTGACTGATATTTCAAATCCTTTTCCATATATTTTAAAAGCTGATATTCTAGTCTTATCTTCAGTGTTTGAGGGTTTACCAAATGTCTTACTTGAAGCTTTAACATTAAAAAAGTTTATCATTTCAACTAACTGTCCTACAGGTCCATCTGAAATTCTTAATAACGGAAAAGGTGGTATATTAGTGCCTGTAAAAGATCATGTAAAATTAAGCAAAAAGATCATATTTTATAAAGAAAATTCAAAGATACTAAAAAATAAAGTTCACTATGCTAGAAAAAATTTAAAAAGATTCGATAAAGATAATGTACTTAAAGAATACAAGAAATTTATAGATTTATATCTTCACAAATAAATTAGATATTAAGATTATTTTTATTTTTAAATTTTAAGTACCATTTTAATGTGTTTTTTATACCTTGTTTAATTGATGTAAATTTATTGAATTTTATTTTTTTTTTCAATTTATAGTTTGATCCATAAGTCCTCAACATTTCACCTTTTCTTGTAGGTAAATAATTTAGTTTGACCTTTCTTTTGTAATTTTCATTAATTAAATGAATAAATTTTTTAATCCTAATTGGTTTTGATGAACAGATATTAAAAACTTTATCTTTTGATTTAGGTACATTTAGAAATAAAGTTAGAATATTCGCAACATCTTTTACATAGGTAAAATCTCTTACATAATTTCCATAATTATATAAATTAAAAACACTATTTCTTTTAATTGAGTTAAAATAACTTAAAAATAACATATCGGGTCTTCCAAATGGACCGTAGACAGTAAAAGGTCTAAATATTTTTAAGTCAATTTTATTACCTTTAAAACCTTTTATAAGAAGATTTTCACATTTTTTTTTTGTTTCAGCATAATAATTTAAAGGATTTAATTTGTAGTTTTCTTTTATAGGAAATTTTCTTTTGTTTCCATAAACAGAGCTTGATGAAGAAAAGTAAAACTTTTCTATGTTGGTTGATTTATAAATTTGTATCAGATTTTTAGTTGCTAAAATATTATTAGATAAATATTGATTTGGGTTTTTAAAAGAATACATAATTCCAGGCTGTGACGCCAAATGATAAACTGCTTTAACGTCAATTTTATTTAATTTTCTTTTTAATTCATTAATATTTCTGAGATCCTGTTTTATGAATTTAAAGTTTTTATGTTTATTCAATAAATTAGTTCTATAAAGTTTGTAATTTCTGGAATAATATTTATTTAAATTATCCAACCCAAAAACAATATGATTCTTAGATAATAATTCTAAACATAAGTGAAAACCAATAAATCCAGCGGATCCTGTTACTAAAATTTTCATTAATTTATTTAAAAAATTTCTTATAAATTTCTTTCATAATTTTATAATCTTTTGAGTTATCAACTTCAGCCCAATGGCCTGTGTACTTTACGGCTTTTATCTTGGTATTTTTTTTAATCAATTTTTGTAAAACATCTGTTAAGTAAATTTTTTGTACTTTATTCTTAAATTCCTCTCTTAGACACTTTGAAAACTTTTCCCATCCTTTTGGTCTAAATAAAATTAAACCCATGTATTGCCCTTTTATATTATTAATATTTTTTGTCTTATTCCCTATTTCTTTAATATAGCTTTTATTATTGACTTTAAAAGTCTCTGCGTCTTTTAATGGATCAGTAAATCTTTTTAACCATAATTTTTTCCAGTTCTTATCGTATGAAACAACTAAATCATTTTTTTTTTTAATTAATTGAACCAGGACTTTCTTTTCATAAAGAATATCTCCATAAGTCACAATACAAGGGTATTTAAGTAACCATTTTTTTGCCCTCATTAAAGAATATACCATATTAGTGTTTTTCCATTTTATATTATGAAATTCAGTGAAACTATGATTAATTTTTTTAAATACATTTGACTTATATCCTGTGACCAAAGAAATTTTTTTTATTCCAACACTTTTAAAATTCTCAATTAAAATATCTATTAATTTTTTATTGTTTAGTTTTAAAAAAGATTTTGGTAGTTTTGAATATTTTTTGGGTAATCTACTTCCTTTTCCAGCTACTAATATAATTGCTCTCATTAAATACAAAAATTTGATATTTTTGAAATATAGATATTATATTTTTTCAAAAAATACATTAAAGAATAATTCATTATGTTAATAAAATTGAGATTTTAAAGTATTAGTATTTATTTAGGCTTATGAAAATTTCATACATTTCAAATTCTGCCCTACCAGGATCAAATGCCAATTCTCTGCAAATAGTTAAAATGTGTGAACAGTTTACAATATTAAACAATACGGTAAATTTAATTGTTCCAAATACAGGTTTAAAAAATTTAAACCCTTATAAATTTTACGGAATCAAAAAAAAATTTTTTATCAAAAAAATTAAGATATTTAAAAAATTTCCTGTTGGTTTGATGTATTATTTATTTTCAATTGTATCTATTTTTTATGCTTTAAAATATAAATCAGATTTAATAATAACGAGGAATTATTTTGTATGTTTTCTATTAACGCTGATTAAAAAAAAATGTATTTTCGAATTTCATCACGATATGACAATGGAAGGTAGAATTGTGCGTTTTATATTAAACAATTTTAATTTTTTAAACTCAGAAAGTGTAGTAAAAATTATTGCTATCACACACTCTATAAAGACACATTACATAAATAAATACAATATCAATAAGAAAAAAATTATAGTGTTACCTAGTGGCACATCTTTAGAAAATACTGTTGTAAGAATTAATTTTAAAAATAAAAAACTTAATATAGGATATTTTGGATTAGTTAATAATTCTAGAGGTTTAGATTTAATTATTAATTTGTCAAATATAGACAAATTTAATAACTACTTTATTTTTGGTGCAGAAAAAAATATTATTAGAAATTTACAACAAAAAAATTTTTTCAGTAATCTAAATGTGAATGGATATATATCTAATGAAAAGATAAAATTTTTTATAAATAAAATGGATATATTAATAATGCCTTATAAAAAAAAGGTTACTTCTGCAGGAAATATTGGAGATATTGGAAAATATACATCTCCATTAAAATTATTTGATTATTTAGCAAGCGGAAAAGTCATAATTGCGTCAGAAATAAATGTCTTGAAAGAAGTTTTAAAAAAAAATTACAATTGCGTTTTTGTTAGAAATTACTCAAATGCTTTTGCGTGGAAAAATGAAATTGATAAAATAAAAAATAACAGAGTTAAAAGAAGATTGCTATCCATAAGTGCTTTGGATACTTCAAAAAAATACAGACTGATTACTAGAGCGAAAAAGTATTTAGACGATATTAAAATATGAATAAAAATTTTTTTTATAATAAATCTAAGGCAGATGTAATAAATTCTTTATCTAAAATTAAAGGCCATTATAATATTCCTAAAACTTATTCATTTAAAGTTAGAGAATGGGATAATAATAAAAATAAAATATATAAAATTATTAAAAAAAAATTTAAAAATTGCAGAGTAGCTATAAGATCCTCCTCTAAAAGTGAAGACAAAGTTTACGAAAGTCAGGCAGGTAAATATGAGTCGATACTAAACGTAAGAATATTTGATAAAAAGAAATTTTTTAAGAATGTTTCAAGAGTGATAAAAAGTTACAGGCCAAAAAATAGTTTAAATCAGGTTATTATTCAAAAAATGATAACTAATGTTTCAATGAGCGGAGTTATATTTACAAAAGATATAGAAAACGGAAATAACTATTATGTTGTTAACTACGATGATGTCACGGGAAAAACTAATACGGTAACTTCTGGACAAGGTATTTTCTCTAATAGAATTTTATATATTTTTAAACAGAAAAAAAATCAAGTTCGTTCACCTAGATTTAAAAAATTAGTTAAAGGTGTGAGTGATTTAGAAAAAAAACTTAAAAGTGACAATCTGGACATAGAGTTTGCAATAACAAGAAAACTTAAACTTTATATTTTTCAGGTAAGATTGATTACTACTACTAAAAAATGGAAAACTTTAAATTTTACAAAGCATTCAAAAATACTATCTAATGAAGCATTAAAATTAAGAAAACTGTTAAAAAAAAAAAGTGGGGTTAGCGGTAATTCAACTATATTAGGTCAAATGCCTGATTGGAACCCAGTTGAAATCTTGGGCAAACATCCGTCTGAATTATCTTCGTCTATTTATAAAGAACTAATTACAAATAAAGTTTGGGCTGAAGCTAGGTTTATTATGGGTTACAAAGATATGACCAAACATAAACTTATGCATAGTATTATTGGTCAACAATACATTGACACCAGGTTAAGTTTAAACTCATTTTTGCCTTTTGAAACTCCAACTCGTGTTTCCGATATAATTGTAAATCAGGGCATTGAAAAATTAAAACAGAATCCATATTTTCATGATAAAATTGAGTTTGAAATATCTACGCCATCATTTACATTTGACTTAAGGGACAAATTAAATAAAAGATTTAAAAAAAAACTATCTGTAAGTGAAAAGAAAACATTTGAAACATTATTAAAAAAACAAACATTACTTTTTTTAAAAAATCAAAACAACTTTTCAATAAAAAATATCTCTAATTGGATTAAAGTAAAAAAAAAAATCAAAGTTGAAACAATAACACTAAAAGAATTTTGTGAAAAAAAAAAAATCAGTAAAATATGTTATATTCATTGCGACACCCAAGGCAACGATTTAAAAGTATTCGAGGGTCTAGGAAAATATAGAAAATTAGTTCAAGAGGGAGTTTTAGAATCAGCTATTAACTCCAGACTATCTTTGTATTACAATTCCACCAATTTAAAAAAAATAAAAAAAAAATTTAAAATTTGGGGTTACAAAATTAATTCAGTGAATGAATTTCATAAAAAAAATCCTGAAAGAAATATCCACTTTGAAAATTTAAAAATAGAGAAAAATACAGAAATACGTCAACCATCAGAAAAAAATCTAAGATTAATAAGTAGAATATTGAGAAATAAAGTTAAAACAAAAGATATAATAAATATTTTTTTTATAAAAAAAAAGTTATCTTTTAATTTATTTCGATAAGTTCATTAATTATTTTTTTTGTATTATAATTTTGTTTCCAATTTGGATAATCTTTTTTAAATTTTGAGTTATCTGTAATATACCAAATATGATCACCGACTCTATTCTTTCTAATGTAATTTTTTTTTATTTTTAATCCTGATTTAGACTCCAAAAGATTTATTGCCTCAATAATTGAACAATTGGAATATCTGCCACCACCAATATTGTAAACTTCCCCTCGTTTAGGTTTTTTAAAAAATTCCCAAAAACATTTTACTAAATCATAACTGTGAATATTGTCTCTTACCTGTTTACCTTCGTAACCTATTATTTTATAGGATTTGTTTGTAATACATTTTTTAACAAGATAAGATAGAAAACCATGTAATTCAGCTCCACTATGTTTTGGACCAGTTATACATCCTGCTCTAAAACAAACTGTTTTTAAACCAACATTTTTTCCATACTCTTGAACAATTAGATCAGCATATGTTTTTGAGACACCAAAGAAACTATGAGTACACTTATCTATTGAAAATCCTTCATTGATACCTTTAAAATATTCGCTTTTTTTACCTACCTCGTATCTAAATTTTTTTTTAATTAAAGGAATTCTGTTAGGATTATCACCATAAACTTTGTTGGTGGACATAAAAATGAAAGGAGCGTCTGGACAGAACTTTTTTGTTAGCTCTAATAGATTTAATGTTCCTGTAGCATTAACGTTAAAATCTAAGATGGGATAATTTTTACCATAATCATGAGATGGCTGAGCAGCACAGTGAATAATCAGACATATTTTTTTTTTAAAAAAGTTAAATATTTTTTTTAAACTAGGATAGTTTCTAACATCAATATTAAAATTTTTAAAATTTTTATGTCTATTTAAAAGTATTTTAGTTTGCCATTTGGTTGAGGCTTTTTTTCCAAAAAAATGTTTTCTTAAGTCGTTATCCACTCCTACTACATCAAAACCCTTTTGGCAAAAAAAATCAACCGACTCAGAACCAACTAATCCACTCGAGCCTGTTATAAGAACTAATGACATTAAAAGTATTTTTTCAAATTATATTTATTATTAATAAGCCATTTATAGGTATCATTAGCGATATCAAGAATTTTTTTTCTAGGTCTCCAGTTATAAAATTTTGTAACTTTAGAATTACTAGACACATAATAAGGTATATCATAAGTTGATGTTTTTTTTATTGAAGATGTCATAATTTTATTTCCTGTTAAATTTTCACAAATTTTAGTTAATTTCTTTAGGGAGGTAGCAGATTTCCTGCCGCCACCAACATTGAACCGTTCATTGTATATTTTATGAAATTTTATTATTTGTTGGTATACGAGCATACAAAGATCATTTATGTGCAAAACATCTCTTACTTGATAACCATTTCCACCATATCCAATATAACTTATTTTCTTTTTATTTATATGTCTCCATAACCATAAACTTACAAATCCTTGATCTTGCTTACCAAACTGCAAAGGTCCAGATATTACTCCACACCTATTAATTATATATTTTAAATCGTATGTGAATGAAAATTCTTCAATCAACATCTCGGATGCATGTTTAGTAAATCCATAAATAGATTTTGGTTCATCACATTTAAAATTTTCTTTTATTTCTATATTAGTTTTTATTTTTTTTTTTAAAACTTTTTTTGCAATTAATTTATTAAGTGCACTAATAGAATAAACTCTGCTTGAAGATAAAAAGATTATTTTAGATTTATCTTTTTTAACTTTTTTCATTACATTTAAAGTTCCTAATAAATTAGTATTAAAAACCCTATCTACATCTTTTCTTGAAACTTCCACAGCAGCTTCTGCACAGCAATCTATTATCAAATCGAATCGAGGTAACACATTAAATTTTTTTCCATTTGAAATATCAAATCTATAGTTTTTTATTTTTAGTTTTTTTAAAATTTTAAAATTAAATATTGATCCTTTTCTACTTAGATTATCAAGCGTAGAAATATTGTACCCCTTTTTTTTTAAGAATATTGAGAGGTTAGTACCTACGAAACCACAACCACCAGTTATTAAAACTTTCATTAAAACTATTCATACAATTAAAATTATCCAATGTATAACTAAATTTAATTCGTTTATTATCTGAATAGATAGTTGAGCGTCTAAGGCGCACACTTGGAAAACGTTTTACGTTGAGTAAGTTTCTGGAGTTTTGTTTAGATAAAAACCAGCATATTTTACATAACAAATTATACAAAACAATCTTGTTTGTACTAGATCGAAATCTTTTATATTTTCAATTTTAATATAATGAAATAAGGTTTGGTATATGTGTGGTATTAACGGCTTTAATTTTTCAGATAATAAACTTATCCTTAATATGAAAAAATTTACTGCCAACAGGGGACCAGATGCTGAGGGAATATATATCGATGAATATATAACTATTTCACATAATAGATTATCAATTTTAGATTTATCTGAAAATGCTAATCAACCAATGTCTTATAAAAATTTAATAATTTCTTACAATGGTGAAATATATAATTTTAGATCATTGAGAGAAGAATTAGAATCATTCGGATATAAATTTAATACAAGTTCAGATACTGAAGTCATTTTACATCTTTTTGATAGATTTAATACTGAAGCCTTCAAAAAATTATCAGGCATATTTTCAATTTGTATTTGGGATAAAATAAATAAAAAATTATATTTAGTGAGAGATACTTTAGGAGTTAAGCCATTATATTATTACTTTGATAATAAAAATAAAAAATTTTTTTTTTCTTCTTCAATTAGATCAATATTAATCTCTTTAAA
>CACLVA010000006.1 GCA_902610315.1 uncultured Pelagibacteraceae bacterium
TCACCAGGCATTATAAAGCTACAAGTTTTTATAGCTTTATTCATCTTTAGGATTTTTTAATATACTTTTATACGCATCAATTCTTCTATCTCTCAAAAAAGGCCAATGTTGTCTAGCACTTTCAATTTTCCTTAAATCAATTTCCGTGATTAGAACACCATCTTTTTTATTTCCTAATTTACCAATAATTTTACCACTTGGATCTGAAACAAATGAGTTGCCCCAAAAATCAATTTTGGTCTTACCGTTTCTTTCAATACCAACTCTGTTTATTGCTGCAACATATACTCCATTTGCAATAGCATGTGATCGCTGGATAGTTATCCACGAGTCTAATTGTTTTTTTCCAAATTTCTTTTTTTCTTTAGGGTGCCATCCTATTGCAGTAGGATAAAAAATAATATCTGCACCTTTTAAAGTTGTTATTCTTGCTGCCTCAGGAAACCATTGGTCCCAACAAATAAGAGATCCAATATTGCAATACTTTGTTCTAGTACTTTTAAAACCAAGATCGCCAGGTGTAAAATAAAATTTTTCATAATATCCTGGGTCATCAGGAATATGCATTTTTCTGTATTTATTAATTATCTTTCCTTTTTCGTTAATTATGAGAACTGTATTATGGTACATTCCAGAAATTTTTTTCTCAAATAAAGATAAAACTAAAATAACAGAAAATTCTTTTGCCGTTTTGCAAAAAATATCAGTTGTTTTATTTGGAATTTTTTCGGCTAATTTAAAGTTTGAATGTTTTTCAGTTTGACAAAAATATTTAGACAAAAATAGTTCAGGGACACATATAATTTTAGCTCCTTTATTTGATGCAACTTTAATTTTTGAAATAGAATTTTTTATGTTTAATTCTACATTTTTTGAAATTTTTAGTTGAATTAAACCAATCTTGGTTTTTTTTGTCATTTTATCAAAATAATTTTGAGAAGTTTTTTCTTTTCCTTTTTTTCCACTCACCCCTATGGTAAGCATCACTCACTATAAGAGGTAATACACTTGTAGCTTCAGCAAAAACCATTTGTTCTTTAGAAGTATCAACTTTACCCCAGGAGCTTGCCTCTTTTAAAGTGGAACTGCTACAAGCTCCATCTCTAGAATCAGCGACTGTTAATTGAATTGCATATTTATGCATGTCTACATCTTTACCCAATAGTTCTGCACAAATTACTGTATCTTGAATAAAATTTTTCGGCACGCCTCCACCAATCATAAATAAGCCTGACCCTTCGGACCTTATCTTTATCTCAGTTAATTCTCTAAATTCTCTTATTGAGTCGATAGTCATATGTTTTTTTGGATTCTTTTCTTGATGCATTACTAGCCCAAACCCGGCACTTGAGTCTGTGAATGCAGGACAAAATATGGGTACGTGGTAGTCATATGACATTTCAATTAAAGAACCTTTTTTCTTTGCATTTTTTTTTAAATATTTGCCAAGTTCAAAGATAAATTCTCTTGATGTGTAGGGTCGTGGTTCAAGTGAATCAGCAATTTCTCCAATTACTTTATCACAATGTTGTAGTTCCTCCTCATCAATATAAGTGTCATATATTCTATCGATATAATTTTTTCTTAATTCAGTGTCATCTTGAAACTGAGAGCCTTGATAATGCTTAAAACCTAAGGCCTCAAAAAAATCCATGTCAATAATTGATGCTCCAGTTGCGACTATTGCATCGACCATATTATATTTAACTAAATCTCTATAAATATGCATGCATCCAGCTGCAGATGTTGAACCTGCTAATGTCAAAAAAATAGTACAATCCTTTTCACTTAGCATTTCATTATAGATTTTTGCAGCATTAGCTGTTTCTCGAGATACAAAAGACATTTTTTCCATTGAAGAAATTATAGGCCTTGCATCAAACTTCGTTATATCAATATGTTCAACTGGTTTATTTAGAAAATCTTTTTTACTGTTATGACCTAGGGTTTTTTTCACAGGATTTTAAGCAACCAAATAACTTTTGCTTTTATCTTTATCATACATAGTCATTACAGGCTCATCTTCAACTTCAAAAATTTTGTCAGAATAAAAACCATTAAACTGTGTTCTAAATGTAAGACCATAAGCACCAAGTTGTCCTAGTTCTATGTAATCATTTTCCTTTATATTGTTTGGAAGTATAAAAGGACCTTTCATGTAATCCATGCTATCACACGTTGGACCATAAAAATCAAATGCCGTCATTTTTTTTGATATCATTCTACCATTAGTAATAAGTCTTGATGGATAAACTATATTTGGAACACCTCCATCAAATAAAGTTCCATAAGTACCGTCATTGATATATAGCTTTTGTTTTTTTCTTAAATTTACTCTCACTATTGTTGAACCTGACTCTGCTACCAGCGCTCTACCAGGCTCACATATAATTTCTGGTAATTTATCTATTTTAAGGGTATTCAATGATTTTTTTATTTCCTCAAAGTAGCTATTTAAAGATTGGGGAATTAAGTCGGGATAAATAGTTGGAAACCCTCCACCTATATTTATTACCTTTGGTATAATTTTCGTTTTCTTAATTAGATTTCCGATTTCATTTATTCCTTTAGTATAAGAAATTGGATGCATACATTGAGAACCAACATGAAAGCTTAGACCTAATTTTTTTGTATATTGGTTTGTAAGTCTGATGAGGCCTGGGGCCTCACTATTATTAGCACCAAATTTTTTTGATAAATCGATTTCTGCGTGCTCATTTGAAACTGCAATTCTTACATATAATTCTAAATCATTTGCGTGATTAGTAGTTTCTAGAATTTTGATTAGTTCGTCCTTAGTATCCAGCGAAAATGCTTTAACTCCAAATTTGAAATATGCATCTCTTATGTCTTCTCTACTTTTTACGGTATGCATATATGAGCAATCTAAAGAACTATCTATTTCTTTTATGCCTTGAATTTCTTTAATAGATGCTACATCAAAGTTTTTTATGCCACTTTCAATTAATGTTTTAACAACTTCTTTGTTCGGATTAGTTTTAACTGCATATAAAATTTTACCTGGGAAATTTTTTATAAAGTATTTTGAAGCTTTTTTTATTGATTTTTTTCTGATGCAGTATACTGGATCAGATGGTTTTAACTCAGTTATTAGTTCATAAACCGATTTAAATTTTTTCATTTTTAACTCCTTAAAAAAAATTTAACAAAAAAAAACTGCATAACTTATATGCAATTTTCGTGAATCGTTTTTTACTTATATAGTGAGCTATGTAAAGAAAATTATGAGGTTTTTTGGTTTTTTTAGACTATTGAAATTTTAGGAATTATGACCATATGTATTCTTCTATGGAGACAGAAAAGATAAAAAATATTAACGAATTTGAAGACAAAACTCTTTTAATTGTGGATGACGATAATCCCTTTAGAGAAAGGCTTGCAAGAGCTATGGAAAAGAAGGGTTTTAAGGTTTCACAAGCTGAAGGTGTAAAAAAAGGTCTAGATGCAGTAAAAAATAATAAGCCAGCTTTTGCTGTCGTAGACTTAAGACTGGGCGATGGTAACGGTCTTGAGGTTGTTAAAGAAATACAAAATTCAAATTCAAATAGCAGAGTAGTAATGTTAACAGGGTATGGAAACATCCCTACAGCTGTTGCAGCAATAAAACAAGGTGCAATAGATTATTTGGCAAAACCAGCTGATGCAGATGATGTTGAAAAGGCACTTTTAGCTAATCCAAATAAAAAAGCAGAACCGCCTGAGAATCCAATGTCAGCTGATCGAGTAAAATGGGAACATATTCACAGAGTATTCGAACTTTGCAATAGAAATGTTTCTGAGACAGCTAGAAGATTAAAGATGCATCGAAGGACTCTTCAAAGAATTTTATCTAAAAGATCACCTAGATAGATTTTCTAAACTTTACAAGTTTTGATGCAAGAAAAGTTAAAATCAGAATCTTGAATAATTCTGCTAATAGAAAAGGCTTTGCACCAAGCTCAAAAATGGGTTTATCCCATCCAATTAGACTTCCTAACCATATTAATCCCAAAATGTAAATAGTTGAAACTGATATAAGAATTTTAAAAAAATTTTGTATTATATTTTTTCCAAAGTTAAAATAACCTGTCAAAAAAACTGCACTCAAAAATCCAATTAGATAACCCATAGTTGGTCCTGTAAAGTAAACTAAACCAACTCCCTTTTCGGGAGAATTAGAGAAAACTGGCAATCCTAAAATTCCTTCAAATAAATACACGGTTATTATCGATAAACCAATTTTGTAACCAAATGCTATGCCTAAAAACAAAACTATAAATGTTTGCATTGTCATTGGCACAGGATAAAAAGGAATTTTTATCTTTGCAGATATTGTTAAAATTAAACTTCCCAAAATTATTATAAAAAAATTTCTTAAAATTTTTTGATTTTGATTTGACCGAACACTATCCATTCAATTATTATATATATTTGTTAAAGATTTATCTAGTTTTTTATCAATTTTATAAATACATCTTCAAGGTCTGGATCTCTTGATTGTACATCAAAAATATCAACCTTTTGGCTTTTGATAACATCAATTATTTCTTGTATATTAATAATATTTTTTTCGTAGGATACGACTAGCTCTTTTTCATTATTTTTTATTATCTTTAATTTTTTTTTTAAGGTGTCAATTAATTCTACTTTTTTATTTACTGAGAATTTAACTATTTTTGTTTGTATTTTATTTAACATATTTTCGGTAGTTTCCAGTGCAATCAAATTTCCTTGATTAATAATACCAATTCGGTCACACATTTCTTCTGCTTCAGATAAATAATGAGTAGTAAGTATAATTGTTACACCTATGTCTCTTAAAGATTTTACGTTATCTAATAATTTCTTTCGTAACTCTACATCAACTCCAGCAGTAGGTTCATCTAAAATTACAATTGGCGGTTTATGTACTAATGCTTTTGCAATTAAAAGTCTCCTCTGCATACCACCTGATAAATTTCTTGTGTAGCTATTAGCTTTTTCATTAAGAGAGACTAGATCTAATATAGTATCAGTAATTCTATCTTTTTTTTTTACACCATAAAGACCAGCCTGAAGTTCCAATAATTTTTTTGGTGTAAAAAAAGGATCAACATTTATCTCTTGAGGGACTATTCCTAGTGAAGCTCTTACTTGTCTAGGGTTTTTGTCCATGTTGAATCCCCAAACATCTACATCTCCAGAAGTTTTAGTAGTTAGTCCTGCAAGAATATTTATAAAAGTACTTTTTCCCGCACCGTTTGGACCCAATAAGCCAAAAATTTCTCCTTCTTTCACCTCTAAGTTTAAATTTCTAAGAGCATGAATTTTTTTGTTGTAGGTTTTGTTTAGATTTTTGACAGAAAGTACAATTTTATTATTCATTTAGATTTATAGACTTATAACATTAAGATAAATTAAAATAAAATTTATTAATGAGCAAAGCATCCAAAAAAGAAAATTATTATTTAATCGATGGATCTGGATATATCTTCAGAGCTTACTATGCATTACCACCTTTATCTAGAAAATCTGATGGTCTACCAACAGGAGCTGTAGCTGGATTTTGCAACATGTTATTTAAGTTATTAGAAGATGCAAAATCCTCTGATAATAAATCTAAACCTACCCATTTTGCTGTCATATTTGACTCTGCGAGAAAAAATTTTAGAAATGAGATTTATTCTGAGTATAAAGCAAATAGATCAGATGCACCCGATGATTTGATTCCACAATTTGACTACATTAGAAAATCTGTAGAGGCTTTTAATTTACCATCTATAGAACTCATTAATTATGAAGCAGATGATTTAATAGCAACTTATAGTGAACAAATAATAAAAAAGGGGGGAGATGTTACAATTGTATCTTCTGATAAAGATTTAATGCAGCTATATAAAAAAAATATAAGAATTTACGACCCAATGAAAAATAAGTTCATTAATGAAGAAGATATTCAAAAAAAATTTGGTGTAAAAGCAGAGAAAGTAATAGATGTTCAATCTTTAGCAGGAGATAGCAGTGATAATGTACCTGGTGTACCTGGTATAGGAATTAAAACTGCTGCAGAATTAATAAATGAATATGGAACCTTAGAAAATCTTCTGTCAAATTCTAAAAACATTAAGCAAAACAAAAGAAGAGAAACACTTATTGAAAACAAACAAAAAGCAATGATTAGTAAAAAGCTAGTTACTTTAAAAAAAGATGTACCCGTCAAAGTTCCGTACAGTGATTTTGTTCTAAAACAGATTGATAAAAAAAAATTATATAATTTTTTAAGGGATATGGAATTTAATAGGTTATTGAGTTCAGCAATATCGACTTATGGCGAAGTTGATTTTAAAGACGATAGAAAAGAATTTTTCCGAGCTAAGCCAGAAACTAAAATTGATAAAAGAAAGTATATATTAATAAAAAATGAAAATGAACTCAGTGAATTAATATCTAAAATTGAACAAGAAAGTGAAATATCTATTGATACTGAGACAAGCTCTCTTGATCCACACCAAGCAGAACTAATTGGTATATCTATTTCACCTAAAATTGGTGAAGCTTATTACATACCTTTAAACCATAAAAATTTTGAGAATTTAATGGAAAAAAATGTATTAAAAAAATTGCAGAATATCCTAGAAGACAAAAGTATTAAAAAGATTGGTCAAAACATCAAGTTTGATTATATCATGCTTTATCATAGAGGTATTGATTTAGAACCATTAGAAGACACAATGTTAATGTCTTATGTGTTAGATGCTGGAAAAAATAGGCACAATATGGATACTTTATCAGAAATTCATTTAGGTCATAAAACAATTTCATATAAAGATCTTGTAGGAAGTGGAAAAAAACAAATAAATTTTAGTGAAGTTAAAATTGAAGTTGCAAAGGACTATGCTGCTGAAGATGCAGATATTACTTTCAGACTTTATAAAAAATTTTTAATTAATCTCAAAAACGAAAAACTAATGAATATCTACGAGACTTTTGAAAAACCATTAATTAAAATTTTAGCTCATATGGAAATGGATGGTATCAAACTTGATAAAAAATTTTTAAATAAATTGTCTGAAAATTTTCAAAAAAAAATCTCTGATCTAGAAAAAAAAATTTTTAAAATATCAAAAAAAGAATTTAAAATTGGATCAACCAAGCAACTTGGAGAGGTATTATATAATGACCTGAAAATATCTGCCCTAAAAAAAACGAAGAAAGGTAGTTTTGCTACTGGTGCTAGTGTATTAGAAGATCTCGCCTACAAAGGCCATGAGTTACCACAACTTGTTTTAGAATGGAGACAGCTAACAAAATTAAAAAATACTTATTCAGATTCTTTACCAGAATTCTTAAATCCTAACACAAGTAGAGTGCATACTAGTTTTTTATTAGCCGCTACAACAACAGGCAGATTAGCATCAAGTGATCCCAATTTACAGAATATTCCAATTAAATCTAATGATGGAAAAGAAATTAGAAAAGCATTTATTTCAGATAAAGGATACAATCTTTTATCTGCAGATTACAATCAAATCGAGATGAGAATATTAGCTGACCTTGCAGATGTGAAAGAACTAAAAAAAGCTTTCAACAATAAAGAGGACATACATTCATTAACAGCAAGTCAAGTTTTTAATGTAAAAATAAAAGATGTTACATCTGAACTCAGGCGCAAAGCAAAAGCAATAAATTTTGGAATAATTTATGGTATTTCTCAATATGGTCTCGCAAAACAAATCTCCGTGACAACTAATGAAGCTGATGAATTTCTTAAATCTTACTTTAAAAAATTCCCTGAAATCAAAGATTACATGTCAACTACAATAAATTTTTGTAGAAAAAGTGGATATGTTAATAATATCTTTGGAAGAAGAACTCATATAACAGGTATTAATGATAAAAATTTTAATGTAAGAAATTTTCAAGAAAGAGCTGCTATAAATGCACCAATCCAAGGATCAGCATCTGAGCTAATGAGAATGGCAATGATCAATATATTTGAAAAAATTAAAGTTAAAAAAATAAAAGATTGCAAGTTACTTTTACAAATTCATGATGAGTTAATTTTTGAGTTTAAGAAAGATAATATAGAAAACATAAAAAAATTAGTAGAGAATGGAATGAAAAGCGTTCAAAAAAGTGATTTGCATTCATTTTCAATTCCAATACTTGTAGATGTAAATATTGGTGAAAATTGGGGATTGTTACAATAAGATAAACTGTTGCCCAAATTATAACAATTTAGTATTTTTAATTATTGCATGACTCAAACAATTGCATTAGTAGATGATGATAGAAATATTCTAACAAGCATTAGTATAGCTTTAGAAAAAGAGGGATTCAAAGTTCAAACATATTTGGACGGAGAAAGCGCACTAATTGGTCTGTCCAGAACTCCACCAGATTTAGCTATAATTGATATCAAAATGCCAAAAATGGATGGAGAAGAATTACTCAAAAAATTAAGAAAAAAAACTTCTCTCCCAGTTATTTTTTTAACTTCCAAAGATGAGGAAGTAGACGAACTATTAGGACTAAAACTTGGTGCAGATGATTTCGTGAAAAAATCTGGTGGTTTTTCTATAAAAGTTTTAATTGAAAGAATTCGTGTTCAGTTGAGAAAAAAGAATATTAATATTGAGGACACAAAAAATATTATTAATCACGGCAAACTTAAACTTGACCCATCCCAATTAGAATGCGAATGGGGTGGCAAACAATTACCAGATAAATTAACAACTACTGAATTTTTAATAGTTCAAGAATTAGCAAAAAGACCAGGAATAATAAAAGAAAGAGCCCAATTGATGGATATTGCTTATAGAGAGGATACAGATATAGAGGACAGAACAATTGATAGCCATGTGAAAAGAATTAGAAAAAAATTTAAAAAAGTTGATGAAAATTTTTCAGCTATCGAAACTAGATACGGCAGTGGCTATAGGTGGAATGTTAGTTAATGTTTTCCTCAATTATTAAAAATTTATCAATTTTAAAAAAATTCTTATTTATTAATCTAATTATCTTTTTGTTTATAGGTTCACTAACAATAATCTATTTAAGTTACGTACAACCAAATTTAATTAAAAAAAAAACTTCAATACACATTCAAATCTTAAATAATACTGTACAAAACCTAAATAGATTGAATGTTAAATTTAATAAAGAGGATATAAAAAATTTTTTATTTTCTAAAAGATTTCTATTTCAGAGTGTTGATAGGGTAGTATTTTTAGATGAAGATTATAATATAATAGCTGATACTAACACTTTAGACTTAGATCCCAGGTCATTTAGTCAGAGAATTGATATTGTTGAATTTGATAATTCTACAAATAATAATGAAATAGTTACACAAGAAGATAAAATAAACCAAAAAAAAGAAACAGAGCTAAAAGAAAAAATATCAAAATATGCCTCTTCAACTAATTTTGGCAAACCATTAACCTTTACAACTGAAAGCTATCAGCAATTCAAATTATCCACTGTAAAAAACTTAATAATAAATGATACACCATCTGGTTATTTATTAATTTCAGAAAATGCAAATGAGATTAAAACCGCGATTAATGAAAGAAAAACTTTTATAATACGTACTGCTATATTCGTAGGAATTGTAATTTTTATTTTTTCCTTGGTTTTAAATAGGTATTTTTTAAAGCCAATCAAAAATTTGGTTAATTTTACCCAAAGCATTAAAGAGAGAAGTAAAAAAAGAGTCGATTTAACAAATCTAGTTAAAAGAAATGATGAATTAGGAATGTTGTCACACTCATTAAGTGATATGACAAATGAATTACAAAAAAGAGTAAATACAGCAGAAAACTTTTCTACCGATTTAGTACACGAGATTAGAAATCCGCTTGCATCATTAAAAAGTGCTTCAGAAATTTTAAGTGAAACAAGTAGTAACAGTGAGAAAGAAAAATTAGTAAAAATTTTATCACATGATGTTGAAAGAATTGAAAGACTAATTACAGACTATTCGCAAATGTTAAAAGATGAAGTTGCTATAACTCAAGAGCAAATGAAGAATATCGATTTAGAAGAAGTTATCAATTCAGTTGTTGACGATTTTAATGGAATATACTTTTCAAAAAGAGGAATTAAGATTAATTTTAAAATTCAAGAAAATGGTGGAAGATACTTTATTAAAGGTATCGAAAATAGAATTGAGCAAGTTTTAGCAAATCTTCTTGAAAATTCTATTTCTTTTAGCGAAGATAATAAGAAAATTATTGTCGAACTTAAAAAAAATAAAAATAATAAAATCCAACTTTCAGTAGTTGATGAGGGGAGAGGTTTTAAGGAAAAAAATACTGAAAAAATTTTTAAAAGATTTTACAGTAATAGACCTGAAAAATTTGGAGAACATTCTGGTCTAGGTTTAAATATTGTAAAAAATCTAGTTGATTTACACGGTGGGAGTGTTAATGCATCAAATAATAAGGCTAAAAACGGAGCAAGGGTTGATATTTATTTTCCAACCATAAATTGACTAGTTGAATAAATTTTGAATTAATGTACAAGCAGAAAAAAAAATGACTGATTATAAAGTAAAAGATATCAATTTAGCTGATTTTGGAAGGAAAGAAATTTCTCTCGCAGAAACTGAAATGCCAGGTTTAATGGCATTACGAAAAGAATACAAGGGTAAGAGTCCATTAAAGGGCGCAAGAATTTTAGGATGTTTGCATATGACAATTCAAACTGCAGTCTTAATTGAAACTTTAGTTGACCTTGGTGCTGAGTGCAGATGGTCTTCTTGTAATATATTTTCCACTCAAGATCACGCTGCCGCAGCAATCGCAAAATCTGGAACTCCAGTTTTTGCATGGAAAGGTGAAACTGAGGATGAATATTGGTGGTGTGTAAGACAAACTATTGAGGGAAAGAAAGATTGGAAACCTAACATGATTTTAGATGATGGGGGAGACCTAACAGCTTTAATGCATAAGGATTATAAACATCTTATGAAAGATATTAAAGGATTGTCAGAAGAGACAACAACCGGTGTCTTAGCTTTAAAGAAAATGGAAAGCGAAGGAACTCTTTTGGTCCCGGCGATTAACGTTAATGACTCTGTTACAAAATCAAAATTTGACAATTTATATGGTTGTAGGGAAAGCTTAGTAGATGGTATCAAAAGAGCGACAGATGTAATGATGTCAGGAAAAGTAGCCATAGTAGCTGGTTTTGGGGATGTAGGAAAAGGTAGTGCCGCATCATTAAGACAAGCCGGTGCGAGAGTAATGATAACCGAAACAGATCCAATTTGTGCATTACAAGCAGCTATGGAAGGTTATGAAGTAGTCTTAATGGATGACATGATCAAGCATGCTGACATAGTTGTGACTGCCACTGGAAATAAAGATATTATAACAGCAGATCACATGAGAGACATGAAAGATAGAGCAATACTTTGTAATATTGGCCACTTTGATAATGAAATTCAGGTTGAAGCGCTTAGAAATTACAAGTGGGATGAAATAAAACCTCAGGTGCATGAAATAGAACTCCCTAGCAAAAAAAGAATAATTTTACTTGCAGAGGGAAGATTAGTAAATTTAGGATGCGCTACTGGACACCCAAGTTTTGTTATGAGTGCATCATTTACAAATCAAGTTACAGCTCAGATAGAATTATGGAATAATTCTGATAAATATGAAAAAAAAGTTTATGTTTTACCAAAACATCTAGACGAAAAAGTTGCTATGCTTCATTTAGAAAAAGTTGGAGCCAAGTTGACTAAGTTGTCTAAAGAACAAGCAGATTATATTAGCGTAAAACAAGAAGGACCTTATAAACCAGATGCCTATCGCTACTAACGGTAGCTCTATAAAAGTTTCAAATTTAAAAGTTTCAAATTTAAAAGTTTTAAAAAATTTAGCTTGCAAGATTGCAAATAAAATAAAGTCAGGAGAAACAATTCTATTATACGGTCAACTTGGAGTTGGTAAAACTACATTTGCTAGATTTTTTATAAATCATTTACAAAAAAAAACAAATTCAAAAATTACTGAAGTGCCAAGTCCTACATTTACTGTAATGTACGAATATCTGGCTAATAAAAAATTAATTCAGCACTATGATTTTTATAGAGTAAAAAATTACAAAGAACTGAATAATATTGGTGTATTTGAAGATAATGAAGTAATTTCTTTAATAGAATGGCCAGAAAAAATAAAATTTAAACCAAAAAACCGTATCGAGTTGAAATTCAAATATTTAAAAAACTTTGAAAATAGAAATATTAAAATTAAACTTTTTGGAAATTGTAAAAAATATGAATTTTAAAAAAATTAAGGGCGATGCATCAGATAGAGAGTTTTATAGGTCAAGAAACTCTATATTAGTTTATTCTAAAAAAAATAAATATAAGAATCTTTTAGTATATGACTGCATTAATAAAATTTTGAACAATCATAAAATACACGCCCCAAAACTTATAAAAAACAATTATGGCAAAGGTTCTATACAGATTACTAATCTAGGAAAAAAAAGTATAAAAAATATTCTAACAAAAAATAATAGATATAAAATTTATAAAAAAATAATTGATATACTTATTAAGTTTAAAAAAATAAAAAATACAAAAACCATAAACTTAAATGGAAAACAATATTGTATGAAAAAATATAATCACATAGATTTATATAAAGAGGCAGATTTATTTAACAAATGGTATACACCTTACTATAATAAAAAATTGGCCAAACCTTATAAAAAAAAAAAAATTAGAAAAATTATAAATGTCTTAATAAAAAAAATAAAATTACCAAATAACACTTTTGTTCACAGAGACTTTCATGTTTCTAATATGATGTATAAAAATAAAAAAATATATTTAATAGATAGCCAGGATGCTGTTATTGGTAACCCAGCATATGATTTGGCATCATTAATAGATGACGCAAGGTATAAATCATCAAACCTATTAAAAAAAAACATTTATTCATATTTTTTACAAAAAAGTAAAAGAATAGATAGAAAATCTTTTGAAAATGACTTTTTAATACTTTCTGTTTTGAGAAACCTAAAAATTTTAGGAATTTTCACAAGACTTGCAAAAAGAGATAAGAAAAACAATTATCTGAAATTAATACCCTATACATGGAAATTAATTAAACTTAGAACAAGTAGCAATAACATTTTTGATGAGTTAGTTTCTTGCTTAAATAAGGAAAAGTAGAAAAGATGAAAAAATTAAACACAGCCATAATTATGTGTGCAGGTTTTGGTAAAAGATTAAAACCACTAACAAATAAAGTGCCAAAACCCCTCTTAAAGATAGATAATAAGTCTCTTCTAGAAAACACAATAGAGTTATTATTTAGATTAAATATAAATAAAATTTTCTTAAATTCTCATCATTTAAGTCAACAAATAAAAAGATTTATTTTAGAAAAGAAATTATCAAAAAAAATTAAAGTGTTTGAGGAAAAAAGAAAAATTTTAAACACAGGAGGGGGTATTTTAAATATTGTAAAATCTTCGAATGATAAAAATTACTTAGTTTTAAACCCAGACACAATTTGGACCATAAAACATTCAATCGAAATAATTAAAATGAAAAATTTATATTTTTCTAAAAAAGCCTCAAACATGCTCCTAGTAGTTAAAAAAAAAAGAAGTTTTGATAAAAGACTAAGCGGTGATTTTTCAATGAAAAAAAATATTCTTACATATAATTCAAAAAAAGAATACATATTCACAGGCTGTCAAATAATTAACAGGGATCTATTTATTAATATAAAAAAAAAAATTTTTCCTATTTCATTAGTCTGGAACAAATTGTTAACGGATAAAAATTTGTATGGTTATGAAAGTAAAATTAATTTTAAACACGTAACCGATATTAAAATTTATAAAAAATTAATTATTAAATAATAATTTTTTAGCCCTTGCCTCGTCGAGATATCTTGCTTTTATCACCTTTAAACTTTTATCAAAATCTATAACCAGTGGATTGCCAGTAGGTATTTCTAAATTCGAAATATTTTCATTACTTATTTTAAATAAATATTTACATAAAGCTCTTATAGAATTTCCATGTGCAGCAACCAATATACTTTTTTCTAATTTTAGTAGTTTTAATATTTTACTTTCAAAATAAGGGATAACTCGATTATATGTATCCTCTAAAGACTCAGCATCAGGAATATTGCTTTTTGGAATGTTTTTGTATTTATCTATATTCAATGGATGATGAACGTTATTTTTATCTAAATTTTCAGGCTTTAAACTCCATGATCTTCTAAATTCATGTATTTTTTTTTCTCCAAGTTTTTTTTTCATTTCCTCTTTATTTAAGCCAGTTAAAGCTCCATAATGTCTTTCATTCAGTTGCCAAGCCTCTTCAAACTTTAGATTTTTAATTCCTATAGTTTCTTGGATTAACTTTAATGTATTGATAGCTCTTTTTTGAAACGAGGAAAAATAGTAATCGAATTTAAGATTTTCATTAATAATTAATTCACCAGCAGTTTTTGCCTCTTTTTTACCTTTATCAGACAAATCTATATCAACCCATCCAGTGAACTTATTTTGACTATTCCATTCGCTCTGTCCATGTCTTATTAATACAAGGTGCACCATTTATACATGTTTGATAACTTAAAATTACAATTAAATAAATGTTTATAATGAGAAATATTAGAAAATATTTAGACTTATTTTTCAAAATTTCTAATTTTACTATAATATTTCTATATTTATATCCAGGCAGTATTCTTGGATGGATACTATATGGAAATTTAAAATCGCAGCCTCAATTAACTGGAGATTTTTTATCTTTATCATCTAATCATCTTTATACTTTTTTAATTTTATCATTTATTGCTATTTTAAATTATTCAAATAACTCAAAAAAACTTAATTACATTTTTTTATATTTACTTTTTATTTCGATAATCCTAGAACTAGCACACATTATAATTCCATATAGAAGTTTTCAATTTGAGGATTTGATTGGTAACATAACAGGTGTTATAATTTCTTATATATTAATGAAATTTTATGAGCTCATTCGAAGATAGAAAAAAAAATTTTGAAAATAAGTTTGCTCATGATGAAGAGCTTAAATTTAAAGTTAATTCAAAAAGAAACAAATATTTAGGTGAATGGGCCGCAGAAATTTTGGGAAAAAAAGATCAAGAAAAAGAACAATATATATTAGAAGTAATAAAATCTGATTTTAGCGAACCAGGTGATGAAGATATAATTAAAAAATTATACCAAGATTTAAAAGACAAAAATATTTCAGAAAATGATGTTAGAGAAAAATTAAATGAACTACTCCAAACTGCAAAAAAAGATTTTTTATAGTTTTATTATTTTTTTTTTTTTTATTTCAAGACCTATTCATTCACTAGAGGTTGAGGGATTTGCAAAAGTTATTGATGGTGACACAATAATTATAAATAAAAAAAAAATCCGATTATTAGGAATAGATGCACCTGAAATTGAACAACACTGCAAAAAACCTTGGATACAATTTAATTTTATTACTTTAAATAAAAAATACAAATGTGGTTTAGTAGCAAAAGAAAGATTAGATAAAATTATTTCAAAAAATAAAATAAAATGTAAAGGTGAAAAGTATGATCGCTATAAAAGATTAATTGCAATTTGTTATAAAAAAAAAATAGATTTAAACAATTGGATGGTTAAAAATGGGTTAGCATTAAATTACACCAAGTATTCAAAAAAATACGTTAGTTCTGAAATACAAGCTAAGAGAGAAAAATTGGGATTATGGAAAGGTCAATTTGATAAACCATGGGAATGGAGAAAAAAAAATAAATAAATTATAATTCTGAAGTGATTCATTTTAAAAAAACTTGGATAATTTTTTTCTTTTTTTTAATCAGTTGCTCATCGATACCAAAAAATACATCTGATGGCTGTTCAATATTTTCTGAAAGATATTTATGGTATAAGCATTCAAAAAAAACAGAGCAAAAATGGGGAACACCAATTTATATACAATTAGCGATAATTAAAATGGAGTCTGATTTCGATTGGCTTGCTAAACCCGAGAGAAATAAGATTTTTAAAATAATTCCCTATAAAAGACCTTCATCTTCTTTTGGGTATTCTCAAGCAGTCAAAGGTACTTGGAAACAATACAAAAAAGAAACAAACAATCCGCTAGCAATTAGAAACAGGTTTAAAGATAGCGTAGATTTTATAGGATGGTATACAAGTAAATCCTCAAAAATATTAAAAATTTCAAAAGAAGATCCTTTTAGACAATACATTGCTTACCATGAAGGGTGGGGCAATTATAAACACTACAAAAGAAATAAAAAGGTTATTAATTTAGCTAAAAAAGTAAAAGGTTATTCTGAAATATATAAAAAACAACTAACGAAGTGTAAAAAAAAATTAAGTCGAAAAAAATTTATAATTTATTAACTTAACTCTTTATTTAATTTTTCCTCGATATAATTAATACTTTTAGTATTTTTTCCAATTATCAAATAAATTACTGGTATCACATACAAGGTAAAAAATGTTGAAAAAAACATACCTGCAAATATCGTTATACCAACAGTTAATCTACTTGCCTCTCCAGGACCGCTGCTAATTATTAATGGTAAAACTCCAAATATAGTAGAGGAAGATGTCATTAATATTGGTCTTAATCTAATACCAGCTGACTCCATAACAGCTATTTTAATATTCTTTCCTTCGGCTCTTAATTGATTTGCAAATTCAACAATCAATATCCCATTTTTTGTGGCTAAACCTATAAGAATGATTAACGCTATTTGACTATAAACATTTATTGAACTCCCTACTAATAACAAACCGACCAAACCACCTAAAATAGCTAGTGGAACTGTTAACATTATGGTTAACGGATGTTTGAAACTTTCAAATTGGGCAGCCATTACTAAATAAGCAGTTATTAATGCTAAAACAAATATTAAATATATTTGATAACTAATTTCCTTTATTTGCTCACTTTCACCCTTAAATTCAACCCTGGCTTCTGGGGTATTCTTCTTTACAACATCTTCTAAAAAATTAAGTGCTGATACTAATGTGTAATCACCAACAATATTCGCAGATATTGTTACAGCTTTTTGTCTATTATATCTCGATAAAAATGGAGCAGTGCCTTCCTCTCCAATTGTAACTAAATTAGAAAGAGAAATAAGCTTATTAGTATTTTTTGATCTTACATAAACTTTATTTAAACTTGATGGCTCATTTCTATTAGATATATCTCCCTGCAATATTATAGAATATTCTTTTCCGTCTTTAGTAAAGTTAGTAACATTTTTTGAACCAAAAATTGTTTCAATAGTTTTTCCTATCTCCACAGTCGAGATACCTAAGTCAGAGGTTTTTTTTTGATCAATCTTTACATTTAAAATTGGTTTATTTAGTTCAAAATCATCCTCAATATTAGTAAGATTTTTATTTTTTCTTGCCTCCAATTTTATTATTTCTTTCCATCTTATTAATTCTTCATAAGTATTTCCTTGAATTACAAATTGAATAGGTTTTTCTACACCACCAGTTCTAATTCCTTGTGGCATTATTGGAAAAGCTAAAACTCCAGGCACTTTAGAAATTTCTTTAAAGGATTCCATCATAATTTTTTGACCACTTCTGTCTCTTTTTTCCCAACTCTCTAGTAAAGCGATTATGAATGCAGAGTTTACTTGTTTACTACTTTTTCCAAACCCAGGTACTCTTAATATCACTCTTCTGTACTCTCCTTTACCAATTTTAGGGAGGAGAAATCCTTCAATTTCTTGAGCTTTGTTTGATGTAAAATCAAAGCCAGAACTTTGTGGCGCTTTTACAATTACAAAAAAAGCTCCTCTATCTTCTTTTGGAATTAGTTGTTTGGGAGCATAAAGAAATGCTGCTATTGTTAATATTAATACAGAAATCAAAAAAAATATAACTGTCTTTTTCTTATCGATCCAGTATGAAAGCGAGTCCTTATAAAATATTTTAAAGTCTTTTAGTTTTTTCTCGAAACTATAAGTTAATTTATTTTTTTTATCATTTTGACCTAGAACCTTACTTGCTAGCATAGGGCTTAGCGACAAAGCTACAAAACTAGAAATTATCACTGCAAAGCTTAAGGTAACAGCAGTTTCCATATATAGAACGCTTGATAATCCCTTAACAAAAATTAGAGGAATAAAAACAGCTACAAGAACTAACGTTGTTGCAATAATTGCAAATGAAACTTGTTTCGAACCTTTGTAAGCCGCAACTAATGGTGACTCTCCAAGCTCAATTCTTCTTACAATATTTTCTAACATTACTATGGCATCGTCTACTACAATTCCAATAGCAAGTACTAGTGCCATTAATGTGAAAAGATTTATTGAGAAATCGAAAAAATATATTGCTAGAAACGTAGAAATTAGTGAAACGGGCAAAGCTACAATAGGTACTACTAATGACCTAAAATTACCTAAAAAAGAATAAATTATAAATGATACAAGTATTAAGGCTACAAAAAGTGTTTTATAAACCTCTTTAATTGCACTTGAAATGTAATTACTCCTATCAAAAGAAACTTCTAATTTTGTTCCATCTGGAAGACTGGGTTCAATTTGTTTTATTTTTTTCTTTATTCTGTTTGCTACTGAAATAGTGTTTGCATCTGAGTTTTGATAAATACCTATACCAACTACTTGTCTACCATTTCCTTTAAATAATGTTCTTGTTGATACTGGACCGAATTCTATTCTTGCAACATCTTCAAGTTTGGTAATAGATCCATCTATCGATTTTTTTAATGGCAATTTTTTAAAAGATTCAAGTGATTCATATGCATTTTCGAGTTTAATTGTTAAATCAACATCTTTAGACTCTATTTTTCCAGCAGGAAATTCTACATTTTCCTGCCTAAGGACATTTTCTATATCTTGAGTTGTAAGATCTCTAGCTGCTAATGACAGTGGATCTAGCCAGACTCTAAGAGAAAGTTCCCTCTCTCCGCCCAGCCTTACTCTTCCAACCCCTTCAACTGTTGAAAAGTAGTCGGTTAAATACCTATCCGCATAATCTGTCAACTCAAGATCAGACATAAAGTCAGAACTAAAACTTAACCACATGGTTGTTCTAAAACCAGCTGATTGTTTGAATATTTCAGGTGCATCGGACTCAGTAGGTAAATTATCTAATACTCTTGCAATCGAACTTCTCACATCATTTGCCACATCATCAATATCAAGATTATCTTTGAATGTTAGATCAATTCTTGACCTTTCATCTTCACTCATTGACTCTATAGAGACTAATCCGGCGGTACCTCCAACAAAGTCCTCAATTTTTTGAGTAATTTGTTTATCAACAACATTTGCAGACGCTCCTTTATAATCTGTTTGTATTGATACTACTGGTCTATCAATATCTGGAATTTCATTAGTAGGGATATCAAAAAAAACTAGACCTCCAAATATTACTAATACTAAACTCATCACTGAGGCAATGACAGGTCTTTTAATAGATAAATCAGTTAGAAACATTTTAATTTAAAATTTTTATTTTAATTTTGTCTCTTACCTTTGATATTCCTTCGGTAACTATTTTGTCTCCTAAAGACAATCCATCAATTATCGAAACTTTACCAAAGTTTCTCTTTCCAATTTTCACTTTGATCTTATTGACCGTATTATCTTCCAGAACTTTGTAGACAAAAGCTGTTTCACCTTGAATTAAAAGCGAATTTTCAGGAATTCCTAATTGTTCTTTCTTATCGTAAATAATTTTTATATCTAAAAGCATACCTGGAATTAACTTTAAGTCTTTATTTTCAACAATTATACTTGCAAGCACAGATCTTGTACTGGGGTCTACCCTTGAACTGACAGACTCTATAGTACCGTAAAATTTTTTTTCAAACGAATCTGATTTAACTTCAGCTGAAAGCCCAGGTTTTAATATGTTTAAATATATTTCAGGAACTTTAATATTTAGCAATATTGATGTTGTATCATCTAAAGTTAATATAAAAGACTCAGTTCCCAAAACTCCTTGTGCTATTTCTCTTTTCCCTAAAATACCTTTAAAAGGTGCAACAATTTTTTTATCTGAAGTTTCAAAAATAACCTCTCCCTCTTCAACAACCTTACCTATAATTATATTTTCGTTTAATATTTCACTTTTTTTAATTCTATAATTTTTATTTTTAAGAGATAATGCAGTTCCAAAAGTTTCTATACTTTCATAAAATGTGGACTTGCTTACAGCGTTAACTATTACACCTGGCGGTGGCATCTTAGAAAATTTCTTTACAAAGTGTTTAGTAACAAAATGCCTACCAACTATTACTGAAATAATAATAATTAATAAAACTAATAAAAAAAATTGAATTTTTTTCGATTTAATCATGGTGAATACTTACCATATTCACTCCAAGATCCATCATAAATAATTGGCTGGTAGTCTTTATTTACTATCTTATAAGCATATGCTAGCACTGAGGCAGTGACTCCTGATCCACAAGTAAAAACAAATTTATTATTGTTCTTTGTTTTTATTATTTTTTCAAAAATTAAATTAAGCTCGTCCTTGGTTTTTAATTCGTTTGTAATTTGATTTATACATTCTCCATAAGGCAAACATAAAGAATTTTTGATACTTCCTCTTCTTAATCCTTTTCTAGGTTCATCTATTTCTCCGTTAAATCTTTTAAGACTTCTTGCATCAATAACTGCAAAATTATTTGAGTCAATATTTTCATTTATTTGGCTCATATTAAAAACATAATTTTCTTTTTTAATTGCTTTGTAATTTGAAGTTACGATATTGGTTTTCTCATTAGTTAAAGCTTTATTTTCTTGTTTCCATTTTTTCAATCCTCCGTTTAAAATATATAATTTTCCAATGTCATGCCCAAAATACAATAAAGAAAACCAACATCTGCAAGCAGAATATAATCTTGAGTTATCGTATATAAGAATTTTATCATTATTAGAAATGCCCAACTTAGAAATACTTTTGCTCCATTGATCCTCAGAGGGTAACATGTGAGGGAGATCAGTATTTTTTTCAGATGTATTGTCTAGGTCGAAAAAAACAGAGTTAGGAATATGACTCTCCTTATATTCTAAATAAGGATCCCTATTTTCAGTTGGTAAATGCCATGAAGCATCAATTATTTTAAATTCTTTCAAATTTTTTTCTGCAAAGTCTGTTGATATTAGGCTCATAAATTTTTCATAAGATATTTTTGATGATATTCCTCTGCCTTACAATAATTTAAAACCTCAGTAATTTTTGTAACAATCCTGCCTTTAAAATCTAAATTTCTCTTATCTAAAACTTTTCTAGCTACTTTTTTTTGGATTTCATTTAAATAGAAAATTTCACTTCTATACTGAGTTCCTATATCTGGACCTTGTCGGTCAAGAGTTGTTGGATCATGAAAATCAAAAAATAGATTTATTATTTTTTCGTATGAAATAATATTTTCATCAAACTCAATTTTTACTACTTCAGCATGTCCAGTGGTACCAGTGCAAACTTCTTGATAATTTGTATCTTTATTTTTTCCACCGCAGTATCCTACTTCAGTATCAGTTACACCGTCTATTTCACCGAATTTTCTTTCTGGTCCCCAAAAACATCCTAAACCTAATATTGCTATTTCCATTGATTATTAAATTAAAGTATCTAAAAGTATGTTGAGTAAATCATATGCTCAGTAAAAATCAATTAGGTTTTTTGTACATGTTTCTATCAGTGTGCGCCTTCTCACTAATGGATTTAATAATAAAATGGACTGCAGATTACCCACTTGGTCAAGTTGTTTTTTTTAGAGGTTTTTTTGGGGTAGTATTTTATTTTTTTGTAATACCTAAAAATAGAATAAATAATTTTTATCAAACAAAAAGAGCATTTTTACATTTTTTAAGGTGTTTTGTGGGTCTTATAGCAATGGTAGCAATATTTATTGCACTAAGAAATTTACCTTTAGCTACAGTAGTTAGCATATCATTTGCTGCACCTATATTTACAACTATTTTTTCAATATTTTTTTTAAGTGAGAGGGTTGGTATCTATAGATGGCTCGCTGTAGTAATTGGATTTGTAGGAATTCTAATTATTACAGAACCAGGTTTTGAAAGTTTAAATATTTATTACATCTTCCCAATAATTTTTTGTATTGGTCTTTCATATGTTGCAATTGCAATAAGACAGCTTTCTTCAACTGAACCAGTTTGGTTAATTTCATTAAATTTTTCAATAGCAATTACAATTGCTGGATTATGTACTTTACCTTATGGTTGGAAAATACCTTCCTTTTTTGATTTTTTTGTTTTGTCTCTAGTTGGTTTGTTTGGTGGTGTTGCAAACCTCTGGCTAAGCCAATCTTATAAATTTTCTGAGGTATCTTTAGTTACTCCATTAAAATATTTAGGATTAGTATTTGCTATTTTTTTTGGTTATTTAATATGGGGTGAAGTTCCATCTTTGAAATCATTAATTGGTGGATTATTAGTAATCTTATCTTCAATTATAATTTTTAGACGTGAAATAATAATTAAAAAAGCACCCACAATACAAAGACATGACTAAAAAACCGCATTATTGGAATAAAGCAATAAAAGTTTTATCAAAAAAAGATAAAATAATGAGAGGGTTAATATTAAAATATCCTGATAAGACCTTAACAACCCGTAAAGATTTGTTTTATTCTTTATGTAAAAGCATTATTGGTCAACAAATAAGTGTCGCAGCCGCTAACTCGGTCTTTAAAAAATTTTCAAAAGTATGTAAAGGAAAAATAAAGCCCGGAAATGTTGCAGTATTAAATAAATTAAAACTTAAAAAGTGTGGTTTAAGTAGACAAAAAATAAAAGGTATTCAAGAACTTGCAAAAAAAATTAAGAATAAAACCTTTGATGCAAAAAAAATTAAATATATGAGCGATGAAGAAGCAATTGAATATCTGTCTGATTTACGTCAAATTGGGAGATGGTCTGCAGAAATGATACTTATTTTTAATTTAAATAGATCAAACATTTGGCCAATACAAGACATTGGCCTTTTAAGAGCTATTTCAAATAACTACAAAAAAAAATATCATCCTCCAAAAAATTTTGTTAATAAGCTAAATAAAAAATTTACTCCTTATTGTACTGTAGCTACCTGGTATTTATGGAGATCAATAGATGATGAGCCAATACAATATTAGAAAAATTTCTTTACTTTTTCTGAATTTTTTCATGTAATTATATTTTTTAAATGTCAAAGAAACTTATTATTGATTGGGATACATACAATAAGTCCATAGATAATCTGGCTATCCAAATTAGTGACAGCGGCTTCAAACCTAGTTTTATAATATGTATTGCAAGAGGTGGTCTTAGAGTAGGTGATATTTTAAGTAGAATCTTCAATGTAAAATGTGGATATTTAGGTGTTGAGAGTTATTCAGCAGAAAAAAATAATCAATTTGCTGATAAACAAAATGAATTGACTTTTGCAAGAGATTTGTCAACTACCTCAAGGAGTTATGGAGAAAATATATTAGTAACTGACGACCTAATTGATACAGGTGTAACTCTAGAAAAAACTTTAAAATGGCTAGAAAATTATAAAGATTTTAAGGATAAAAAAATTAATTTCAAATCAGCTGTGCTTTATAAAAAAGAAAAATCTAACTTTAAATCAGATTATATAGTTCACAATTTACAAGATAATCCTTGGATTGTGTTTCCTTACGAATTAAGAGAATTAATTTCTATAGAAGATTTAAAAAAAGAATTAAAGTAAGGGGCTAGTTTATTGGCTAGCCCCTTTTAAATTTTAAGCTACAAGAAAACTTATTACACTCAAAACTGCTATTAACCAAATAGCAGGAGAAGTATTAGATATTTTTCCAGTAAATATTTTAATCAAAGCATAAGATATAAAAGCTAAAGCAATTCCATTACTAATACTATAAGTAAGTGGCATTGTTATCATTGCTACGATTGAGGGAGCAGATTCTGCTATATCATTCCACTCAATATCTGTAATGTTTCTCACAAAAAGAACAGCAACATATAGAAGTGCAGCTCCGTCAATTTCCTTAGGCAAACTTGTTGCAAGAGGAGAAAAGAATAAGCATGATAAAAACAGGATTCCAATTACTAAAGAGGTCATACCTGTTCTTCCACCCGCCTTAACACCAGCACCTGACTCTACATAACTTGTTACAGTCGTTGTGCCCATCATAGCACCAGCAACTGTAGCGACACTATCAGACATCATGGCTTTATTTATATCTGTAACTCTACCTTTACTATCTACTTTTCCAGCAACATTAGCAACAGATGTTAATGTTCCTGCAGTATCAAAAAAATCGATAAATAACAACGTAAAGACTACAGTTGACATACTTGCTGATAACGCTGCTTTTAAATCAAAATCAAATAAATATGTCATTGGCGGAGGTGAACTTACTACTCCATTAAATTTTGCTAAACCAGTTACCCATGCAATTATACTAAAAGCAATAATTCCAATTATAATATTTCCTTTAACTTTAAGTTTTTCAAGAACAACCATAGCAACAAATGCCAAGCACCCTAATAGCACTAAAGGATTTTTTAAATCGCCGAGAGTTACTAAAGTAACTGGATGATCTCCAACAACTCCCATAATTTCCAATCCTATTATAGCTAAAAACAATCCTATACCTGCTCCAATTCCTAATTTTAAACTTTTTGGAATTGAGTTTATTAACCATGCTCTTAAAGGTGTAAGAGAAATAATCAAAAATAATACTCCAGCTACTAAAACTGCACCTAAAGCAGCTTGTGGAGTGTAACCCATACCCGCAACTACACCAAAAGCTACAAAAGCATTTATTCCCATTCCTGGAGCAAGTCCTATTGGCCAAGTTTTTCCGTAAAAAGCCATTATGAAACAAGCAAGAGCGGTTGCTAAAATTGTGGCCGTAAATACTGCGCCAAAATCAAAAAAACCTTTTTCAGGTCCAGCGAATTCCCCCGATAAAATAAAAGGGTTTAGGAACATTATATAGGCCATTGTTAGAAATGTAGTCACACCCGCAATAACCTCAGTTCTAAAATCTGTTTTATGTTTTTTGTATTCGAAATATTTATCTAGCATAATTCCTCCCGTTAAAAAAAAATTATCAGATTAATAAAATAATTCCTTAATAAAATATTCTTTATTCACAATATTCAACTACAAGTTTATTTTTAATAATTTCTCCTATGCTAATATTCCGCCTAATGAAAAATATAATTAATATATTTTTGATTTTGTCATTTGTCTCTTTATCGTCTTGTAAAACGGTACAGAATAAAGCTAATGAAGTTATTCAAAAAGAAGATAAGTATTTAATGAAATTTCTAAACAAAAAAAAAGATTTGTTGATTGCAGAATTTGGATACCCAGATTTGACAATGCCAAATGATGGAGAACCACCTGGTTCAGGAAAAATTATATATATTTCAAAAAAATACGGGATTAAATGCCAAAGAAGTTTTGAAATTGATGAAAGTGATTTTGTTGTAGGTTATTCTTCAAAAGGATGTTTTTAACTTGTGGGGTTTACCCCACAAGCAAGGTTTAGGTTATTTAATTTGAATTAATTTCTTTTTCTTAAAGTCTGGGACTATTCTTTCACATTCAATAGTTAAAAGCCCATCTTTCAAATTTGCTTCACCAACTTTTACGTCTTCAGCAATTTTAAATGATCTAGTAAATTGTCTTTGAGATATTCCTTTGTGTATAATCTCTCCATTTTCGACAGTATTATCAGATTTTTCAACTTGCTTAGTTCTTACAGTTAAAAGATTGTCTTCATATTCTACTTCAACATCTTTTTTGTTAAATCCCGCAAGAGCTACCTCAATTGAGTATCTGTCTTTACCAGTTTTCCTAATGTTATATGGTGGATAATTTGACTGAGTTGTCAAACTTCCATTTCCTAACATGTTTTCAAATTGCTCAAACATATCATCAAAACCAACAGAAAATGGTCTCAATGAATTAAAGATTGATAGATCCTTACTTGTCATTTTTCCTCCTTTGTTAGCAAGGTTATTTGGTGTCCCATTAGGCAACACTTAACTGATATGGTAACTATTTTTTAATTTTCAATATGTAATTTTTTATTTATTTTGCTGTAATGCTTTAACATGTTCTTCAGCACTTTCTGCTAGTGCATTTAAATCATAACCACCTTCTAAGATCGAAATTACTTTTTTATTATTATATTTATTTGTTGCAAGAAGTGTTCTTCTTGTAATTTCATAAAAATCTTTCGACTTTAGTTTAAATTGTGCAAGAGGGTCATCCTGATGTGCATCGAAACCCGCTGAAAAAATTAAAAACTCAGGTTTAAATTCATCTAACTTTTTTAAGACATGATTATATGCATCAAAATAATTTTCAGATGATGTGCCAGCTGGCAAAGGTATATTGAATATGTTATTAAACTTGCCCTTCTCATTCTCAGATCCGGTCCCAGGATAAAAAGGATACTGATGAGTTGATATATATAAAACTTTATTATTATCGTGAAAAATATCTTGGGTGCCATTACCATGATGAACATCAAAATCTATAATACATACTTTATTGTAATTATACTTTTCAATTAAATATTGAGCCCCTATTGCTGCGTTATTAAAAATACAAAAACCCATAGCTTTATTTTTTTCACAATGATGCCCAGGAGGCCTGACAGCACAAAATACATTATTAAATTTTTTGCTCTCCACACCATCTACTGCTTTAATTACAGCACCTACAGCATCGTATGTTGCGCTCTTACTTCCAGGAGATATGATAGTATCTCCATCCAAAAATTTTAAACCACTAGATGGAAAAGAATTTTCTATGCTATCAACATAATCAGACTCATGAACTTTTTTTAATATTTCTCTGTCAAAGCTCTCTGACTTAACCCATAATAAATTTTTAACCTTTTTTAACTTCTTTACAACCGCCGAAACCCTTTTCGGTTGTTCTGGATGACCATCTCCAGTAATGTGATTTTCTGATGTATCGGATGTTACTATTGCAGTACTCACTTAAAGTATTCTTCTAATATTTCTGCATAAATTTTAGTTAAATTTTTTAAATCTTTTAAGGATACTGCCTCATCTATTTTATGCATAGTTTTGCCTACTAAACCAAACTCAAGGCAAGGTGATATCTTTCTTATAAATCTTGCATCAGATGTACCACCAGATGTTGATAGTTTAGGTTTAATTTTTGTATTCTTTTTAATAATATTCTGAATCTTATAAACAAAACTACTCGGTTCACACAAAAATGCCTCTCCAGATACTTTATATTCAATTTCATATCTAGAATTTTTCTTTCCACATATCTTTGAAAATATAGTATTTAGTTTTTTCTTTAAAGATTTTGACTCATGTTTATTATTAAATCGTATGTTAAAAGTGGCTTCCGCAGAACCTGGAATAATATTATCTATATTATTATTTATATTTATACTTGTAACCTCTAGATTAGTTGCTTGAAAATTCTTTGTGCCACTATCAAATTTTATATCTTTTAATTTTTTTAAAATTTCTATTATAGTAGTAGATGGATTATTGGCTCGGTGTGGATATGCAACATGCCCTTGTATACCATTAATAACTAACTTTCCAGTTAAACTACCCCTTCTACCAATTTTAACCATTTCTCCCAATTTATTAGGATTGGTTGGTTCCCCAACTAAACAAAAATTTATTTTTTCTTTTTTCTTTTTTAAATAATCTACTAGCTTTTTTGTTCCATTAACCGCATCGCCTTCTTCATCCCCTGTAATCAAAAAGCTTATTGAACCTTTTAAATTTTTATTTTTTGTCAAAAAAATACTTACAGCAGATACAAAAGCTGCAATTGAACTTTTCATATCATTAGCACCCCTGCCAATTAAATGACCATTTTTAACTTTTGGTTTAAATGGGTTCACGGTCCAGTCATTTAAATTACCTGGAGGCACAACATCCAAATGTCCAGCATAACAAAAATTTGGACCTTTATTTCCTAATCTTGCATACAAATTTTTTACGGGTTTATGTGTTTTATCTTTAAAGGTAATTATCTTAGTTTTAAAACCTAATTTTGTTAATTTTTTTTCAAGAAAACTCATCACACCTGCGTCCATAGGTGTAATAGATGGAAATCTAATTAGCTCTTTTGCTAACTCAAGCTCATTTATTTTTTGCATTTCTATTCTCTTAAAAGATCGTTTACCGAAGTTTTAGATCTTGTTTTTTCATCAACTTGTTTAATTATTACCGCACAGTATAGTGATGCGGCTGATGAATTATTTTTATCTGGTAAGGTCCCTGGTACAACAACTGAGTAAGGAGGTATTTTACCATAAGATATTTTTCCTGACTTCCGGTCTACAATTTTAGTTGATTGACCAATGTACATTCCCATGCTCAAAACCGATCCTTCACCAACGATCACTCCCTCAACTACTTCGGACATTGCACCTAAAAAAACGTTATCTTCAATAATTGTAGGCAATGCTTGAGCTGGTTCCAAAACTCCGCCAACTCCAGACCCTGCGGATATATGACAATTTTTTCCAATTTGACAACAACTGCCAGCTCTTGCGAAAGTGTCTATCATCGTCCCTTCATCAATGTATGCACCTATGTTTACATAGCAAGGCATTAATACTGCATTTTTACCGACGAAAGATCCTTTTCTAACTGGAGAATTAGGAACCATTCTAAAGCCAGCTTTTTCATGATCCTCTTTAGACCAACCAGCAGTTTTACCTTTTAACAAATGAGCTTTGTCATACCAACTACTATAAGGACCATTTAAATTTTCCATTGGATATATTCTAAAACTAAGCATTATTGCTTTCTTAATGTGTTGATGAGCAATCCATTGACCATTTATTTTTTCAGCGGCTCTAACTTTTCCACTATCCAAGTCCGCAATTATTTGATTAATTGCATCTTTAAGCTTTGGATCTGAGCTAGGGCTAATTTTATCCTTAATTTCCCAGGCATCGTTAATAATTTTTTCTAAAGACATAATTTACTTGTTTTTTAATAGCCTTATTTCTTTAAGAAATAAAGACAGATTTTCTATTTTATGAGAAATATAATCTTTATTAGAGTCTATCTTGCCAAAATGCTCATCATTAATTAGCCAAACTGTATAGCATCCTCTTTCGTGACCAATACCTAAATTTTTTGCAATATCTTCAATATAGATCGTTTCTTTCGGATTTATCTTAAATTTATTGAGCATTAGATCAAAAGTCTTTGCCTCAGGTTTTGGGACATATCCAGCATCTTGAATATCGAACACTTTATCTCTTCCAAAAAGATCATATACTCCAAGGTGTGATAATATATTTTCAGCGTGTTCAGCACTCCCATTAGTGAAAATAAACTTTTCCATATCTAAATTAATCAATTCATCTCTCATAATTTTATCTTCTTTCATAAAAGAGAGATCGATTGTGTGTACATATTTCAAAAATTCTTGAGGTGGTATGTCATGATGTATCATCAGCCCATTTAAACTTGTGTTATACTTATAAAAATAATCAGTTTGCAATTTTTTAGCTTCATCTCGATTTATTTTAAGTCTTTCAGAAATAAATTGTGTCATACGATTGGATACTTGGCCAAATACTTTTTCTAATGAATAATTATTATGTTTCCCGTAACATACTCCATCAAGATCTAATAATAGATATTTCATTTTTTTTAAATCTTTCATTTTCTTATTAAAGTTCCTGATCCTTTATCTGAAAAAATTTCAAATAATATTGAATGTTTTTTTCTACCATCAATTATTGCAACAGCGGTTACTCCATTATTAATAGCGTCTAAACATGTATTTATCTTTGGTATCATTCCCTCAGTTATTGTCTCATCTTTGATCATCTCTAAAATTTTGGAAGAGGAAATTTCTTGTATTAGCTTTTTATTTTTGTCTAAAACTCCTTCTACATTTGTCATTAAAAGCAATCTTCTTGATTTGAGCGATTTAGCTATTGCCCCTGCAGCAGTGTCTCCGTTTATATTATAAGTTTGTAGATCTTTTCCTAATCCTAAAGGAGAAATTACAGGAATAAAATTTTCATTTAATATCTTATTAATAACATCAGACTCAATTTTTTTAGGCACACCAACAAAGCCCAATTCACTTGACTCTGGATCGACATGAATAACATTATTATCTTTTGTATTAATTGAAACTCCTTTTGTCCCTTTTTCTTCTAATGATTTAACAATATCATTATTAAAATCTATAAGAACATTTTCTACAATATTTATGATTTTTTTGTCGGTTACCCTTAAACCTCTTATAAACTTTGATTTTATTTTTGATTTATCTAATTCTCTTTTTATTCTAGGACCTCCACCATGAACTACAATAACAGAAAGCCCTAAATCGTTTAAAATTTTTAAATCAGATATAAAATTATTAAATATTTCTCTGTCAATAAATACGTTACCGCCATATTTAATTACTATTAATTCATTTTTATATTTCTTGACGTATTTCTGAACTTCCTCAATAGGAGGACCATCTTTAGGTAAAATTTTTTCTAGTTCCATTTAAGAAGCGGTTTTAACAGTAGTTCTTTTCATAATTACATACTGTTGAGCCATAGTAAGAATATTGTTTGCGGTCCAATACAGCACAAGTCCAGATGGAAAAGGAGCTAAAATTATTGTTAAAAATAATGGAAAGAACATAAAAATTTTTTTTTGTATTTCGTCCTGAGGGGCTGGATTTAGTTTCTGCTGCAGCCACATTGTAAAACCCATCATTACGGGAAGAGCCCCAATAATCATGAAAGATGGTGGATCCCATGGTATTAGACCAAATAAATTAAAAATTGAAGTTGGGTCCTTTTCAGACAAATCTTTTATCCATCCAAAAAATGGCTGATGTCTCATTTCAATTGTTACAAATAACATTTTGTAAATTGCAAAGAAGAAGGGTATAGAGATCAAAATTGGCAAACAGCCTGATACTGGGTTAATGCCTTCTTTCTTATATAGTTGCATCATTGCCTGTTGTAATTTCATTTTATCGTCTTTGTGAATTTCTTTTAGACGAGCCATTTCGGGTTGAACTAACTTCATACGGCTCATTGACTTAAAAGCATAATTATTTAACGGAAAAAATGCTAATCTTAAACAGACAGTTATTAGTATTATTGCAATTCCATAATTACCTGCGAGCTTAAAAAAATAATCATTTAAAAAAAATAGAGGTTTTACTATCCAATAAAACCAACCCCAATCAATTACAAGATCAAACTTTTTAAGACCTAAGCTTTCATTATAACCATCAATAACATTTACCTCTTTTGCTGCAACAACCACATTAACAATATTACTAATTTGGGCATTTGGTTTAGCTTCGTAGGAGTCTGTTTCTATGTAGTTTACTTTGAATTTTTTATTATATTCAAAGTCAGCTCTAAATTTTTTATTTTTTTGTGGAATTATACTTGTTAACCAATATTTATCAGTTATCCCTAAAAATCCATTATTAGCATTTTTTGAATATTTTTTGTCTAAGATATCTTTGTAATCTTTCTCGATTAGTTGATCATCTAAAACTCCAAGAGGCCCCTCATGTAAAATAAAAAAGTCTATAATCTCTGGAATTTTAGTTCTAATAATTTGTGCGTATGGATAAAAACTATAAATCTTATCTGAACTATTTTTAATTCTTTGTTCAATAGTGAATAAATATTGATTGTCAATTTTTAAAATTTTCTCAAAAGTTAGTCCCTGATTATTTTTCCAAATAAGAGTGACATCATCATTTGGTGTAAGTTTTGAATTACCTTCAATTTTCCAAATTGTTTTATTATCAGGAATATCTATATTTTTATTGTTAGATGCCCAACCAGACTCAACATAATAACCATTTGAAGTTGATTTGGGATTTAATAAAGTTACGAATTGATCAGAATTAAGTTGAGTTTTATATTTTTTGAAAATTAAATCATCTATTGTTGCACCCTTTAATGAAATTGAGCCCTTAATACTCTCATTTTCAAAATAAAATCTGTCATCTAATTTTAATGCTTCTTCTCTAGAGAGATTGGTAATTTTTTCAGTAGCGTCTATATTTGGAGCATCACTGCTGTTAACAATTTTTTCTTTTTCTTTTCTTTTTTTTATTTCTTCCGGTGATGGTTGAAAAAATAAGCTCCACATTACTATGATAGCTAAACTAAGCGATATAGCGGCTATTATATTTTTTGTATCCATATTTATTTTTTATTTTTTAACGGTCTGTAACCTTCTCCTCCACCTAAAAATTTAATTGGGTGGCAAGTTATCAGTCTTAAAAACCCTTTAATAGATCCTTTTAAAGGTCCATAAGTTTTTAAACAATCAATAAAGTAATCTGAACAAGATGGAAAATATCTACAGTTATTTCCTAGCAACGGGGAAATAAGATATTGATAAAATTTGATAATTTTTATTAGTATTATATTAATTAATTTGATCATAAAATTTTTTTAAAATCTACAAGCATTGTTTCTTTAATTTCACTGTACTTACTATCTAATACATTTTTTTTAGCAATAATTAAGTATGAATATTTTAAATTTATTTTAATAGATTTCAGAATATAGTTAATTATATTTTTCAATCTTCTTTTAATTTTGTTTCTTTGTACTGCTTTTCCAAGTTTCCTTTTTGTGATAATGCTTAAATTCAATGAATTATTGTTTTTATATGACAATTTTTTAAAAAAAATTGTGGAGTAATAATTATTTATTTTTCTGCCGGACAAAATTTTTTTGAAATCTTCGTTTTTAGAAAGACTTAAAATTTTAATACCCATTATACGGTTAGTTTTTTTCTACCTTTTTTCCTTCTCCTTGATAGTAGTTTTCTCCCACCTTTTGTTTTCATTTTAGATCTGAAGCCGTGTCGCCTTTTTCTAACAAGTCTGCTTGGTTGATATGTTCTTTTCATAGGTAATATTAAATATTAAAATTTTCGGGTAGTTATAGAAAATATATATGTATAAGTACAGAAAATTTTTATATTACTTAAATATATGGAAAATATAAAAAAGTTTAAAATTTATTTGGGTATTTTATATGTACTTTTAATATCAACGTTCTTATATTTTTTTTTTAGCAAGTTTACCCTTCAGGAGTTATCAAGTTATGAATTTATAAAAAATAACGTTGATTATTTCTCGAGTCTTAAAGATAAAAATTATTATACCCTGTTATTAACCTTCTTTCTATTTGTTGTATTTTGGGTTTTATTACTTGGATTTGGATCACCTGTAGCTCTAGCATCAGGTTTTATATTTGGAAAATGGATTGGAACAATTATAATTGCTACATCCTTATCAGTAGGCTCTCTATTACTTTATTTAATTGCAAATTTTTTTTTTAGAGACTTGGTTCAACAAAAACTTGGAAATAGAATGGTTTTCTTAAAAGATTTATTTAAGAAAAACGAATTCTTATACTTCTTAATTTATAGGTTTATTGGTGGCTTACCTTTTTTTATTCATAACACTCTACCAGTAATTTTTAACATAAGAATTATAAATTATTTTTTTGGAACTTTATTAGGAATGATACCACAATTATTTATAATGGTTTCAATTGGTAGTGGATTGGAAAAAATCATAAAAACAAATAATAGTCCACCTTCATTTTTTGAAATTATTGCTTCGAAAGATATATATCTGCCTTTAATAGCTTTTATAGCAATAGTCGTAATTAGTATCTTTTTAAAAAAGAAATTCTATAAATAGAAAGTTTGGTGCCCTCGATGAGAATCTAACTCATGACTGACCCTTACCAAGGGCCTGTTTTAACACTAAAACTACAAGGGCCTATATTTAAAATAGTGTAAAAAATTAAATTATTCAAATTATTGCCTTAATTTTTTTTTTTAATATAAGTATAATTCAGTTAAGATAATTTATGGGAATTCATTACGATTATAAATCAACTAGAGGCGCTAAGGCTATGGAGAAGCAAGCTAAAAGAGAAAAAAAGCTTGCAGAAAAAAGAGCTAAAAAACAACTTAAATCTGGCTTGAATAAAAAAGTTGATGAAACAATCCCTATAGATCAAGTAGTCACGTTAGATCACTTAACGAATCCTGAAAAAAAATAATTAAAATGAGCAGCAAAAGAAAGCCCTCAAAGCTTGATCTTGAAAGGGCATTACGTCTAAATTTAAGAAAAAGGAAAATTGTTAAAAAAACAAAAAAAAATAAAAATGATACTAAATGATAAACAAATAAAGAAATTATCGGAAGAGGAAGAGATGATCACCCCTTTTGTTGCAGAAAGTGTTTCCAAAGGCATAAGTCATGGCCTAAATTCTTTCGGTTATGATTTAAGATGTGGTGCAGAATTTAAGATATTTACGAATATTAAAGGTGCTACAGCAGATCCGAAAAATTTTAGTGAAGATAATTTTATAACAGTAAAAGGAGAAGAGTCTATATTAATACCACCAAACTCCTTCGCGCTAGCAAGTAGTTTAGAATATTTTAAGATGCCAAGAGATGTTACAGGACTTGTTACAGCTAAATCTACTTATGCAAGATGCGGACTAGGTACTCCTCCAACAGTTTTAGAAGCAGGATGGCATGGAAATTTAGTTTTAGAGTTTTCTAATCACACAAGCAATTCTATAAAACTTTATGCCAATAGTGGCGCTGCACAGATATTATTTTTTAAAGGTGATCAACCTGAGGTCTCTTACTCAGATAGAAAAGGTAAGTATCAAGGCCAAGTTGGAATTACTCTAGCAAAATCAAAATAAATGAAAAGATTTTTAATAAATGGCCCTAATAAAGGTGTTAAGGGCGAAATTAATGTAAGTGGCGCTAAAAATTCTTGTTTGCCTTTAATGGCAGCTTCAATTTTGTTTAAGAAAAAGGTTATTTTGAGAAATGTACCTTTTGTGAAGGATGTTTTCACCATGAAAGATTTACTTATATCTTTAGGTTCAAAAGTTGAGCTCATAAAAGAAAAAAAAATTATTAAAATCACAAATAACAAAAAACATAAATTAATTGTTCCATATAATTTAGTTTCTACTATGAGAGCAGGTGTTTTAACAATGGGACCTTTATTAGCTAGATACCCAAAAAGTAAAATTAGAGTTGCTTTAGGTGGCGGGTGTGCTTTAGGTATCAGAGACACTTCTTGGCATCTCTCAGGATTTAAAAGTCTTGGTGCAGATAATACTCTTAACAGAGGTTATGTGAACATTTATTCAAAAAATGGTTTAAAGGGAAACATTTTTAAATTTCCAAAAGTTACTGTTACTGGAAGTTCAAATTTGATAATGGCATCAGTACTTATAAAAGGAGAACACATAATCAAAAATATTTCAATAGAACCTGAAGTGAAAGATTTGATTAAATTTTTAAATAATTCTGGGGCTCAAATAAAGTTTATAGGAAAAAGATCTATAAAAATTCAAGGGGTTAATGAACTTGTAAATGGCGATCATACTATTATCGGTGATAGGATCGAAGCTTTTAGTTACTTATGCGTTGCAGCGATAACGAATGGAAGAATTAAAGTAAAAAAAATTGATCCTAAATATTTAAATGCAGAATTAAGAATATTAAAAAAAATCGGATACAAAATAGAAATTAATGTAAACTCAATCATGATTTCACCAGGTAAAAAAACAAAACCTGTATTAATTAGAACTGGTCCTTGGCCACAATTTGCCACCGACAACATGCCAATTATTCTTGCAGTTTTAACAAAGGTTTCTGGAAAAAGTATAATTGAAGAAACAATATTCTCAAATAGATTTATGGCAGTCCCAGAGTTAAAAAGAATGGGCGCAAAAATATCAATAAAGAAAAATAAGGCATTTATTATTGGACAAAAAAAATTAAATGCTGCAGATTGTATTTCATCAGATTTAAGAACTACATTTTCAATAATCTTAGGAGCAATATCAGCCGAGGGATCTTCTACAATATCCCGAATTTATCATGGTTTAAGAGGATATGAAAACTTACAAATTAAGCTCAAAAAATTAGGAATTAAAATTAAACTAAAAAAATAATGTCCAAAAAATATTTAGCTAAAATTTTAGCAAGGGATTTGAATGGATTAAACCTAATTTCTTTATATTGTCACAAATCGATTTTAAAAGTATCAGACATTAAATTTCTGAAAAAAAATAAGATTTTTTTATTATCTTTACAGAGAAACTCAATTAAAGCCAAAAATAAAAATAAAGTATTAAGCATATGTAAGTTCGAATTTATTGATCAAGCTAGGTCAAAAAATATTAATCAATATTCATCAAAAAAAAATTTGTCACTTCTTGCTATCGATACTATTAAAACCAAAAAGGGCTTCGAATTTAATTTGTTATTTTCTAATAATGGCTTTATAACGTTATCTTCAGAAATTATAGAAGTTACACTTGAAGATTTAAAGGAAATTAAAAATGACTTATAGATTAAATGCAAATAGTAAAAATTTTCAAAAGGATCTAATAAAAAAAATAAATAAAAGATCGGTTTTTTCTGACAAGGATTATGATGTTGCAAAAAAAATTGTTTCAGATGTAAAAAAAAATGGGGATAAAGCGGTGCTTAAATACGAAAAAAAATTTAATAAAAATTATAAGCTTAAAACAAACTATAACAATATAATTAAAAATATTAAAAAATTAAATCCAAAAGTAAAAAAATCTATAGACTTCGCATTCCAAAGAATTCTATCATTTCATAAAAATCAAAAGTCAAAAGATATTAAATTTTCAGATAAATTAGATAACAAAATTGATTACAAGTACAAACCGCTGAATTCAGTTGGGATTTATATACCTGGTGGCAATGCAAGTTTTCCATCTACGGTTTTAATGAATGCAATTCCTGCTATGCTGGCAGGCGTCAAAAGAATTGTTATTGCTAATCCTGTAAGAGGTAAAGATCAAAGCGCCGCTGTTTTATACGCTGCTAAAAAATGTGGTGTAAAAGAAATTTATAGAGTAGGTGGAGCACAGGCTATAGCTGCTCTTGCTTATGGGACAAAAACAATTAAACGAGTAGATAAAATAGTTGGACCAGGAAATATTTACGTTGCAGCAGCAAAAAAAATAGTTTTTGGTGAAGTTGGTATTGATATGATTGCTGGTCCATCAGAGATAACAGTAGTTGCTGACAAAAGTTCAAATGTAAAATGGGTTGCAGCAGATTTAATTGGTCAAGCAGAACATGATATTAATGCTCAATGTATCCTTATCTCAAAGAATAAAGAATTAATTGATAAAGTTCAAAAAGAATTAGAAATACAGTTACAAAGTTTACCACGTAGAAAAATTGCATTAGGTAGCTTAAAAAAAAATGGTTTATTAATTTTTGCAAATTCAGATAAAAAAATTTCTAATATTATAAACATTATAGCTCCAGAGCATTTAGAACTTAGTGTAGATAAATATAAATCTATTTTAAAAAATGTAAAAAATGCAGGGTCGATATGCACAGGTAAATATTCAGCAATGGCCGTAACAGATTATTGTGCGGGCAGTAATCACACTTTACCAACACACTCCTCTGCAAAATTTTTCAGTGGACTGTCTGTTTTTGATTTTTTTAAAAGAATTTCTTATATAAATTTATCAAAAAAGGGTATTGAAACTATCGGTGAAAAAGTTATAAATCTTGCAACTTATGAAGGTTTAGATGGACATGCTAAATCAGTTAAATTAAGAATAGGAGAATAAAATTTGTCAAAGCAAGACTCTTTAGAATTTAAGGGAAAAGTTATAGATCTTTTACCCAATGCAATGTTTAGAGTAAAGTTAGAAAACAATCATATTGTAACTGCACACACTGCAGGAAAGTTGAGAAAAAATAGAATTCGGGTCTTGCAGGGAGATAATGTTACAGTAGAAGTAACCCCATACGATCTTACAAAAGGTCGTATTATATTTCGGTTTTAAAAAGGGTACCTGGTGTATGTGGTCGGCACAAACGCCTGAAAAGCGTTAGGTCCTGGTTCGATTCCAGGGGTACCCACCTTAAATATAAATTTGAAAAGTCAAATTAACATCTTGCATTAAATTTAGAAATCTAATAACTACCCTCTAAGCTTAATAAGCTTAAGTATAATAACTAACGAAAGAGTAAAATGAGTCTAAAAGGTAAAGTAAAGTGGTTCAATGGAAAAAAAGGTTATGGTTTCATTGAGCGTGAAGACAAAGAAAAAGATGTATTCGTACATGCTTCAGCTGTAAGAGAAGCAGGTTTAAGATTCTTAAACGAAGGTGACGAACTTACATTTGAAGTTGAAGACGGAGAAAAAGGTCCTGCCGCAGTAAAACTGCAAAAAACCTCTTAATTCTAATTCATCAAAATAATTGTATAGGGATAGGCAAGCTTAAATCTGATTTATTCCTATACAATCAACTGTTGATTTTTTTGATTAAACTGTTAATTAAATCACAATGATTAAAATTGTTAAAACTTTAGTATTAACTCACAGACACCATTTTCATGCTGGCTGCACGCTAGCTATTTAATCATTATATAAATTTAAAAATATCCACAATTAGTATAAAACAAAGTAAGGAGCACGGGTAGCTCAGTTGGTTAGAGCAGCGGTTTGTGGAACCGAAGGTCGACAGTTCGAGTCTGTCCCCGTGTACCAAAAATGGAAAAACAGAAAAAAATAAAACCTCTAAAGGAATTACCTTCAGGTTTTGAAGATAGACAAGAAAAAGAACTTTTAGTTAGAGATTTTGTAATATCCAATATTAAAGAGGTAATGATTAAGTATGGATTTCAGTATTTGGAAACGCCAAGTTTCGAGTATACAGAAAGCATAGGAAAATATTTACCGGATAAGGAAAGACCAGGGGAGGGTATATTTTCTTTTAAAGATGAAAATAAGTGGGTCTCGCTTAGATATGACCTCACAGCTCCTTTAGCAAGATATGTTGCAAAAAATTTCAACGAAATCTCCAAACCTTTTAAACGATATCAATTAGGAAGAGTTTGGAGAAATGAAAAACCAGGGCCAGGCAGGTATAGAGAATTTTTACAATTTGATGCAGATTGTGTTGGGACAAAGAATTTACAAGCAGATGCAGAGTTGTGCATTTTGATATCAGAAATTTTGGAAAAATGTGGCCTTGAGAAAAAAGATTACACAATAAAGATTTCATCAAGAAATTTTACTAATGAAATTTTTAATAAACTTAAAATTACCTCAAAAGAACAAATATCTATGACAATACGTTCTCTTGATAAGGTTAAAAGACTAGGTTGGACGGAAGTTAAAAAACTTTTAGGGAAGGGAAGAAAAGATAAATCAGGTGATTTTACTAAAGGCGCAGAATTAAATGAGTCCCAAATCAACTATTTAGAGAAAAAGATAAATGAAACTAAACCTGAAACTGACGATGTTATAGAGGTTACAAAAATTTTTGACTTTTATGAATTCGATAATTATGAATTTGATCCTTCATTAGTAAGAGGTTTAGAATATTATACTGGTCCAATTTTTGAAATTGATCTTAATTTTGATGTTAAAAACTCAAAAGGACAAATAATTCAATTTGGATCTGTGGGTGGAGGCGGCAGGTACGACAATCTGGTCAATAATTTTGGAAACTTTGAATGTCCTGCAACAGGAATATCCATTGGTTTGGATAGGCTAGTTTATGCATTAATGCAAAAAAAAGATTTCAAAATAGAAACAGTTAAACCAGTGATGATTTGTGTTTTTGATAAAAAAAACATGGGTGAATATATTAAGATTTTAAAAAAAATAAGATCAGCAAATATTAATTCAGAAATTTATCCAGGAGAAGGTAAACTTAAAAAACAGATGGAATATGCTAACAAAATTCAATCTCCTTGTGTAATCTTTTATGGTGATGATGAAGTTAAAAATAAAGAGGTGAAATTAAGAAACCTAAAAACAGGGGACGAAACTCTTATTAAAATTGAGGATTTAACCAATGAAATTAATAAAATTATCTGACAAAATTTTAAAATCCATAAAATCAAGAGGATTTAAACAAATTAATTTAGAACCAGTTCTTGAGACCAAGTATATTCTTCAAAGATCAGGAGAAAACTTTAAAAGATTTCTTTTCTCATTTCATGATTTAAATGGTAATGAATTATGTTTAAGACCAGACTTAACTATATCGTCTGTATTACGCTATATAAAAAATAAAACAAAAAACAAAGAAAAGGTTTTTTATAGCGGCGAAGCTTTTAGAAAAACCTATACTAAACAAGAAAGCATTATAAAAAACCAGATAGGATATGAAATTTTAGGGTCTAATAATAAAAAAAAAGATGATCAAGATATAATCTATACATCTTTAAAAATAATTAAAAACAGCGGATATAAAAAATCAAAGTTAAAGTTGGGAAATGTTGAACTATTTAATTTAGTAATTGACAAACTCAATATTCCAAAAAGATGGAAAGGCAGATTAAAAAGACACTATTGGAATGTTAAATACTTTAATGATTTATTAAAAAGATTAGAAACAAATTCAGATATAGACCCAATTTTTGTTGAAACAGATAAAACGAGATTTCAAAATATGAGAAAAGATAATCCTAACAAGGTCATTGCTGGTAGAACATTTAAAGAAATTCTAGACAGATTTGAAATGAAAATTAAAGACCCAAGAAGATCATCTAAAGGAAAAAAAAATACAAAAATAATTAGAGATTTTCTAAATATAAAATGTTCGTTAGACAAAGCGCACAAAGTTTTAAATTCTTTTTTTAAAAAAAATAAAATTAATATTGTTGTTGGAAAAGGATATTTTCCTATTAATAAAAACAAAGATAAAAATATTGAATTAGAATTTTCTGCATCCAATGGTCGTGAAGTCGAGTTTTACAGCTCTATGGTTTTTTCAATTGATGTTAAAATTAAATCTAAATCTAAAACTTTAGTACAAGGTGGTAGATATGACTATTTAACTTCTGACCTAGGGTTTAAAAAAGTTTCAGCTGTCGGTGCAGCTATAAACATGAATTAAATGAAAAATAAATATATTAACATTGGAATTCCATCTAAAGGAAGATTAAAACAAGAAACCATATTAGTTTTTAATAAAAGAAAACTAAATTTTTCAAAAGATAAAAGAAACCTTATAGGTAAAATTATAAACCAACCAAAAAATTTACCAGAGATTAGAATTGTTTATTTACACGCTAGAGAATGTATAGACCAATTATCGTTAAACAATTTAGATTTATGTTTTAGTGGATTGGATCTTTTAAAAGAAAGCGAAGTTAATGTACAAAAAAACATTATAATTCAAAAAAAACTTAACTTTGGTAAAGCAACTTTAGTATTAGCTATTCCTGATATTTGGATTGATGTGCAAACTTTACTGGATTTAGATGAAGTTGCAGAAGAGTTTAGAAAAAAAAAGAAAAGGCTTTTAAGAATAGCAACTAAATATCCAAATTTAACAAGACAATTTTTATACTCAAAAGGTTTGACCCAGTTTGAGTTGGTTAAAAGTCTCGGTAGCACAGAGGTGGCACCGTATACTGGCACAGCAGAGATTGTATCTGATATAACTAGTTCTGGATCAACACTTGCATCTAATAATTTAAGAGTACTAAAAGATGGAAAAATTTTACAATCTGAAGCTTGCATCTTTGTCAATAAGCAAAGTTTTAAATCTCAAAGTATTAAAAGAATTATAAAAATACTTTCAAAATAACTAAGAACTTAAATTCGAAAATAAATTTAGATTTTGATCATCAGATGAATACTTATAAACAATTTTGTCAAATTTAGATGATACTGTCTGAGAATTAAGTGATTTAAGTTTGTCTAGAGTTTCTTTTCTTTTAATTCTTTCTACTAACCATCTTTTCATCCAAGCCTCAGTTATTGCAAATTCCGAACTACAATGATTAAAGTTTTCAATTTTTTTTATCCCGTAAAGAAATTTAATCATGTCTTTTTGTTTTTTGTGAAAAAAAACATAATTTCTTCTTCTTTGATTATGCATCATAATATCATCAGTTTTTAAATTTAGTATACGTAGTCCAATTATAATTTTTCTTATTTTGTGACTAGGACCTTTACCCGATATACTTTGTTTTTTAAATTTTTTCACTTTTGCAGTTAATTCATTAATAAGATCACTAGTATTTTGGCTAATATGATAACTACCAAGTCCTTCGGTCAGACCTGCTTCATACCATATAAGATCAGATTTAAGTTTAGGAAAATCTTTTTTATAAAGTTTTAATCTATTGTATTGACTGCTTGTAATATCATACAAACTCGAAACAGTTAAAAATAATAATTTTGAGGGCTTTATTAGATCACGTCCTGCCACTGCAGAAGAAATTATACTTTTTTCTTTTTTATAGTTTTCGTTATATTTTTCGATTACATTTCTAGAGGTAGATAGTAAGGTTACCAATTTACCTCCAATTATCTCATTATATGGAGCAATCGCTCCACAAACATTTAGATCAGCTGCTTGAGTACTGTAAATACTTTGCCTCATGTACTCAAGAGCTATGTTCATCGCTCTTTTTCCATCATTAGTTTGAAGCATTATGGTTATTGCGCGTTTTGGATTTTTTTTTAAATTACACTCATTAAAAATCATTCTAGCAAAAAGTAATTTAGACAATCTTTTTGATCTTTTTTTTAAATACATTTTTTCCTCAGATCTCGATTTTGAAGTGCTTACCTCAAGTCTAGTTTTGATCTTAATTTTTTTTTTATAATAAGTTTTTTCCTCCTCTTTTTCCTCAGATCTATATTTTTCTGATAAATTAGTTAAATTTGTGATTATTTTATTATTAGGTTTTTTTATTTGATTTTCTTCTAAATTAAAGTCATCGTACCTTGTTTCTTTTAATCCTTTTTCAATAGATTTCAGAAAAGAATTTCCAAGCTCATCTACAGTTAAGTTTTTATTTTTAATTTCTTGAACTGCTGATAAATAATTATCCCATTTTAAAAAGTTATTTCTACCTGTGTTGTTAAAAAAAGGATTAACTAATTGAAATATTCCAATTACTGGTTTGTTCTTTCTTGCACCATTTCTTACTAAGAAAGGCATCGTCCTAGCATTAGATGTTTGGTAAGGCATAGACCAAGTAAGTCTAAAATACTTCCATATATCCATCAATCTTATTCCTGAATGTTCACATGTCTCATCAAGGAAGCAGTGTTGTATCTCTGGTTTAATTATTTTCTTTAATTCCTCAATTTTTTTATCTTCGCTTTTAATAATATTTATTTTTTCAAATAAATTTTTTAATTCTTTTCCATCATCGATTAAAGCATCTATAGATTTTAATTTCGAACCAACCGGAGGGTTTCTAAGTTTTTTTAAAAAATTTGCATCTTGAAGATTGCTTATATCTGTTTCTGCCGCTTTTTGATTAGACTCTCTTGCTCTTATTTTTGCTTCATCAGACTTTATGTACTTTGGTGGAGAAATGTCGAAACCTTTTCTTGTGATTTCGATTGACCAATTCAAATCAACTAAATCTGCTAATAAACTACAAACTGTTCTAAATTTAAGTGAGTCTGTTGTGGTGCTAGGTTGATCACTTTTAAACCTGAGCTCAGATACCAAATCAAAAGAGGGGTCTTCCTTACTTTCAATAACTTTATCTTGAATAAAGTTAAGATCTTCTAATTTGATATCTGGCTCTATAAGAGACATACAGATAAATACTTAATTTGGTAGTTTATCATCAAGCTCTTTATCATCATCTAGATTAAACTTCTCCACAAACGTGTCAGCTGTAACATGAAGATGTCTAGACCACTCAGTCATTTCTGTAAAATACCATCTTTTACCTTCATCAGCTGCTCCTAATGAAGACTCACCGATTGCAGATATTAGAAGTTTAAAAGACTCTTTCATAAAATCATTACAACGTGGATTCATCCATATCTTTTTAAAGAAATTATGATCTTTGTTGATAAAGTATTCTCTAATACCACCAACAGGGTTGCATCTAAAGAAAGGAGCATGTTCACCCGCTTCTTCATAATTGAAGTTTCTTTTTGATGAAGCATATTGGGGAGTAATTTCTGCTTTAACTTTTTCCCTATCAACATCTTCAGTATTGAGAGCTTTTTTTCTTCTCTCAACTTCAAGGTCGATTACTTTTTCAAGATTTTTAGCTGCTAGTTCCTCAGTTCTTTGCTTCTTTTTTTCTTGAACAGGATCTGACCCTTCTCTGTTAAGTATTGGATCAGAGGCATCAATTGCTTGTATTGCAGCATTTGCATCTTCTAGTTTATTTATCTCCTCATTCATAAATGATTTTTGAACATCTTTATATAAATTTGCAGATTCAGTCATAATTTTAACCCAACCATCTGAGTTTAAAGTTTTAAAGGGTAGGTTAACGTATTGTTTGTTAGTTGAGATGCCAAACGACTCATCCAAAGAAGATGGAAAATTTATTTCAATTTTATAATTAACGTCATAAGTTTGAAACACTCTTGACTTTTTAGCTTCACTTGGAATATGCCTCATACAATCAATAAATCTTCCTTGTCTATAAAAAAGTAGACCATTATGCTCTCTTAAGATTTTTTGTCTTATAGAACTGTTTCTACCTATAGGAGGATTTTGACCATCTTTTGATCCAAATTTAGGAGGAAACCTAGACATTCTTACTTCTGCATTAATAGTTTTCTCTTCACCCTCTGATGAAACTTTAAAGGGCCATAGCCAAGTTTCATATTCAATTGCTTTAACATTACTTGACTCACAACTTTCAACATGTTCACACGCAGTATCTAAAAATAACGGGTCTATTGGTTTCACTAGATTCCCTAGCACAGATATTGTAAGACCGTCTTTGAGATTTCTCCAATAAGACATAGAAACTCTCCAACCTAGATTATTTCTAATTGCTTCATCAGTTTTCCATGTCATTCGATCACATTTATTCCAAACAACTATTGTACCTGTCATATCTTCAGAAAAATTTTCATCTAAACATTCTTGAACAAAATCTGGAAGACTGTTCACTTCTTTTTCTAAGGGAAGTTGAGTAGTATTTAATTTAATCAACTCATCTATATCTACTGTAAGTGCTCTCCATTTTTGGTCATTTTCATTTTTTGTGAATACAGAAAATGATCTTGTTTGGCTGATTGAAGATTTAGGTAAACCGTGACCAAAACGCCCGTAACCTCTTCTTCTCAGAGGCGTATTAGCCGATGGTCTATGTGTCCCCCCAATCTTACATGCTGTATGTAAAAAATCTTTTGGCATACCTGTGCCATTATCAATAACTGCTAAAGACTCAGGCTGATTTGTTCCTGTTTTATTTTTTGCAGCAATAAAAATCTTAGTAGCATTTGCCTCGTATGCGTTATCAATTATTTCATACAAAGCATTACCTGTATTTTTATAACCTGAGTTTCTTTCACTTTCATAAAAGTTTGCTGGATCAATAAATGATCTGTCATCTTTAGTCTTTATAGCTACTTCTGTTTGTGCTTTTAGTTCTGGGTGCATTTTTTTCTCCTTTTGTTTATGCTGCTTTCCAACAGATTTGTTTAGATTTTGGTAATATAATTGAAGACATGTTTGTATTTTTTGCAAACAGATCATAAATGGTAGCAGAGGATTTCTCCTCTGCTGCTATCACTATATTTTCTGGGTCATGATCTTTTAGTTTCTCTAGACAAGCTTGTTGATCACCTGAAACTACGTTTGATCCTATTTTATACTTGGGAAGGGCAGAACAACCTTTGTTAGATTGGTATGATTTTTGATTTATCCAATCTGACAAAGAACCATCTGATCTTTTCTGTTTACCGTTTTTAGAGTCTCCACCTATGTATTTATCTTCTTCAACATCTTTTTTGTAAGCCTTTATTGTTTGTTCATCAGCTTGAACATAAATACTCATATCCATACCTGATCTAAGAGCTTCAATATAAGATGAAACTGCATTAGCCATTCTTTTGCAGCCTCTGAAGAAGTGGTAAACTTTTGTTTGTATTACCTTAGAAAAAGATTTGATAATACAAGGTAGTTTATATAGTCCTAATGCTTTAGGATTATATTTGTAGATAGATCTACCAGACTTACTTTTTTCGCAATAATTTTCGTAAGTTTTCGCTTCTAGCAGATAAATGATTGCTGAAGACAAGATGTCCTCAGCATCTAGTTGCTTAACACCTTTTTTCATCAAGATATTAAGCCACATGTTTCTTTGATTAGCATATAATTCGCCAACCATAGTCTTATACTCATTTAGTGTTGCTGGTTTAAGAGTATTTAACTCTGATGCAACATTACACATTACTTTCGCCATTTTTCCTCCTTGGTTATTGGCTCAAACCGAGGAAATTTGGCATGTGCAATTCGCATCTTTTAGGAACCAGAGGGCTCCTGTTGCGCAAACCACCTGCGGTTTACTTGTTTATGTTATATATATATACCCCGGACGAAAAATCAAGGAAAATCAATGCTTATCTAACTATTCCAACGTTGGAATAGTTTTAATTTATGAGGCTTTTCTTGTATTTACCTCAAACCAATAGGGATGTGTGTTGATAAAATTTGTTTTTTTACCAAATTTCTTTACCACTAGAAAACAAACAATACACCTTTTACGAGAATTCTTAGAATATGTGATTAACTGCTTTTGAACTCTGTTTGGAACTTTTTTGGGGATTTTCCAAACTACCTTTAATTCAAGGATAATATTTTTTAGTTTTTTTGAATAAGGAATAAATTCAAAGTCAAATCTAATATGTCTTTTATCTTTTGTATTTATTACAGACCATTTGTTATTATTTACAAAATTAAGCTTAAAATTATTTATTTTTTTTGTTTTTTGATAATTTACGATTTGTCCTAGTTTACTAAATTCAAAATAACCTCTTTTTATTATTGATTCTAATTGTTTAGAACAATTGATTAATTCCTTAGATCTTATTTTTTTTGTACTATATTTGAACATCAACTGAGCTTCAGTTATAGAGTCTTTTAAATTTTTCTCTTTAGCAAGTGCAAGGAAAATACCACGCTGTGCAGCATTTCCTATCTGAGGATATATTATCTTATTCATATTTATATATACCCCGGAAATACCAACAAAATATGTCCGGGGTATATATATATACGTTGGAGCTAATTTAAAGTTCTTTCAACTCAGATGTGAGATATAGCGATATACTCAAAGGTAACCTTTCTCCTAAGCCTCCTTTGTTATCATCTGAATGTCCTTTCTAGCTTTAGTTAGCTTCAACGTAATTTTAAAAATGGAGTTATATGAAAAAAAAATATTGTTCAAATCCGATATGTAATAATGAAATTAAAGGAATGGGTAATAATCCTCAACCTCTTTTAAATTTAAAAGTGACAGATTCTGTGTGTGATAGTTGTAATGAAGAATATGTTATACCCGCAAGGTTAGGCGAACCAGTTTCTGAATTTTTAAAGTTAATGATTTTAGGTTTCCAGAAAAATTAATTTTATGTTTAGTTTTATATGGCAAATTTTAACAAGTATAATTTTAGTAATAATTCTTGGATTTGGAATATTTTATTTAGGGAGAATATTTTTAGGAGTTTAATGAAAAAAAATTTATATGCTCAAATGGCGAAACAGTTAGACGCGACAAGTAAAACTTGTTCCACTACGGTGGGTACCAGTGCAAATCTGGTTTTGGGCACCATAGATGACTATATCTTGCAGGAAGAGATAGTTCCTCTTTCTGCAAAAAAAAACTATTAATGAAAAAAATTGATAAAATAACCGAGATAAGGATTGAAGAGGTGATTGATCAGGAAAATAATGAGAACTATTATTGGATATATTTTGTTCGAAATGGCAAAATTGAAATTATAGGTAAATCATCAGAAAAACCTCAATGTTACAGACAGGTTGCAGTTTACCAATGAATTACTTTTTAAAAGAAAAATTAGAAGATAGGCTTGAGTATTGTATTGGTTGGAGAAAAGAAACTGAAATATATTTATTATATAAAAACCTTAATGATACTGTAAATTATGAATATTACAAAAAAAGACCATTATCAAAATTTTTATTGATGATTTTAAATCTCCCCGTAAATATTTTGAGTTTTATTCATTCTTTAAAAATAAGAAGAGATTTGGAAAAAAATTTAATAGAAATCGAGTACATTCATAATCAATTAAATGAAAAATAAAATTAAAACAAAAAATAATATTATTATATTTTCTGAATATTTTATGAAAAAAAGAATTATTAAAGAAGGTAAAATCTACAATAATAAAATAGTTGGAGAATGTTGTGAATGTGGTGGAAATGGAATTATTTTTGACCCTCACATAGATATGGTCTGCATAGGTTGTGATGGAACAGGTATAACTTACTTTGGTGAAGTAAATATAAATTGAAATTTAATTATAGGAGTATAACGTAAAGAATCATGGATATTTTATTAATAATTTTAGTTTTAGCAGTATTAGTTCTTAATGTAATTTTTTTAATAAAACTCAAAAAAGAACCAAAAAAAGAGGATAATGAGTTAGAAAAAATTAAACAAAATTTTGACGGCCTAAAAGACTCTCTAAACCAATCTTTCAATGAAATGAGCAAAGAAGTTGCTAAAGATATGACTGGAACTTTGACACGTGTTGATGAAAAAGTAGCATCTTTTAATGACCAAGTTAAAGAAATACAAACAACTCAAAATAATTTCAGTAGAATACTTGCGGGGGTAAAACAGTACGGTGGACTTAGTGAATTTTCGCTCGCAACGTTGCTACAAGATTTATTACCCGCATCACAATATATAGCAAATGCAAAAATGAAACCTGATGAGACTAGGGATTTGGTAGAATTTGCTGTTAAACTCCAAAACGATGTCCTTTGTCCCATAGACAGTCATTGGCCAATTGAAAAATATAAAGCGGTTGATGAAGCTTTTCAAAATAAGGATAAAGAGGCTCTTGTATCTGCGAGACACGAACTTGCTTCAGCATTTAGAACTAAATCAAAAACTGTTAACCAAAAGTACATTAATCCTCCAGTTACATGTGATTTCGCAATAATCTTTGTACCAACCGAAGGTCTTTATGCTGAACTTGTAAGCTATAGAGATCCTAAAACAAAAGAATTGTTAATTGAAGAATTGAGAAAGAAGTACAAAGTTACTATTGCTGGACCAAATACAATTTGTGCAATTATTCAATCTTTTCATCTTGGGTTCACCAGTCTTAAAATACAAAAAAATGCTACTCAAATATTTAATGATCTTAATACTATTTCTACGCGATTTTCGAAACATTTCGATAATGTCTTTGTGTTAAGAAAAAAATTAGAAGAAGCCATGTCGGTAGTTGATAGTTTTGGAAAAGACGCAAGATCAATATTTCGGTCACTTGAACATATTAAAAATAAAGATGATGATGATCCAGACCCAAGTTCACCATCCCCACTTGGTTCATACGGACAAGTAGATAAAAGAAAAGTATCCTGATAAAATATTATGAATGAAATGGAATAATAAATTTGATTACCCAAAATCTACTAGATCTTTGGTTAATGGTTCAAGACACTACTCTTTAGACGGATCAAGCTTACCATCTGTTACAACAATTTTGTCAGCCACTAAAAGTGAAGAAGACAAAGCTGCCATTCTTGCTTGGAAACAAAGGGTAGGGAATGTTGAAGCAGAGAGAATTAAGAAAGAGGCCTCAGCTAGAGGAAGTTCTATGCACTCTTATATTGAACAGTTTTTATACGGAAAATTAAATCAAGAACTATTAGAGGACAATAACAAATCTAAAAAAATGGCAGAAGAAATTATTGATAATGGTTTAAAAAATAAATTGCTAGAGATTTGGGGGTCTGAAGCTACAATATATTATCCTGGTAAATACGCAGGTACAGCAGACTGTATAGGAGTTTATGAAGGCAAAGAATCTATTTTAGACTTTAAACAGAGCAATAAACCAAAAAAAGAGGAATACATAGAGGATTACTTTTTACAAATTGGAGCTTATTCTTTAGCCCACAATACTGTTTATAATTCAAATATCACCCAAGGTGTAATTTTACTATGTACTGTAGATAGATTATTTCAGGATTTTAAAATTGAAGGTAATGAACTAATAAATTTTCAAAACAAGTTTCTTGAGAGAGTTGAAAAATTTTATCACTTAATCAACAAATAATTATTTGACTTCGCTTGAGATTAATATATTAAAAAACTTACTTGCTACTTGTTTAGATGCGAGCCTTCATGCTTTCCAATTAGCATTAATTATTAAATTATGAACATAGTAATTTGGGATATAGAATCTTCAAGCTCTAGCACTGACTTCGGAAGTATTATTGAAATTGGTGGAATCTTGGTAGATCAAAACTTAGCAGAAAAAGAAAGATTTAATTTAAGATGCAGGTTACCAGAGGGAGAAATTCCTCAATGTATGGCTCTTCTTGTTAACAAAACTGATGTTAACATGTTAACAAAAGCAAATCTAAGTCATTATCAAATGTTATCTCAAGTTGAGATGATTTTTAAAAAGTGGAGCCCGGCTATATTCTTAGGCTGGTCCAATATAGGTTTTGACGATGAAATGATCAGAAAAGAGTTCTTCAAAGGATTAAGATATCCATACATCACAAATTCATCCCCCAACAAAAGACATGATGGTTTAAATATTGCTCGAGGAGCGTTTGCTCTAGATAATAAAATTTTAAAAACTGAGATTAATGAAAAAGGAAACGCCGTGATGAAATTAGAATCTTTAGCTAGGATGAACGGTTTTGAGACTAAAGGAGCTCATAGCGCCTTGTTTGATGCAGAACTGACCCATAAAGTTTTAGGTCTAATAAAGAATAAACAACAAGATACATGGGACAATTTTTTAAAGACTTCAAATAAGCTTGATACAGAAACAATAATAAAAAAAGAAAAGATTATTACTCTTAATGAGTACTTTTACGGAAAATCAAGACTTTATCTTTGTGCGCCTCTTCATCCAAAATTTTGCATTCATCCAATATATCAATGGGGACAGGCTGTTGATCTAAGAGTTGATGTCGAACCTCTCCTAAAAATGTCTATCAATGAACTAAAATCTGAGATGAAAAAAACACCAAAATTTTTAAGAACTATTAGGTCAAATAAAGCGCCAATAATAATAGGCAAAGAGTATGGTATGAAAGCTGAACCTTATAGCGCTATGGATATTTCTTTAATTAATAAAAGAGCAGAACTAGTAAACACTAATGAAAAATTTTCTGAGAATATCTTAACTGCATTAAGAGAAATTGCTGAAGAAAAAGAGCAATCAAAATCTCAAGAAGATATAGAACCAGAGGAAAGTATTTATGTGAAATTTACGCCTAACAAAGATACTAATTTATTTCAAAAATGGCATGAAGCACCCTGGAATGATAAATTGAGATTGTTAGATAAATTTGAAGATGAAAGAATGGTAGGATTTGGAAAAAAAATCATATTTCAAGAAGCTCCTCATGTTTTACCAGAGTCTATGTTGAAAAAAATCAAGATGGAAATTGCTAAAAGAATTCTAAGTGAAAAAAAGGAAAAATGGTGGACATGTAAAGAATTTTATCATGAGTGCGACAATCTCAGGGATAAATTTACTAATGAATCTAACGAGGAAAGTTTAAAATTTTTAGACCAACTTAATAATTATGTAATGTCAATTGAAAAAAAATATAAAAATATATGATGTGGATAAAACAATTTAAATTATTTAAGAACTTGAATATAAAAAAAAATTTTATATAAAAAACATATGGCAACAGTAAATGTAACAGATGAAAATTTTGACGGAGAAGTCCTTAAGAACACCAAGCCTGTTCTAGTGGACTTCTGGTAGCCCTTAGGGGCTACAATTAAAATGCGCTGAATGGTGTGGTCCTTGCAAACAAATTGGACCTATTTTAGAGGAAATTTCAAATGAAATGTCCGAAGTAGTTATTGCCAAACATAATATTGATAATGAACCCAATACCCCTACTAAGTATGGAGTAAGAGGAATTCCTACTATGTTACTATTTTCTGGCGGCGAACTCAAAGCGACTAAAGTTGGAGCAACTACAAAATCTAATATCGTATCTTGGATTAAAGAAAATATTTAATTAAGATTTAAAATCTCACCAGCCAAATAAAGGCTTCCAGCACATAAAAAAATAGAATTTTCATCTTTATTATTCAAAATTAAAGATTCTTCAATGCTTTCCGCAGTACGAATATTCTTATTACCTAGTTTCTTTTTAAATTCTTCTTTAGAAATAGAACCTTCTTGATTAGGAATATCTATTAGAGTTATTGAGTTTACAGATTTCTCAAATTGATCAACAAACTCTTTATGAGGCTTGTCATTCATCATCCCACAAATAAGATGAACTTTTTCGTTTTGCTGTTTAACCCATTGAGAAATTGAAATTGCTGAATTAATATTATGTCCCCCGTCTATTATTAGCCTATTTTCACCTATTAAATTTTTTAATTTACCTGTTTTTATTTCTTCTAAACGTCCTTTTAATCTCATTTTTTTCATACTATTTTTGATCTTAGCATCAGATATATTAAATATTTTTCTAGCAGCTGCTATTGAGGTGGTGATATTATAAATTTGGTGATCACCCATTAAATTTGGCTGAGGTAACATTATCTCTCCTAATTCATCCTGATAATGAATAAAATTATTTTCAGATTTTGTTACATTAAAGTCGTCACCAAAGAAATATTTTTTAGATTTATTTTTTATTAAAGATTTTTTAATTTTTGTTTTTATTTCTGAATTCATTTGATTATTAATGAATATGTTGGATACCGGTAATGAGCTAGTTTTTTCATAAATTACACCATCAATTGTTTTATTATCCAACCAATTTAAATGATCTAAGTGAATTACTCCTAAAAGGGTGAGCAAATTTTGTTTAAACACATTTGTGCTGTCAAATCTATGAAATAGACCAGCCTCTATAATATTTACATTTTCCTTAAAATTTTCAGCATATTTTATAAAGGCGCATGTCAATATTTCAAAAACTGTTGCATTATCATCTCCTAATATTCTATCAACATCTTCCAATAGAATAGCAAGATCGTTTTCACTTATTTCATTGTTATTAAAAACAAATCTTTCTGTATATGATTGTAAATGTGGAGAGGTATATAAATTATACTTATAACTAGACTCTTTTAAAATAGTGCTTAGAGCTGTAGCCATAGAAGCTTTTGCATTCGTCCCAACTACTGTTACAACATTATGCAACTTATTTTGTGGATTTCCCAATTTATTGAGTAAATTAAAGGTTCTGTCTAGTGAGAGATCAATCTTCTTACTATGACGCTTCTCTATTTTCGATATTATCTTCTGAAGTTTTGTCAGCATGCTCTATTTTTACCTCAGATTGCTTCTTTAGCAAGATAGATAACAATATACCAATTTTTTCTGGTAGATCTTTCCTTTGGATTATTGTGTCAACAAAACCACAGGCTTGAACGTGCTCTGATTTTTGAAAATTTTCTGGTAACTCCTCTTTAACAGTTCCCTCAATTACACGTCTTCCAGCAAAAGCTATCAAAGCGCCTGGCTCAGCAATTTGAATATCACCAAGCATTGCATATGAAGCTGTAATTCCACCAGCAACAGGATCAGCAAATAAAACAATATAAGGAATTTTTTTAGCCTTTAACTCATTGATAGCAAGAGTTGTTCTTGTCATTTGGTTTAACGAAATAATTGATTCTTGCATTTTCATTCCACCACCTGTTGCAACTACCAACAATGGTTGATTATTTTCTATTGAATGCTGTGCAGCAAATAAAAAGGCCTCACCTTCCGCAGCACCAATACTAGCCCCCATGTAATTAAAATCAGATGCAATAGCTGTTAATCTTATATTATTTATTGATCCATCCGCTACTACCATACTGCAACTTAAACCAGTTTTTTTTCTAGCACTTTTTAATCTGTCTTTATATGACTTGGTGTCGGTGAAATTTAAGGGATCATCCGGTGGCATGGGTGTTCTTAAGACTTCATAACCTTCACTACCAAACAATAAATCAAATCTTTGTTTAGGACTAATCCTAAAATGTTTATGACACGGACCTGGGCACACCCATAAATTTTCTTCTAAATCTTTTTTTAAAATTGGACCTTTGCAACAAGATGTCCAATCACTTTCTTCCATGTCTTTACGAGATGGTCTTTTTTTTAATAGTCTTTTAATTTTTTGTCCAAAATCTAATGTTTTTTTTAACCAGTTCATAAAATTTTATTCTTTAATTTTCTTACTAATCTACCTACATTTGTGACAGGATTTTGTCTATCTTTTAAACTCCTTGTTATTTCTCGACAAATTGTGCTTCCAACAACTAGACCGTCAGCAGATCTCAGATTCGAAATAGTTTTTTCGGTAATACCAAAACCTATTACAACATTTTTTGATGGTTTGATTTTTTTTATAACATTATAATTTTTAATGATTCTTTTTGCACTATATTTTAAAGCAGACCCTGTAGTTGATATAGTTGAAATCATATAAATCATTTCATGTGAATATTTTATTATCTCTTTAATTCTTTTCAAAGTTGTAGTAGGGGCTATCAATTGAACGAAACAAATAGAATTTTTCTTACACAATTTGGCAAAATTTTTATTATCAGGAAATGATAAATCAACAACAATTAACCCATCAACACCAGACTCTTTACATTTTTGAATAAATTTTTTATCTCCATAATTAAATATCATTTGGTAGTAACCCATCAATATCATTGGTTTAGATGGTTTTAATTTCTTAAATCTTTTTACAAGTTTAAAAATATCATTTAATCGAATACCATTTTGCAAGGCTCTGTAAGAACTATTTTGAATATCTTTGCCATCAGCTGTTGGACAATTGTGAGGTATTCCCCATTCTGCAATATCCAAATCTTTTGATATTGAATTTAGTATTTGGAGAGATTTTTCCTTAGTATTATCACCGCAAACTGTATAGGATATTAACGCAGGTCTATTTTCTTTTTTTGCAATCTTAAAGGCATTGTTAATTGAATTTTTCATTTGGGATAATATCCTAATTGTTCAATATAGATTTTTTTATCTTTGTAACCTTTTCCACAATTGTTGACCACAAGCACATCACTCTTTTTCAATTTTGGAGCTAAACGAATACATTCACTCCATGCATGTGCTGGTTCTAAACTTGGTCTTATATCTTCTAGTTTAGTAATCAACTTGAAAGCGGCTAATGCTTCTTTATCTGAAGCACTCGTGTATCGTGCTCTCCCAGTGTCTTTAAGCAATCCATGCAGTGGACTTGAGCCAGGATAGTCCAAACCCGCACTTAGGGAATGTGTATCTGCGATTTGACCTTCTTTGTTAGTTAAACAATATTGTGCAGCTCCATGTAAAATAGCTACTTTTGCGTTCGTGGATAAAGGCGCAGCATACTTTGCCTCAACACCAACTAGTTCAACATGTTTTTTATCGTAGTCAATGAACTCATTCCAAAATCCTAGCGCGCTACTTCCTCCACCTATTACATTGATTAATTTAAGTTTAGGTATTTCACCAAACTCCTTTATTAATTGTTTTTTTAATTCTCTTGAAATTTGAGAGGTTGACCATGCACAAATTTTTAAAAAAATATTGCAACCAATTGCTGAGCCTACCGCGAGATGTGTATTATCACAGTTTGAAACATAGTGGCGCATACACTCAGAAACAGCATCTACCAAAGTCTTTGAACCTGAGTCGACAGGTACAACTTCAGCACCCGCGTCACGCATGAATTTTACGTTAGGTGCTTGTCTAGAAATATCTTTTGTTCCCATAAAAATTTTGCACTTTAAATTCATTTTTTTTGCTGCCATTGCAAGATTTTTTCCAAACATTCCGGCACCAGTATCGCCTGCTATGTAACGTTTACCACTTTCTTTACAAATTAATGCGTTGACGGTTGCATGATACGCCTTGTGCGCATCACCGTTTATAGCAGACACGTCTTTACACCAAATTTGAGCTCCACCTAAATGTCTAGTTAAATTTTCTAATTTAAAAAAGGGTGTTTCACCTCCAAGATAATGTTTAAAATAATGATCCCTTTTTTTGAGAAATTTTCTATCTTTTCTCAATTTTTCAAAAAGCTTAGATAAATCCTCAATTGGCTTTCGCATTGTCTCTGCACAATAGTTTCCACCAAATTTATTTCCATAAAATCCAAACTTATCGTGCTGGTCAATAAGAGGGGTCTTTTTCTTTAATTTAATCATTTAATTTTTTAACGTTGTCTAAGAAAATTTTTACTTTAGAAATATCTTTTAATCCAGATGTCTCTACACCCCCGGATATATCAATATAATTACAAATTTTCATAAACTTATCAAGATTATCGTTGTGTTTAATGTTTCCAGCTATCATCCTATTAATATTGTCTGGCACATTTTCCATTAAAGTGTGGTCAAATTCTAATGATTTTTCATACCCTTTACCGTCAAATAATATTATATCAGAACAATCCTCGTATTTCTTATATTTGATAATATCTTCTTTAGTCTCGACGGTAATTGCAGAAATTATCTTTTTGTTATATTTCTTTTTTATTGATTTTATTTCATCAGGTGTACAATCGTAAATTTGAAAATAATCGAAATTTAGATTTTGCATTTCATTTAAAATTAATTGATCGGGTTTAACTAGCACAGATACAAATTGAGATTTTTTATTATCAACTTTGAGAAGTTTCTGAAGAGAATTTATATCAACAAATCTTTTTGATTTTGGATAATTACATATAAAACCAATTAATTCAGGGGGATTTTTATAGTTTATTAAAAAATTTAATGTTTTACTATCAGATATGCCACAGATTTTACATTTAAGCTTCATTTACTTAAATGATCACTTAGTTTTTTAAAATTACTTTTAATATTTCCGTTGGTTAAATCTCTACCCATTACTAACCAGTCACTTCCTTGTTTAAATGCTGATTTTGGACTCATAACTCTTTTTTGGTCATTTAATTTAGAGGAAATTCTTATTCCAGGAGTTATGATTTCTTTTTTAAAAAATTTTCTTATAAATTTTATTTCATGTGGGCTGCAAACTATGGCATCGAGTTTAGCTTTAGCAGCCAACTTTGCTTGAAGAATAACAATATCTTTTAAAGATCTTTTATGACCAATGGTTTTTAAATCTTTACTATTTAAAGAAGTTAAAGTTGTGACTCCTACTATTTTAGTTTTACCAGACACTTTTTTGACCTCTTTTAAAGCTTTTAAACCGGAAGAAATATGAACTGTGAGATAATCAATCTTTAAATCTTTTAAAGCTAATACAGCTGATGACATAGTATTTGGAATATCATGAAGTTTTAAATCAATGAAAATAATTTTTTCTTTTAGCTTTGAAATAAAATTTCTACCATTTTTAGAATTAAGAAATTGTAAACCAAATTTAAAACCAATTTTAAAACTTTTTATGTTGCTCTGTTGTATTATTGATTTTGCTTTATTTAAACTTTTCGTATCAATTGCTATAAAAATCTTATTTTTCATTAATTATTTTAAATAGTTCTTTACTCATTTTGAAGTTTATATTTTTTTTTTCTGGAGTATAAACAGTTTCTCCAGTTTTAGGGTTCCTTGAATTTCTACCCTTTTGTGTTTTTTGATAAAATATGCCCCATCCTCTTAACTCAACTCTTTCCTCGTTCTTCAAAGCTATTTTTATTTCATTAAGAAATATATCAAAAATTTTTAGTAAATCTTTCTTTAATAAATTAGGATAAATTATTTTTAATTGTTTTATTAGTTCTGACTTTGATACTGACAATTTAGTTTGTAAATACTATTTTTTTTCTTTTTTATTGCTAAGTTTATCAGACAAAGATGAAAAAGGTAAGTTTTTTCCAGATAAAGGTGAACTAAATTTAGAAACTGCTTCTTTATTCTGTAATTCCTCTAATAGCTTGATGCTTAGTGCAATTTTTCTTTTTTCATAATTTAATTCTGAGATTGCCGCATCAATTCTCTCTCCACCTACAAATCTTGAAGGTCTAGCATCTGTATTTGAAACTGCAATTTGTGACTTTTTTATAAGCAAGTGTAAATCACAACCCTCAGGTTGGACCATTAGACCTTTATTATCTGAAGAAAGTACTTTTACTGTTACAGTATCATTAACCTTTTTATCTTTAAAATAATCAAATGGGTCTTTTTTAGTTTGTTTCAAGCCAACCCTAAGTTTTTGTAAGTCTTTTTTTATTTCTAAAACCTTAACTGTCAATTTATCCTTTAACTTATAATTTTTTGCGACCTCTTCCGGAACCCCAGTGTAACTTAGATCGTTAAAGTGCAAAAATGCATCAATTTCATAATTGTCTAATTTTAGATAAATAGCGTATTCGTTCATACTGCTAATTGTACCAGTTACTTCTGTACCAACAGGGTTATTTTTTTCAAGTTGATCAAAGGGATTCTCTTTAGTCAATCTATAAGAGATTGCTATTCTTCTTTTTTCTTTGTCAATTTCGGTAATTACACAATCAATTTTTTCGCCTACCTTGAAAATTTTTTTTGGCGAAACATTTTTTCTTGACCAACTTATTTCACTCGTGTGTAGTAGGCTAGTCAACCCTGGTTCTAATTCTGCAAAAACGCCAAAGTCCATTATTTTAATTACCTTAGCTTTATATTTTTTATTTAATTCATAGTTGGAAATTTTCTCAAAGGGATCAGGCGAAAGTTGCTTAATACTACAGCCAATTTGTAACTTCTCTTTATCAACTGTAATTACTAGAAGATCATGCTTGTCACCGATATTAAAAACTTCCTCGGGATGATTAACTCTTGAGTAACTTATTTCTTGCAAATGCACAAGACAATCAAGTTCATTGTTGACGTTAAAAAAACAACCAAATGAACTGTATCCTTTTACAACAGCATTTTTAATTATATCACCCTCTTTATACTTTTCTATTATTTTTGCTTTATCCTGTTTTTTACCAGATGATATAATTTGTCTTCTTGATACACATGCATTACCTCTAACTTTGTCCATTTTTATTAATGCAAACTTCTGAGGCTCATTAATTAGATGTGATATGTCTTTAATTGGTATATCCGATATCTGTGAACCGGGGCAGAACATGAGTGATCCCGTGTCTATATGTTCAACAATAACTCCACCTTTACATTTGCTTGTTATTTTACCCATAATTGGTTCATTATTTTCAAAAGCTTTAACAAGTATATCCCATCCTTTTATTTTTTGTGCCTTACTTGCTGAAACTATAACTTCACCGTTCTTATCTTCAATTCTCTCAAGCAATACTTGAATTTTTTCTCCAACTTTCAGTTTGTTTTCTTGACCTAAAGTTTTTATTTCATTTATATCTACGAGTGGTTCAGACTTAAGGCCTTCAATAAATAAAAATATATATTTTTCACTGACCTTTGTTACTGTTCCCTCGACAATTTTGCCTTCAGTAAGATTTTTTGTTTTAGAAATTTGATTATTAAGAAGCTTTTCAAATTCCTTTGTTTCCGCAGTATTTGTTTCTTTATATATTTCCATTATTATTTAAAAAAAAGCTTTTAGAGAAATTTATTAAATTAATCAAGAAACAAAAAAGTTATATAAGTAATCGTTTACTCAATTTTTTGGGCTTTTTTTGTTATTTTAGTGATATTTAAAATCTATACCCAATTTTTTTTAATATACTTAAAAAAGAGGGGAATGAACTTACATGTGAATCCTTATCCTCAATGGTCCATTTTCCACCTAAACAAAGTGCTGCAATTATTGAAGTCATAAAAATTCTATGATCTTTGTAATAATTATTAATTAATATCTTTTTATTTACAGTAAATTTAGGATTTCCAAATATTTTAATTGAGGCAGGGCCCGATTTAACTTTGACACCTATTTTTTTTAAAATTTTTGATGCTAGTTTAAGTCTTGGACTTTCTTTTTTATTTAATTCTTCTAATTTTTTAAAACTAGAAATACCCGACGCTTTTGCTGCTAATAAAAAAATTATTAAAAATTCATCTATAGCGTTACTATTTAATTCAACTGGACAATTTATAGGTTTAAAATTATTTTGACTTCTAACACAAATATCCGCTAGATTTTCCCCATATATATTCCTTTTATTAATAAACTTAACATTAGCACCCATTTTATTAATAATTTTAATAAATCCAATTCTGGTAGGGTTTACATTTACATTTTTAATTTTAAGTTTTGAATTTTTTGAAAGAAGGGTAAGGACTATAAAAAAGGCACTAGAGCTAACATCACCTGGGATTTCATAGTCAAAAGATTTGAATTGATGTTCGCCAGATATCTCAATTTTATCATATTTTTTTTTTTTAATAACTTTAATCGGTAATTTTAAGTATTTTAAAAAAAGTTCTGTATGATCTCTCGATTTTTTGGCATATATTGTTGTCTTACCTGGTGTATTTAAGGCCGCTAAAATTACAGAACTTTTACACTGCGCAGATCCTCTTTTTTCAAAATAATTTATTGGTTTTAAATATTCTGATCCTATAACTTTTAAAGGAAGATTATTTTTGTTTCTTAATTCAAATTTTGCACCAAATTCTTTTAACGGATCAGCAATTCTTTTAAAATCTCTTTTAGACAAGCTATCATCCCCAACAAGTTTAATCTTATATGGCGTTTTGATTATTAACCCAAGTAAAAGTCTTGCGAATGTCCCAGAATTTCCGGCATTTATTAAAATATTTTTTTTATAATTAAAACCGCTCAAGCCACTTCCATAAAGATAACAAATTTTATTTTTAAAAAATATTTTGACACCTAATTTTTTTAGCCCACTTATGGTACTTAAAATATCTCCTGATTTGGATAAGTTTTTAATTTTACATAATCCATAAGATTGTGATCCAATTAACAGTGACCTTATGGATAAACTTTTATCACTATCAACACTTATAATTTTATTAAAACTTTTTATTTTTTTTTTAATAACTATTTTTGTCATTAAGATTAATTAAATTTAAAAGATTCTCCAAAATACGCAGTTTTTGCGTTTTGATCTTTCACCAAATCAGTTGGAGTGCCTTTTGCAATAACTTTTCCTTCAGATAAAACCATCGCAACATCTACACAAGTTAGCAAGTCTCTTGCTTGATGGTCACAAATACATATTGTTATTTGATTTTCAAATTGCAAATTTACAATTATTTGTTGAAGCATTTTAATCGTCATAACATCTAATGCTGCAAAACACTCATCCAAAAGTAATAGCTCTGGATCACCTAGCAAAGCCATTGCAATAACCAATTTCTTTTTTTGACCACCTGACAAAAATTTTGCTTTAATATCTCTAATTTGACTCAAATCAAATTTTGATATTAAATAATTTATTTTTTCAGCTCTTTTTCTTTGATCATTTAATAAAATTTCAGCTACAGCTTTTAAATTTTCATATAAAGTTAAATCGAAGAAGTAACCACCATATTGGGGTACATAACCTATTTTAAATTTCGCCATTCTTAAAAAAATTGGATAATCATTAACTTTCTCATCTTTAATAACTATGTTACCTTTGTCTGGCTTTATTAATCCAGTGACTAAATTAAAAATAGTTGATTTTCCAACACCGTTTGGTCCTAGCATTCCAAATATTTCACCTTGATTAATTTCAAAACTTATATCTTGCAAAATTTGTCTTTTTTGAAATGAAAGACTTATATTATTAAGACTTAAGATAGTTTTTTTTTGTTTAAAACTTTTAATACGAAATTTTTTAATTATTGCCATTATTTACTATGCTTTTAACTAAAATATTACTTTTATCGTCATTCATTAGTATTTTTGTATTCTTATTTAAAAAGTTTATTAAGATTTTGTCTGCATTTAATTTTGATAAGTTACTTTTATATTTGACATTATCATAAAGTGTTGCAATTTGATTGTTAAATGACAAATCCAGAAAATCGGAGTTTATTGAGTGTTCCCCATATGTCATTTTCACGAAGCCGCTAAAAGTTGTGTCATTATTTTCTTCATTGTACTTTGCTTTATTAGAGCTAATTAGAATTTTTTCACCATTTGATAAATAAACAAAAGCTCTAACTTTATCCATAAAAATTAAATTTAATTTCTCAGGACTTATAACGCCATATTCAGAAAATATCTCATATCGATTACCTTTATTATCCTCAGAAAAATATGACATTTCTGTTATTAAATCATCAGATCCTTTCACTATTTTTTTTTCAGAGCTATCGCTTAAATTTTTAAATGATTTTTCTTTAGAACTTTTAAAATAATCAAAATACACAAAACAAATAATTAATAATATTAATGTAACAAGTGATATCTGAATATAAGTTTTCTTATCCATTTATTGAATATTATTTTCCAAAATATTATGAATATGAATTACACCAATCGTTCTATTTTTAATCTTGTTATTATGAACACATAATGATGTTATTCTTCTTGAATTCATTAAAGATAAAGCTTTTGCAGCTAACATTTCTCTATCAACAGATATAGGATTTTTAGTCATAACATTTTTAACTTTAAGATTATCTAAATTCCCTTTTTTTTCACTTATTCTTCTAATTTGACCATCTGTTATAATTCCTTTAGTTTTTTTAGAATTATTTTGAACAATTAAAACTCCAAGTTTCTTTTTGGTGATAATTTTTAAAGCTTCAAGCATTTTAACATTTTCATTTATAAATGGTATTTTTTTTCCTTTTAACATTAAATCATCTACTGTTTTTAACTTAGCACCAATACTTCCAGAAGGGTGAAATTTTTTAAATTCTTTTTCACCAAAATTCTTTTGTTTCATGGTTGATATAGCTATTGCATCACCAATAGCTAATTGCATTATTGTTGATGATGTTGGTACAATATTACCTGGTCCCGCTTCCTTTACTTCTGGTAATAATATTTTTAAATCTGAATTTTTGTATAATAGTGAATTTTTTTTTGAAACAATTCCTATTAAAATTATGTTTTTATTTCTATTTGCGTATTGTATAACATTTCTTAATTCAGAAGACTCTCCACTATTACTAATTAATATAAGTACATCATTAGAGCTAATTTGACCTAAATCTCCATGAGAACATGAACTAGCATCTACAAAAAAAGATGGAGTTCCTACCGATGATAGTGTAGATGAAATTTTTTTTGCAATTATTCCAGATTTCCCAACACCTGATAAGATTATTTTTCCTTTTTTACAGTTTATTATTGTTTCGATAACTTTTTGAAAATCATTATCTATAGATGTTTTTAACTTTTTTAAAGATTTTATTTCAGTTAGAATTACATCTTGTGCAATTTTTTTAAATTTATTTTTTTTCATTAGTGTGACCAAATATCATCAGGAAAACCTTCTAAGTCTAAATTAACTCTAGTGTTTATAAATTTTAAACAATCTTTGTATAGACTCATACGGTTCTCTCTAGCCAGCATTTTATTCAATGCATCATTAATTTTGTGTAAATATATAACATCATTGGCGCAGTATTTAATTTGGGCAGAAGACAATTCTCCTCCAAAATCTGATGTTTGATGCTGCTTACTAATGTCTATTCCAATGAACTCTTTAACCAAATCTTTTAAGCCGTGTCTATCACTATATTTTCTTATTAATTTAGACTGTAACTTTGTGTCTTCAATATTATCTATATCAACCTGTAAGTATTTTTTTATAAAAACTAAATCAGCTCTAGCATAGTGAAAAATTTTTGGTATTGAACTGTCTGATAAAATTTTTTTTAAATTTGGGGCATTATATTTAGTTCTATCCAACTGAACTATATGTGCATCAGATTTCCCAGACGAAATTTGCACAAGGCATAGTTTATCTCTTAAAAAATTTAATCCCATAAATTCACAATCAACGGCAATCTTATTGCCAAACTGTAAATCTTTTGGTAAATCATTTTTGTGAAGTTTGATATCCATAGAATTTTTTATAACTTTATATTATGAAACCAAAAAATTGTCTAATTTTTGGCGCTTCTGGCCAAATCGGCAGAAACTTGATAAGAAGACTTACTGAGAAAAGTTTAAAAGTCACCGCTGTCACACGAAACCTACATCAAAAAGGTTATGTATTAAAAACACAAGCAAACCCAGGTTATATAGATATTGTAGAGTGCAATATATTTGACATTAACAAAATAGAGCAATTAATAAAAAAAGCAGATGTGTGCATAAATTTGGTTGGAATTTTATTTGAGAAGGGCGCAAGTAATTTTACCAATATTCACGAAAAATTTCCAAGTATGATTTCTAGTCTTTGTCATAAACACAAAATAGATAAATTTATACACCTTTCGGCATTAGGAATAGAAAATGCAAAAGATTCAAAATATGCCATAAGTAAGTTAAAAGGTGAAATCGCAGTAAGAGAAAATTTTAAAGACTCTATAATTTTAAAACCATCGATTATCTATTCTGTAGACGATAATTTCACGACAATGTTAATGGGGCTACTTAACCTATCTCCAATTTTCCCTTTGTATTATGGTGGAAAAACTAAATTTATGCCCTTACACTGTATTGATATATGTAATTTGATATTAGATTTAATTGAAAAAGATACTATTGAAAAAACAATAGAATGTGTTGGGCCAGATGAATTAACTTTTAAGGAAATTATTGAAAAATTGCTGAAATTAATTGAAAAGAAAAGATTATTTATTCCAATACCATTGTTTGTGGCAAACACAATGGCTACCTTTTTTCAAATTTTACCTAAACCATTGATTACTAGAGATCAAATTAAATTACTTTACTATGACAACATACCTACAGGAAAATATAAAACAAATTTTGATATCGGTAAAAATTTTAGATTAAACTTTGATAATGAAGTTGAAAAATATTGTTATATGTGGAAAGAAACTGGAGAATATGCAAAAAAAAAACCTTGATATTTAAATTATGATTACTTGGATTATTTACATTATCGTTGCTGCTATATTATTTTTTGTTCTGTATTTAGCCATACTGGGAATTGATAGAGGAGTTAAAGCAAAAAATGCAAATAAATCAAATAATTCCAAAAAAAAGTCAAATTCCCCTAAGAATATAACCGGTGAATTAATAAGATTAAAAAAACTTTATGACGATGGAACAATTGATAAAAAAGAATTTAATATTGCAAAAAAAAAATTGTTAAGCTGACTTAATTTTCTTCTGTATAAATTTTGGAACTTCACTATCCTTATCAACAACTTCTTCCTTTTTATTTTTCGGCTGAAACGCGTAGAGCAAATGGAGACGGCAGTATGAAAAATCTTTTAGGGAAGTTCTACCGCAGAAATAAAAACCTTCCTCATTTGGATGTCCAATAGGCCATTTACATGTATTATCATCAAGTTCCTCAAGCTGTTTTGGATTTTCCGGTTCAAAATCTTTTTCAATTACTAAAGATTTAAACTTTCCTCTTCGCGCCTTTCTAACATTTAAATTTTTTAACTTATCATTTTTTTGGTTAAGAGGCCCTTTTTTTGCAATAATTTTACCAGATAAATTTAGTCTATGAGCCTTTCCAATTACTGCATTTCTACTGACGCCACCTAATATTTCAGCTATTTGGCTTGCAGTACTGCCTTTGCCCCAAAGCTCTTTTAATTTAGCGACCTTTTCATCTGTCCAACTCATTAACTATATTTTGTTATTTAACTTTTATTAAATACAATATATAGTTTAAATATATTTAATTTTTTAACAAGCATATTATTTTATTTCCTAACAGTTTTTTTAAATTATTAAGAATTATATTTATGGTTGAATTAAATAATAAATACAAAATTGGAAAAAGAAGATTTGGATTAATAAATTGGATAGGTTTTTATTCTTTATATAAAAAAGAAACTTTACGATTTTTAATTGTATCAGGGCAAACGATATTAGGCCCAATGTTAACAGGAATTCTATTTTTGATTGTAATATCTATTGCTTTAGGAGAAGTTAGAGGCGAAGTTTTAGGCTTACCTTTCATTGAGTTTTTAGCTCCTGGTCTAATCTCTATGCAAGTAATTCAACAATCTTTTTCCCACTCATCATCCTCGATATTAGGAGGTAAAATGATGGGAAATATCATTGATTTAATTGGAAGCCCATTGTCTGCAGGAGAAGTTACCTTAGCAATCATTTTTGCTTCAGTTACAAGAGCTTTTATAATATGCTTTGTGTCAATTGTTTGTTTTAATCTGTTTGTAAATATAACAGTTTTAAATTATTACTATTTCATAATTTACTTATTATTTTCCTCATTTTTTATGGGATCTTTAGGTTTTATAGCTGGCTTATGGGCCGAGAGATACGATAACATGGCCACCGTTACTAATTTTGTAATAGTGCCTTTATCTTTTTTGTCGGGAACATTTTATTCAATTGAGAGACTTCCAGATTTACTGAAAGAAATGAGTTTTTATAATCCTTTTTTTCATATGATAGATGGTTTGAGGTTTTCGATGATTGGTATAAGCGACGGATCCACAATGTTTGGGTTAATTTACTTGTTAGTTCTAAATTTACTTTTGTGGTGGACCGCTTATTATTTGTATAAAATAGGATATAAAATAAAGACATGAGCTATTTAGCAAAAAACTATAATAGAAAAAAAATTTCTTTTAAATTTGGAAAGGGAAGTTATTTATTTTCGTCTGACAATAAAAGGTATCTAGACTTTGTTCAAGGTATAGCTGTAAATTCTCTGGGTCACTCACACCCTAAACTTATAAAAACGATAAAAATCCAATCAAAGAAGCTTTGGCATGTTTCAAATGCTTTTCAAATTCCAGAGGGTGAAAAACTTGCCGAAAAGTTATGTAAAAAAACTTTTGCAGATTTTGTAATGTTTCAAAATAGTGGCGCGGAGGCAACTGAAGCTGCTGTTAAAGTTGCGAGAAGATATTTTTATTCAATAGGAAAACCAAAAAAAAATAGAATATTATGTGTAAAGAATTCATTCCATGGAAGAACATTGGCTGCAATTTTTGCTAGTGGATCAAAAAAAATGACAGAGGGATTTGGTCCTAAAATACCAGGTTTCGACCATTTTAGATTTGGAAATCATGATTCTTTAAAAAAAAAAATAAACAAGAATACTGCAGCAATAATGGTAGAAACTGTCATGGGAGAGGGAGGAATTAAAGTAATACCAGATTGGTGTTTGAGAGAATTAAGACAATTGTGCAATAAAAAAAAAATTTTATTAATTCTTGATGAAGTACAATGTGGAGTAGCAAGATCTGGTGATTTTTTTGCTTTTGAAAAATCCAAAGTAAAACCAGACATTGTACCAATTGCTAAAGGAATTGGAGGAGGATTTCCCATAGGAGCAGTTTTAATGAACAAAAAAGTTGCATCAGGCATGACTGCTGGCTCTCATGGCTCAACCTTCGGAGGAAATCCTTTAGCTATGACTGTTGGCAACACAGTTATGGATATAGTTTCAAAAAAAAGTTTTTTAAATAATATAAAAAAATTGTCTAAATATTTTTTAGAAAAATTGAATAATATTAAATCTAAACACCCAGATATTATAAAAGAAATAAGAGGAAGAGGATTATTGATTGGTATTCAACTTCATAATAACCCAACTTTATTTATAAAAAAACTAATGGACTATAGATTATTAACTATTCGTGCTGCTGAGAATGTTATTCGAATATTACCCCCTTTAAATGTCAAAAAAAAAGAAATAGACATTGCAGTAAAAATCATCTCCAAAGTTTGTAATGATCTTAAGTAAGATGAATCATTTTATAAATTTAAAAGATATTAAAACTAAAGATCTTAGAAAAATTATCTTAGATGCTAAAAAAAGAAAAAATTTAAGAAAGACATTAAATACATTAGAAGTTGACAAAGGAACTCCTCTCAAAGGTAAAATATTAGTGCAGATGTTTGAAAAACCAAGTTTAAGAACTCGACTAAGTTTTTATTTAGCGATCAAACAATTGGGTGGTGGCACAATTACTTTAAGATCAAACGAACTACATCTTGGTCAGGGGGGAGAAAGTATAGCAGATACAGCTAAAATTTTGTCTACCTATGGTGATGGATTTATGCTTAGAACTAATGATGATAAAAAAGTAGAAAATTTCAAAAAATATTTATCAATTCCAATAATTAATGGTTTAAGTCCATCGTCTCATCCAACACAAGTACTATCAGATATCTTCACAGTTGAAGAGATTAAAAAACAATCTATTTCAAATTTAAATATCTGCTGGATTGGAGATTCAAACAATGTTCTAAATAGTTTAATTGCAGCATCCGTAAAATTTTCATTTACGTTGCGAATAGGCTGTCCTAAAAAGTTTAAACCAAATTTAGATGTTTTAAATTGGGTTAAAAAAAATAAGAAAAAAATTTATATTTATGAAGACCCTAAAAAAGCAGCCTTAAATGCAGATGTAATATTTTCTGATAAGGTTATATCTCTTAACGATAAAGTTAATAAAAAAAATAAATTAAAAGAATTTAAAAACTTTAAAATTGACAAAAAATTATTTAGCTATGCAAAAAAAGATTGTATTTTTTTACATTGCTTACCTCGTGGTAATGAAGTTTCAGATGAAATTTTTTTAGGTAATAGATCTTGCGTTTGGCAACAGGCTTCAAATAGAGTTCACGTTCAAAAAAGTATATTATTATATTGTTTTGGAAAATTAAGGTAAAGGTAGTGGATTATCTGAATATTTATTTAGATATAAAATAACTGAAGCTCTATCTTTTTCTTTTCTTAATCCAGCGTAAGCCATTTTTGTACCTTTGATCCATTTTTGGGGTTTTATTAAAAAACCGTTAAGCTCTTCAAAAGACCAATTTTTTTTGTATTCGATTAATGCTTTTGAGTATTTATAATCTCCCACAGCTGCAATTTTTCTACCTACTACATTATATAATGCTGGTCCGATTTTATTACCTCCACCAGCTTCAATTGAATGACAAGCTGAACATTTTTTAAAAACTTTTTCACCATGAGCGATATCACCTAATGCCATAAGAGCCGAAATATCAACTTTATCGTCAGCTTTCATGGTTTGCTCATCACTTATTTGTTTGGCACCATCATCAGGAAGCTCTACTTTATAAGCAGAACTATCTAATTTATCTACTTTAAATATGATGTTTGAAATTTTACTAATTCCAATTATTAATAGTGCCACGAGTAATATTGAAGCTATTATTTTGTTTATCTCAAAGGAGTCCATTATTCTATGTATAAATTACGTATAACATGTTAATTGAAAAAAATGCTATTTAAAAAAAAGTTTGCGTCTCATAGACGCACAAATTTTACAATTTATGTCTAAAACTATCATTTTAATACCGTCAAGATTGAGCGCAACCCGCCTTCCTAATAAACCTTTGCTAAAAATAGGCAATTTATCAATAATTCAGCATGTTTATAAAAGAGCAATAGAATCTAAAGTTGGCAAGGTTTATGTAGCCACAGGAGATACGGAAATTGCTAATGAAATTTCAAAAATCAAAGGTAAATTTATTTTAACCAAAAAAAAACACAAAACTGGCACAGATAGAATATTTGAAGCATATAAAAAAATTAGTAAAAAATTCAATTGTGAATATATTATTAATCTTCAAGGAGACGAACCTTTTATTAATCCTAAAGATATTGTTAATTTAAATAGTAATATAATTTCAAAAAATTCAGATATTGGTACACTTGGAAATAAAATTACCAAGGTTGATTTTATAGATAAAAGTATTGTTAAAGTAATTACCAATAAGAATATAGAAAAGAAAAAAATATCTAGAGCAAAAAAATTTTTAAGAAAATGCAAATATCCCAAAAAAAATGCTTACGGTCATATTGGTATATATCAATTTAAGACATCTATTTTAAAAAAATTTGTAAATTTAAGACAATCTAAGAATGAAATTAAACATAGACTTGAACAGTTAAGAGCTATTGAAAATGGTATTAATATTGATGTTGTATATAGTAAAAATAAGTCTTTTGGTATTGATACAGTTGAGGATTATGTGGAAATAAAAAAAATTATGGAATATAAAATCAAGAAATTATGAAAATTGTTTATCAAGGATCTCCCGGTGCCTATTCTCATTTGGCCGCGAAGACAATTTATCCAGAATATAAATTCATACCTTATAATACTTTTGAAGACTGTTTTAAACATTGTAACGAAAATGAAGAACATAAGACAATAATACCAGTAGAAAATTCTATAGCTGGAAGAGTTGCTGATATACAATATTTGATTAATAAGTATAAGCTACAAATTTACGCGGAACATTTTCAGGAAATAAAACATAATTTAATGATTTTAAAAGATAATGAACTTAAAAATGTTAAGTCAGTAAGGTCACATTCTCAAGCAATTTCTCAATGTCAAAAATTAATCAATTCAAACAAATTTGAACCTATAATTGCTGCTGATACTGCAGGCAGTGCAAAGTATATAAGTGAAAAAAAAATAAACAGTGAAGCCGCTATTGCGTCCGAACTTGCTGCTAAAATTTATGACTTAAAAATTGTGAAAAAAAATATTGAAGATAATCGAAGTAATGTGACCAGATTTTTGATAATGGGCAAGAAAAAATCTCATCCAGAATTTGAAAATAAAAACTATATTACAAGTTGTATATTCAAGGTCAAAAACAAACCTGCGGCCCTTTACAAATGCCTAGGTGGTTTTGCAACTAATAATGTTAATTTAAGTAAGTTAGAGAGTTTTTCAGACCAAAACAGTTTTGAACAATATTTGTTTATTTGCGATATGTACGGCCATATTGAAGATCCAAAAATCCAGAAATCTTTAGAAGAGTTGGGTTTTCATACAGTCAATCTAGATATACTTGGTGTATATGAAGCCAGCGACTATAGAAATATTAAATAATTAAAACTTTTATTGTAGACTAGAAAATATAACTGTTATAATAAAATTGGGGCCATCCAGGTGGTATTACCATAAACTCCCCCAGGCTTGAAAGAGAGCAAGGGTAATGAGTATTTTCCAGGTTGGCTGGTCCCTTAAAATGAGCACTGATAAACAAGTATTAGCGATTAAATATAGACCTCAAGTTTTTGATGAGTTGGTAGGTCAAAATATAATTGTAGAGGCAATTAAAAAATCAATCTCCTTAGACAAAATTCCAAATGCCTATTTGTTTACAGGAATTAGAGGAGTTGGAAAAACCACAATTGCAAGAATTTTAGCTAAATCATTAAATTGTAACAATTTAAAAGAAAATAGTTGCTTAAAAAATAAATGTGAAAATTGTGTTCAGATTTCAGAGTCTAGACACATTGATGTTCTTGAAATGGATGCAGCTAGCAAGACTGGAGTTGATGATGTGAGAGATTTAATTGAGTTTTCAAGGTATGGACCAACATCATCAAAATATAAAATATTTATCATAGACGAAGTCCACATGCTCAGCAAGCAGGCATTCAATGCATTATTAAAAACACTTGAGGAACCACCAAGTTATTTAAAATTTATTTTTGCTACAACCGAGGTAAATAAATTACCTGTGACAGTTCTTTCAAGATGTCAAAGATTTGATTTAATGAGAATAAAATTTGAGGAAATGCTAAATTTTTTAAAAAATGTTACTTCAAAGGAAAAAAAATATTTAAACGATGATATATTAAAGCTTATAGTGAAAATTTCAGAAGGTTCTGTAAGAGACGGTTTATCATTACTTGATAGAATTTTTTTAAGTGATAATGAAAATGGTAAAAAATTGGATTTAAAAAATGCCCAAGAAATTTTTGGTTATTACGATAAAAGTTATCTTTTAGAGCTAGTCTTTGAATTGTTAAAAGGCAATGAAGAGAAAGTTATACAACTATATAAAAATATTTATGATCAAGGAATAGAACCAAAATTATTTATTAATAATTTTTTAGAAATAATTTATTATTTAAAAAACTTCAAAAATTTAAATAATCTTAAACAATCGATTGATTTTTCAGATGCAGACTTAAAAAAGATTGAAGAAATATCAAAACAAGTAGATGATAGAACCTTACTTTTATTTTGGGAATTTGCTATGGAAAAAATGAGTGAAATTAACCTAGTTTCAAATCAACATTTGGCCATCGAAATGTTTTTAATAAGAATGATATATCTAAAAAAAAAAAATACAAATAATTTTGAAAAAGTAGAGAGTTCAAACATTAGCAGCAGTGTTCACAATACACCAAAAGATGAAGATTTATCTAAAGAATTAGATACTATTAAAAAGAATAACAAAACTATAAATCAAATTAAATTTTCCTCTCAAAAAAAAGAAAAACATTTAATACAGGATGAAAAAAAAAATAACAAAACAACAATAAATTCTTTTTCTGAATTAATTTCTATTTGTACAAAAAAAAAAGAAATAGGGCTGAAATATGAATTAGAAAATAATGTAAATTTAATAAGTTTTAAGAATAATAATATTGAGATTTCATTTAATGAGAATCTTGATAAAAACTTTATAAAAAATATAACTTTAAAATTATTTGATTGGACAGGAGAAAGATGGATAATCTTATTATCAAAAAAAGATGGTTTAAAATCAATTAAAGAAATAAAAATAGAAAAAAAATACAACGAATTGAAAAATTTTAAAAATTCAAAATTATATGAAAATGCAACAAATTTATTTTCAGACCTTGAGATTGTTGATATCAAAGATTTAAACAGGAGGAATGATGACTGACTTTAACAAAATTTTGGAGAAAGCAAAAGAGATTGAGTCAAAAGTTAAAGAAAGCCAAGAAAAAATTAAAAATATCAAAGTGGAAGGTTCCTCTGGTGGAGGTGATGTAAAAATGGTTCTAAATGGAGATGGAGAAATTCAGAGTCTATTTATTTCTGACAAACTTTTTAAAGAAGATAAATCATTAATCGAGGATTTAATAATTGCAGCTCATAATAATGCAAAAAGCAACCTTAAATCTAAAACATCAGATGAACTATCTAAAGCTACAGGTGGCTTTGGGATACCCGGCTTCAAATGGCCTTTATAGATTATGATGGAGACCAAAGAAATTGAGGAATTAATAAAAGCTATATCTAAATTTCCAGGATTAGGACCAAAGTCCGCAAAAAGGATTATCTTAAAGTTAATAAACAATAAAGATGAGATTATGAAACCCACAATTAATGCATTAGTAAATGTGTATAAAAACATTTCTAAGTGTAATTATTGTGGAGTGTTAAAATCTTTAAAAAATGAGTGTAATGGATTCAGTAATTGCAACTATCTACAAAAAAAATATTCAAAAATTTGTGTTGTTGAAACTATTGCAGATCAGTGGAGCATTGAAAGCACAAATATTTATAATGGTTATTTTCATATTCTTGGTGGAACTATTTCTGGATCACTGGACAAAAGTCAAAAACTACTAGTGGATTCACTCAAAGATAGAGTAAAAAAACAAAATATCGAAGAAGTTATATTAGCTACAAGCGCTACTGTTGAAGGTCAAACTACTGCTTATTACATTGAAGAAACACTAAAAAATATGGATATAAAAATTTCTAAATTAGCACAAGGACTTCCAGTAGGTGGAGAAATTGAAAATTTAGATGATGGCACGCTATTTTCGGCCTTTAAGAATAGGACTCAGCTTTAATTTTTTTTAATATATCTGTTAGAGTGTAATAATGGTTCGGTATAACCAGATGGTTGATCTTTTCCTTTAAAAATTAAATCGCAAGCAGTTTTAAAGGCAATAGATTTGTCAAAATTTGTTGACATCTTTTCATATTTTAAATCATCTTTATTTTGGTCATCTACTATTTTTGCCATTTTTTTTTAATGTTTCTAAAACTTGAAAAGTAGTACATATATTGTGATGTAGCCAATTCGCTATGTGTTGAGATGATATTCTAAGAGTAGCTCTATCTTCCATCAAACCAATATTGTTAATATCTGGTACTTTTGAACAACCTACGCCACTATTAACCCATCTTACAACATATCCCAAAATCCCTTGACAGTTATTCTCCAGCTCATTTCTTATTTCGTCAATATTCCATGATGGATTTAAAATAATAGGAATAGACAGCAACTTGTCCAAATCAAATTTTATTTTTTTTCCAATCTTTTTATGAACATTAAAAACATTTATTTTATGATAATGCATTGCGTGAAGAGTTGCTGCTGTTGGAGAGGGCGTCCAAGCGCAATTAGCACCTGATTTTGGATGATTAATTTTTTGGTTTAACATATCCTGCATTTTATCTGGTGCAGCCCACATTCCTTTCCCAATTTGGGCTTTACCCGAAAAACCACACTCTAATCCAACTTTTACATTGTTGTTCTCATATGCTGTTATCCAATTTGAATTCTTCATATCACCTTTTTTCATCATTGGGCCTGCCTCCATAGATGTATGCATTTCATCTCCAGTTCTATCTAAAAACCCAGTATTAATAAAAACTACTCTATTCTTAACCTTCTTTATGCATTGTTTAAGATTTGAGCTTGTTCGTCTTTCTTCATCCATTATTCCAATTTTTATAGTATTCTTTTTTAAATTTAAAACCTCTTCAACTTTTGAGAAAATTTCATCAGCAAAGGCTACTTCGTCTGGACCATGCATTTTAGGTTTGACGATATAAATTGAGCCAGTTCTAGAATTTTTTTTTCTTTTTAAATCATGAAGACAAGCTGCTGAAGTTATAAAAGCATCTAAAATTCCTTCTGGTATTTGGGACTTGTCTGAAAATAGAATCGCAGGTGTTTTCATTAAATGTCCAACATTTCTGTTTAGTAATAAAGCTCTTCCATGTAATTTAAGATTTTTTCCATTTGATGAAATATAGTTTCTGTCAGAATTTAAAAATCTTTCGTATTTTTTTCCTAATTTTTCAAATTTTACTTTCAAGTCCCCTTTCATTAATCCTAGCCAATTTCTATATCCTAAAACTTTATCTTCTGCATCAACTGCTGCAACGCTATCTTCATGATCTATAATTGTAGATACTGCTGACTCTATTACTAAGTCACTAAGTCCTATAGGATCATTATTGGCACTGAAAGCATAAGGATTTATAATTAATTCAACATGAAGGCCATTATTTACTAATAAGACACCTTTTAATTTTTTGTTGTCTGATCTATATCCTTTATATTGTTTTGGATACTTAAGTTTAATATTTTTATTGTCAATTTTTATTAACAATTTATTTCCAATTATTTTAAGAAAATTAACTTTTTTCCAAGATCCATTTTTTAATGGAAATATTTCATCTAGAAAATCTCTGCAGTATCTAATTACTTTTCCACCTCTTACAGGATTGTATCTATTATCTAATTTTTCGGAGCCAATAGCGTCTGTTCCATAAAGTGCATCATATAAACTTCCCCATCTAGCATTTGCTGCATTTAAAGCATATCTAGCATTTGATATCGGCACTACAAGTTGTGGACCTGGTATTTTAGCTATTTCTTCATCAACATTAATAGTTTGAATTTTAAAATTTGTGGTTTTTTTTTTTAAATATCCAATTTTTAAAAGAAACCTTTTATACTTAATTAAATTAAATTTTTTATCTTTATTTTTTAGATGCCATTCATCTATAGAATTTTGCAGATCTTTTCTTATTTGTAATAATTTTTCATTTTTTTCCCTTAAAAAATATAATGATTTTTCTAAACCAGACCAAAATATTTTAGGTTTAATTTTTGTTTCTTTCAAAAGCTCTTTGTTGACAAAATTATACAAAATTTTACTTACATATAACTTTCCGGTTAACTTATATTCATTTTTGAATTTATTCATAATTTAATAATATTTTATTTAATTCCATATTTACAAGGATTATTTCAGATAATATTATCGCAATCATTATATTGCCTTTTTTAAAATATAATGAATATTTGTATTTATGAAAAATTATCTAAATTTTGAAAATGAAATTAAAAACATCGAGGCAGAAATAGACAAATTAAAGGATCCCTACAACAATGAGGGTATTTCAACAGTTGATACTGGTAGAATAGATAAATTGCAATTGGATCTTGATAAAAAGTTAAAAGATATTTACTCAAAACTCGACCCCTGGCAAACAACTTTAGTTGCCAGACATGAAGACAGACCAAAATCAAAATTCTTTATTGATAATTTGTTCGATAATTTTTTTCCTTTATCAGGAGATAGATTGTTTGGAGAGGATAAGTCCTCAATAGCTGGGCTAGCTAACTTCGAGGGGCGTTCGGTTATGGTTATAGGTCAAGAGAAAGGCGAAGATCTTAATTCTAGAATTGAAAGAAATTTTGGCATGATGAGGCCCGAGGGTTATAGAAAGTCAATAAGATTAATGAAAATTGCAGACAAGTTCGGATTGCCGATAATATTTTTTATTGATACTCCTGGTGCATATCCAGGTGTAGGCGCTGAGGAGAGAGGTCAGGCAGAAGCAATAGCTAAATCAATAGAGTGCTCTTTATCTTTGGGTGTCCCGACTATTTCAATAATAATTGGTGAGGGTGGATCAGGAGGAGCGATAGCTTTAGCATCGTCTAATAAAATACTAATGTTCGAAAACGCGATTTATTCTGTTATTTCACCTGAAGGGTGCGCATCTATATTGTGGAGAGATCCAAAAAAAACTCTGGAAGCTGCCACTGCAATGAAACTTACTTCTAATAACTTATTAGAACTAAAAATAATTGATGAAATAGTTAAAGAACCAAGCGGTGGGGCTCACAGAGATAAAGACAAAATACTTCTAGACTTAAGAAAATCCATTAGTAGAAATTTAGGGGAATTAACCACAATGTCTAGACAGGAGGTAATTGATCAAAGAAAAAATAAATTTTTAAATATTGGAAGAGAAAAAAAACTTTCTAAACAAGCTCTATCGTCAGAAGAATTATTTTCAAATGGTGTTAATAAAATATTTAATACAAAAAATAGTTTCTGGAAAAATAAATTTGTGATATTCCCAACAGTTTTTATTATTTTATTTATTATTTTGACCTTCTATTTTAATATTAATTAATAATAATATTGTATCTTGTCTTATTTTTTCTAACAATTTTTCGAAAAGTCCAAAAGACTCTTTTTTATATTCAAGTAATGGATCTCTTTGACCATAAGATCTTAAGCCAATTACTTGCCTTAATTGCTCTAAATACTGAATGTGATTCTTCCAATTTAAATCAATAACTTGTAAAAAAATTTTTTTTTCAAGATCATTATTACCGACTTCAGACAAAAATAAGGCTCTTTGATTTCTTTTATCCAAAAATTTATCTTTTATAGCTTTGTCTATTTCAATTTGACTAGAGGAAAAAATTTTATTAAGGTAATCTGAATCTTTGTTTTGCAGTAAATTTTCAAATTTACTTTTCAATACTTTATTTTTTTCTAGGTTCACTGATTTATTTTTTTCTCTAATTATTTCCTTAACTTCATCATCTAACAGTTTGTCAATAATTTGAGATATTTCATTTGAATTTAAAATTTTATTTCTTTGATTAAAAATTACTTGTCTTTGGTCATTAAGAACATTATCGAATTTCAAAAGTGACTTTCTTATATCAAAATTTCTTGCCTCCACTTTTTGTTGAGCTCTTTCAAGTGCTTTATTAATCCAAGGATGGTCAATACTTTCTCCATCTTTAAGCCCAAGCTTTTCCAACATATTATTAATGGACTCTGAACCAAATATTCTCATTAAGTCATCTTCTAGACTAACAAAAAAAATTGAATTACCCTCATCTCCTTGTCTACCAGATCTTCCTCTTGCCTGATTATCAACTCTTCTGGACTCCATTCTTTCTGTTCCAATTACATAAAGACCACCTAAAGCTTTAACTTTAGTTTTTTCATTTTCGAGTTTAATGTTTTTACTTTCATCATTACTAATTTTTTTACCACCAAGCTGAATATCAACTCCTCTTCCTGAAATACTTGTTGTGATAATTACAGAATTTAATTTACCAGCATTTGCAATAATATCGGCCTCTTTTTCGTGGTTCTTAGCATTTAAAACTGTATGCTCAATTCTTTTTTTCTTTAAAAGTCCGGAATATATTTCTGATTTATCTACACTTGATGTAAACACCATAACAGGTTGGCCTTTTTTATTGCAATTAAGTATTAATTCAATAATTGCATTTTGTTTTTCTTTTTCGGTTCTAAAAATTTTGTCATTAAAATCTTTTCTTATCATTTTCTTATTAGTTGGAATCGAAATAACGTTTAAGTTATAGATTTCAAAAAATTCTTGACTTTCAGTCAAAGCTGTCCCAGTGCATCCCGCAAGTTTTTCATATAGTTTAAAATAGTTTTGATAAGTAATTGAAGCCAATGTCTGATTTTCTATTTCAATCTTTACATTTTCCTTTGCTTCAATTGCTTGGTGAAGACCATCTGCATATCTTCTTCCTTCTAGCATTCTACCAGAAATTTCATCGATAATTTTAACTTTGTTATCTACTAAAACATAGTCTTTATCTTTTTTAAAAATAAAGTTTGCTTTTAAAGCTTGATTAACGTGATGAACTATATGTAAATTGGCCGGATCGTAAAAATTATTATTTTTTAGAATACCTATGCGGATTAAAATTTTTTCAATATTATCTATACCATTGTTGGTTAACATAATAGATCTATCTTTTTCATCTATCTCATAATCATTAGAAGTCAAACTCTTAACAAATTTATTTATTGATTTATATTGTTTGCTTATATCTTCTGCTTGACCAGAAATAACTAAAGGTGTTCTCGCCTCATCAATTAAGCAAGAATCAATTTCATCAACAATTGCATAATGTCTATTTTTTTGAACAAGTTGATTAAGTGAAAGTTTCATATTATCTTTCAAATAATCAAAACCTAGCTCACTGTTAGTAGCATATGTAATATCACAATTATAATTTCTTAATCGCTCCTCGTCCTCTTGATAATTATTTATGAAGCCACAACTCACTCCTAAAAAGTTATAGATTTTTGACATATTTTCACAGTCTCTCTTAGCAAGATAATCGTTTACAGTAACAATGTGCACACCTTTGCCGTAAAGTGAATTTAAGTAAGCGGCTAAAGCAATTGTGATAGTTTTACCCTCACCCGTTTTCATTTCTGCAATTTTACCTTGGTGTAAAACTATTCCACCTAGTATCTGAACATCAAAGTGTCTTTCTCCTCTTTTTCTCTTAGATGCTTCTCTAACTAACGCAAAAGCTTCACATATTATTTCGTCTGTCACTTTTCCATTATTCAATTTTAATTTTAAATCAGCAGTTTTTTTTGGAAAATCTTTATCGTCTAGGCTTGAAATTTTTTTTTCAAGATCATTTACCTTTTTCAAAAGATGTTGAATTTTCTCAATCTCCTTTTGATTGTTGCTTTTAAAAATTTTACTTATAAAACTTAGAGGATTTAACATTTTTTAAATTTTCATATACATTAATATTTAAATAAATATATAGTCATAAATTAATAATTTTAAATATTATGGCTATAAATTTAAGTAATTTTCTTATTTCTAAAGAAGACAAGTCAAAAATGGCAGACTTTCAAGACTTGGACCATTTAGATGGATTGTCCATATCTGTTACATCTGCAAATTTATATAATAATAACAGAGATGATCTCGTTCTTTTTTACTTTAGAAATGGTGCCGAGTATGCATCTGTTTACACAAAGTCAAATGTAATCTCAGAAAACATAAAGTGGAACAAATCTATAAAAAGTAGAAAAGCTAAAGCATTATTGGTAAATGCTCGTAATGCGAACTGTTTGACTGGGATGAAAGGGTTTAATTCATTAAAAGAAATTGCTGAAGAGATTGCAAAATTATTAACAGAAAAACAGAAAACAGACGAAGATACCCCACAAAGAGTAAGCACTAGTGAAATTATATTTGGGTGTACCGGAACCATTGGAGAAACTTACCCTTTACAAAAAATTAAATCTTCAATCAATGATTTAGTTGGTAAAATAAAATATACTCAGAATAAATATTTGTGGATAAAAGCAGCAATGAGCATTTTAACAACAGATTTAAAACCAAAGTTAGCTATGGAGGAATGTAAAATTGGTAAAACAAAAATAAAAATTTATGGAATTGCAAAAGGCTCAGGCATGATATCTCCAAATATGGCAACTACTTTGGCATATCTTTTTACAGATGCAAATTTACCTTCGAGCACATTAAAAAAAATTTTAAACAAAAATGTGAACAATACATTTAACGCGATAACTTGTGATGGGGACACAAGTACAAACGATATGATTACATTTTTTTCTACAGCAAGTGCGAAAAATAAATATATCAAAAATGCAAACGATTTAAATTTGAAAGAATTTGACAGGGCTGTAAATAATGTTTTACTCAATCTTGCAAAAAGAGTAGTTAGTGATGGAGAAGGTGCCTCAAAATTTATTCAAATAGAAGTTTTGAAATGTAAAACCGAAGATGATGCAAAAAAAATAAGTTTCTCAATTGCTAACTCTCCCTTGGTAAAAGCTGCTTTTGCGGGAGAAGATCCCAATTGGGGTAGAGTAATGATGGCTGTTGGAAAAGCAAATGTTGATTTAAACGTTAATTCTATAAATTTATTAATTGGAAATAATAAGGTTTTAGACAAAGGTCAACTTTCAAAAAGTTATTCAGAACAAAATCTTAAAGAGTATATGAAAAATGATTCACTTAGAATTATTGTAGAAATGAACTTAGGAAAAAAAAATTTCACATGTTACACTATGG
>CACLVA010000007.1 GCA_902610315.1 uncultured Pelagibacteraceae bacterium
TAAAAATATACCTTCAAAAATAGCCTCATACAATTGTGAAGGATGTCTTGGAATATTATCGACTAACGGAAAGATAACACCCCAAATTAAATCGGTTGGTTTTCCGACAAGCTCGCTATTTATAAAATTTGCAATTCTACCAAAAAAAATTCCAATAGGTGCTGCAACAGCTATGAAATCAAAAAAAATATACTTTTCTAAATTATTCTTTTTACAAAAAATAATAGTGGCTACTATAATTCCTATTAAACCCCCGTGAAAAGACATCCCTCCTTGCCATATCATAATTATTTCTGAAGGATTTTTTAGGAAAAATTTTAGATTATAAATTAAGACATAACCTAGTCTCCCACCTACAATTATACCTATAATTAGATAAGTTATTAAATCATCAATGTAAATCTTATGAATATTCTTTTTAATTAATATTTTCTTAATGTAAATCCATCCACAGATTATTCCAAAAATATACGCAAGAGAGTACCAGTGAATTTTGATAAAAAATATTTCAAAAGCTACTGGATTCAAATTATTAATAAGCATATTATAAAAATTAGAATATATTATTTTTAAAAGCAAAAGTATGTCAAAATCTAAAATTTTATTAGAAAAATTAACAAGTTTACTTGCCCAAGGATTAATATCTTATAAAGACTTAAGCAATGAAGTAATTAACATAATTAAATCTCAGAGAGATGAAATCATTTTAAAAATGAAAATATCTACAAAAGAAGAAACAGATATTCTAAAAAAAAGAATTGAAAAATTAGAAAACGAGATAAATAAATTAAAAAAAAATAAACGAACTAAAAAGGTAAAGAAATCTTAACATTCAAACCGCCTAATTTTGATTTATTTAAATCAATTTTTCCTCCATGGGATCTAACTACGTCTGATGCAATTGAAAGGCCAAGACCCACGCTTGATTTTGAGTCACCTCTTCCTTTATTTATTTTATAAAAAGGTTTGAAAACATTTGAATATTCTGATTTTGGAATACCTGGTCCGTCGTCCTCTATAATTATAACCATTATTTTATTTAACTTTTTTAAGGAAAATGTAACTTTTTTTCCATACTTAAGACCATTGTCTATTATGTTGCTGATACACCTTAATAATAAATTCTTTCGCCCATTAAAGTTTACATTTTCCTCAATATTTGAGGATATTAAAGCATTATCATATTTTTTAATTAAAGATTTGATCGTTTTTGAGATATTAAACGATTCATTTTTTTCAGAAGACGTCGAACTAGCAAACTGCAAATATTCATTTAACATTTTTTCCATTTCCTCTATGTCTTCAGAGAGTTTTTTTGAAATATTGTTGTCTTTGATAAAGGCTAATTGTAACTTTATTCTTGTTAGCGGAGTTCTTAAATCGTGGCTTATTCCAGACAACATCTCAGATCTCTGATTTAAATGTCTTAAAATTCTTTTCCTCATTCTATCAAATTCAAATCCAGCTTGACGTATTTCAAGAGCACCCGAAGGCCTGAATTCACCAACATCTTCTCCTCTTCCAAATTTTTCAGATGCTTTCGCTAAATTTACGATTGGTCGTGTTTGGTTTTTTAAGAAAATTAAGGCAACTGTAATTAATAAAAACGCCGGGAATGTGATCCATAACGCAAATAATCTAGCTGAGGTACTGGTAACTCTTTCTTTGGGGATATAAAATTCAAAATACCCATTAATATGTTTTATTCTTAATTCAATTAATCCTTTGAATTTTGTAGTATCAAACCAATAACTTAAATTTCTGGATTTTAATTCTCTTCTCAAAGTACGATCCATAGGGCTGAACCATCTCTCCATATCTTGTTTTGGTAAGTCACCAAATGAAATAAATTTTACAGTAAAGTTGTGATGTTCTTCAAATAAGTTTATTAAATTCTCTTTATTGTAATCTTCATTATCATAAGCATCTAAAAAAAATTTAATTTCTCCTATTAATGCATTTGTCATTCCTTTATTTGTTTTTATCCACAAACTATCGAAAAAAACTACTGATATAGTGATTTGTAAAATTATGATTGGAGCCGCAACAATTAAAAGAGCTCTATAAAATAATCTTTTTGGAAGTATTTCTTTAACAAATTTATTCAATCCATAAAACATATCCTGTACCTCTTATAGTTTGTAAATATTTTGGATTTTTTGGATTCATTTCAATCTTTTTTCTTAGTCTAGTAATAATTACGTCAATTGATCTTTCTTTTTCTAGATTAATAAGTTTTCCTATTTCTAGTCTACTGAAAACCTTACCAGGTTGATTTATCATTTTATCTAAAATTTTCTTTTCGGTTGTGTTGATTTTTAGTTCTTTTTTCTCTTTTATTATTAACAACTTTGTTAAATCAATTTTGATGTCTCCAAAATTTATAGCTCTTATGAGGTTCTTTTTTTGTGTTTTGGATAAAATGTTTTTTATTCTCAATAGCAGTTCCTGTGGTTCAAATGGTTTCGGTAAATAATCATCTGCTCCAGACTCGAGTCCCTCAACCCTTTCTTTTGGTTCACCTTTAGCAGTCAAAAGTATTACCGGTGTATCAATAAAGGATTTATTTTCATTTAAAAATTCCAAACCACTTTTGCCAGGCATCATAATATCTAAAATTATCAAATCGAATTTTATGATTGCGATTTTTTTTTGAGCTTCTTCAGCTGAACTAGCTGTATTTACCAAAAAACTTTTTTCATTTAAAAATTTTTTTACTAAATTTCTTATACCATCATCATCGTCTACAACTAATATATGAGCTTTATAGTTTTTCATTTATTATTCTTTTTAAGACCTGGTCAAAATTCAGCACTTCTTTTGCTGATGAGTTTAAAAAAGCTTTGTAAATTCTTTTTTTTTGAGAAAAAAAAATTTCGTTGTAAATTTTACTTCCTTTAGAACTTAAATAAATATGTCTAACTCTAGTATCTTTACTATCTTTTTTAAATTCTAAAAAATCTAACCTCTTCAAGTCATTCAGAACCCTATTTAAACTCTGCTTAGTTACATTTAATTTCTTTAAGAGTTGTGAAATTGTAATTCCTTCATAAAAAGATATTAAATGAAGAGATTTATGATGCGCAGTGCCTAATTGATACTTTTTAAGTATTTTCTTGGGATCACTAAATGACTCCCTATAAGTGACAAAAATTTTTTCAATAAAACCTTTTAATTGTTCATCTTTTAAATAAAGAAGATCTTTCATAATAAGTAAGTTATATTGACATATTAAATTTAGGAAGTTATTTTTTTATAAATTTTCTTTTTATGATGATTCCTTACGATAAAAGAGACGGCAAAATTTGGTATAATTCTGAACTAGTAAATTGGTCAGATGTTAAGTTACATGTTTTAAGCCATGGACTTCATTACGCAAGTTGCGTTTTTGAGGGTGAGAGGGTTTACGATGGCGAAATTTTTAAATTAGAGGAACATACTTCTAGATTTTTTCACTCAGCAAAAAGAATGGGTTTTGAAATCCCTTATAGCGAGGATCAAATAAACAAAGCTAGTAAAAATATTATCTCAGTTCAAAAAGTTGAAAATGGTTATGTTAGACCAATTGCCTGGCGAGGTAGTGAAATGATGGCTATTTCAGCTCAACAAACAAAAATTCATGTAGCAATTGCAACTTGGGAGTGGGGATCTTATTTCGATCCAAAGTTAAAAGTCGAAGGAATAAAACTGAATATATCTAAATGGAAAAGACCTGCACCAGATACAATACCTTGGGACACGAAAGCATCTGGATTATACATGATATGTACTTTGTCAAAACATGAAGCAGAGAGAGATGGATACACCGACTCTTTAATGTTAGATCATGAAGGAAATGTTGCAGAAGCCACTGGTGCAAATATCTTCTTTAAAGATAAAGATGGAAATCTGCATACCCCAACTCCTGACTCTTTCCTTGATGGTATCACAAGAAGAACTGTCATAGATATTGCAAAATCAAAAAATGTAAAAGTAATTGAAAGAAAAATTAGACCAGATGAACTTAAAAATTTTACTGGTTGTTTTCTTACTGGCACTGCTGCAGAAGTAACTCCAGTTTCACAAATAGCAAATTATAATTTTAAAGTTTGTAAAACAATTATCGAATTATCAGACTCCTATCAATTGATTGTAAGAAAAAAGAAAGCTGCTTAATTATTTATTATCTTCAGAAATTGCATGGTCAATTCCTTTTCTAAGGTAATCATAAGCTGTAAATAAAGTTAAGAAAGCTGAAAGCCACAAAATTATAATACCAATAGTTTGAGCATTATAGTCTTGAAAATTCAAAATTTTATTACCAGTTTCCCCTGTTAATAAAATAGAAATTGAAAACATTTGTAAAAAAGTTTTCAATTTTGCAAGATTTGATACTGGTAAATTAACCTGCCCTTTTGCTAAAAATTCTCTGAGACCAGATATCAAAATTTCCCTTATCAGAATAATAATCGCAGCTATTACCTCAAAATTTTTTATTGTTCCATCCATAACTAATAAAATTAGGGCTGTAGCTACGATAATTTTATCAGCAATGGGATCTAAAAGTTCACCAAGTTTGGATTCTTCTTTATACAATCTTGCTAAAAGACCATCTAAAAAGTCTGTAAAAGATGCAAGAACAAATAAAAAAAATGGAATTACATCTCCATAAAATCCTGGCAAATAAAATGTTAACACAAATATTGGGACAATAATTATACGGCCAATTGTCAGATAATTAGGAAATTTAAATTTCATTCGTGAAAAAAGTTATATATTTTTTTTGCAACCTTTTCCTCAACTCCCTCTACTGATTTTATTTCATCTAAACTAGCAGACTCGACAGCTCTAGCAGATCCAAAATGATTTAATAAAGCTCTCTTTCTAGTAGACCCGATCCCACTAATTTGATCAAGAAGCGATTTTTTTAAGCCCTTTTTCCTTTTTGCTCTATGAGCGCTTATTGCAAATCTATGCGCCTCATCTCTTATTCTTTGTAAAAAAAATAAAGTTGGATCGTTTTTTTCAAATTTAAATTCTTTACCATTATGAAAAAAGGTTTCATTACCACTATTTCTAAGTTTCCCTTTTGCAATTGCTATGACCGGGATTTCGTGGAGGCCCAACTCATTCATTGTTTCTCTTACTACTGAGTATTGGCCCTTTCCACCATCAATTAAAATTAAGTCTGGCATTGTCAAATAATTATCTTTTTCTTGAATGGCTCGTTTGAACCTTCGATTAATAACCTCTCTCATCATACCATAGTCGTCTTGCTCGTTATTTTTAATTTTAATATTAAATTTTCTATATCTTTTCTTTATAAAACCTTCTTCACCAAATGTAATTAACGCTCCTATGCTATCGGTACCTTGAATATGACTATTATCATATACTTCTACTAAGTTAATATTGCTCTCAAGATCAAATTTTTGTGAAATGTTCTCAAATAAATCTTTATTATTTTGGCTCTCATATATTTTTCTATTTAAACTATCTTTTGCATTTTTGAGAGCTTGATTAATAACTTTTAATTTTGAACCTTTTTTAGCAACCGAAATGCTAATTTGTTTATTTTCTTTTTTGCTTAAGGTTTTTTCGATTAATAGTTTTTCTTTTATATCCTCACTTAAAATAATATTTATGGGGACACTTTTATTTTCATAAAATTGTGTAACGAAAGAATTAATTATATTACTCAAATTTTCATCTGGATCATGTTTGGGAAAAAAAGCTTGATTACCCCAATTTTGTTTAGATCTATAAAAAAAAACTTGGATACAAGTTTTACCAGATTCTTTGTAACCAGCAATAACATCAGCCTCTATTAAGTTCGCTTCATTAATTCTCTGAGATGACTGAATAATATTGAGTGATTTAATTCTATCCCTAAGTATTGCAGCTTTTTCAAAATTTAGTTCATCACTAGCAGTTTCCATTTGTGCCGATAAACTTTTTTGAATTTTTCTTGATTTTCCAGAGACAAAGTCAATAGCATCATCTACAGATTTTTTATAATCATTCTCGTGTATAAAATTTACACAAGGACCAGAACATCTTTTAATTTGATATAATATGCATGGTCTTTCCCTATTTTTAAATACAGTGTCATCACAAATTCTTAATTGAAATATTTTTTGGATCATTTTTATGGTCCAATTTGCAGAACCTGCAGACGCAAACGGACCGAAGAAAAAACCTTCTTTGTCCTTTTTCCCTCTATGTTTTTTTATTTGTGGCCACTTTTCTTTATTACTAATAAAAATAAAAGGAAACGATTTATCATCTCTCAATAATATATTAAATCTTGGCTTATACTTTTTAATTAAATTGGCCTCTAATAATAAAGCTTCACTCTCGTTTGAAGTTGTTGTTACTTCAAGTTTTCTAGTTTGAGATAACATTCTCTCAGTTCTAATAATATGATTTTTCTGTGATACATAACTTTTCAATCTATTAGGTAAATTTTTTGCTTTTCCAACATACAAAACCTCATTTTTCTCGTTCAGCATTTTGTAAACACCTGGCAATTTAGTAATTAGCGGTATTTCTTTTTTTATAATATCTTTTCCAATATCAGAATTTGTCATAAATTCTCTTTTTTGAAATTTGAATACCAACCGACGAGCAGTCCTTCATTATTTCAAGTTTTTCTATTTTAAGATTTATTTTCTCAATTCTTTTATCTTTAAAAAGCTCATCAAATACATCTTCAGCTAAGGTTTCTAGGAAATTATAATGTTTATTTTTTACCAGTTTCTTTATAAGTCGCACCACCTTTGAATAATTCACTATAGATTTTAAATCTTTATCATTTGATGGTTTTTTATCTTTGTAATCAATTTCTAATGAAAACTTTACTTTTTGAGGTTTTTCTTTCTCAAAATCATAATAACCTAGTTTTAGATTTAAGATAAGCTCTTTAATTAAAACTTTTTTTTCGTAATTAAATAGGTTTTTTGTTTTACCTATTCTGAAAATTTCAATATTATTTTTCTTCATTCTTTACCACCTAATACATCAGGAGTTTGCCAATTCAAGCTCTGTCCGCTATCTAGCGCTAAAACTTGACCAGTAATAGATCTATTTTTAATTAAAAAGTCAACTGCATTACAAATATCATTAACAGATACCTGTCTTCTTAATGGTGTTGCTAGATACTGTTTTTTAAAGTGGGCAACAGATTGTCTTTTATTTTTAATCGTAGGCCCCGGCGCGATACCATTAACTCTTATCCTTGGCGCAAAACTCATCGCACTTGTTTTAGTCATAGTATAAAGACCAGCTTTGCTTAAGGTATAAGAAAAAAAATATGGAGTAAGTTTAAAAACTCTTTGATCAATAATGTTGATAATATTGTTGTTACCTTTAACTACACATTTTGAAAATTCTTTGGATAAAATAGCTGGTGCTTTTAAGTTTGCATTTAAATGATTATTCCAACTTTTCGTGTTAAAATTTTCAATTTTATCATTTTCGAATACAGAGGCATTATTAATAAGACAATCAAGATAACCCATATTTTTCTTTGCAAATTTGACTATTTTTAAAACATCTTTTTCTTTTCCCAGGTCTGCTTTTATTAAATAAATTTTTGAGCCTTTTTGCTCTAAATTATTTCTTAAATTTTCAGCTTTAGATTTTGATTTGTTATATTGAATTAAAATCTGGACTTTAAAACCAGATAATCGTTCTGCAATTGCCGCACCGATCCTGGTAGCACCACCTGTGATAATTATTTTTTGTGCTTCCATTTTTTTTCTTTCTTTTTTGTTACTTTTGTTCCAGGCATCCCCATTGTGGAACGTCCTTTAGGATATAGTTTATTCTTAACATCATATTGTCTAATTTTAGGATTTAAAGTTATTTCAAGCTCTGTGCTTTCCAGCTTTCTAATTTCGTCTCGAATTTTTGCTGCTTCCTCAAACTCAAGATTAGAAGCTGCTTCCTTCATTTTTTTATCTAAAGCTTTAAGGTGTTTTTTAAGATTTCCGCCAATATTTGAACCCTCGCTAATTTTTACATAATCTTTTTCGTAGACACTTTCTAAAATATCACTAATTTCTTTTTTTACTGACTTTGCATCAATTTTATTTTTTTTGTTGTATTCTATTTGAATCGATCTTCTTCTATCAGTTTCTTTTAATGCTTTCTTAATACTTTTCGTCTCTTTATCTGCATAAAGAATTACTTTACCATCAACATTTCTCGCTGCTCGACCAATAGTTTGAATTAAAGATGTTTCTGATCTTAAGAAGCCCTCCTTATCTGCATCTAAAATTCCAACTAATGCACACTCTGGTATATCAAGTCCTTCTCTTAAAAGATTTATTCCTACAAGAACATCAAATACACCCATTCTCAAGTCACGCATAATCTCTATTCTTTCAAGTGTATCAATATCTGAATGAAGGTATCTTACTTTAATTCCATTTTCATGAAGATACTCTGTTAAATCTTCAGCCATTTTTTTTGTTAGAGTAGTGACCAAAACCCTATAATTTTTATCAATAACTTTTTTACACTCATGCATTAAATCGTCCACTTGATTTTTAGCTGGTTTAATCTCTACAGCTGGATCAATCAAACCTGTTGGTCTAATTACTTGATCTATGAATTTACCTTTCGTCTGTTCTAATTCCCAAGGACCAGGAGTAGCAGAAACAAATATAGTTTGAGTTCTCATTAAATCCCATTCTTCAAATTTTAAAGGTCTATTGTCCATACAAGATGGAAGACGGAAACCATACTCCGCAAGTGTACTTTTTCTTGATCTATCTCCTTTGAACATTCCATTAAGTTGAGGAACTGTTACATGAGACTCATCAACAAAAACTAAAGTGTTGTCTGGAAAGTATTCAAATAGAGTTGGTGGTGGTTCCCCTGGCTTTCTACCTGATAAAAATCTAGAGTAATTTTCTATACCTGCACAAGAGCCTGTAGCCTCTATCATTTCTAAGTCGAACTTAGTTCTCTCTTCTAATCTTTGGGCTTCAAGTAATTTATTTTCAGATTTATGTTTTTTTAATGTTATTTCTAATTCTTTTCTAATATTTATAACTGCTTGTTCTACAGTTGGTTTAGGAGTTATGTAATGGCTATTTGCATAAACTTTTATTAAACTTAACTCTCTTACTTGATCTCCAGTTAATGGATCAAACTCCTCAATTTTTTCTAATTTGTCCCCAAATAAACTTAATCTCCAAGCTCTATCTTCAAGATGTGAGGGAAATATCTCGAGATACTCTCCTCGTGCTCTAAATGTTCCTCTATAAAAATTTTGATCATTTCTTTTATACTGAAGAGCAACCAACGACTTAATAATTTGATCTCTATTATAATCATAATTCCTTTGAAGTGTTAAAGTCATTTTACTGTATGCCTCAACTGACCCTAAACCATAAATACAAGATACGCTCGCTACAATTAAAACATCATCCCTTTCCAATAAGGATCTGGTTGCCGAGTGTCTCATCCTGTCTATTTGTTCATTTATTGACGCTTCCTTTTCTATATAGGTATCTGATCTTGGAACATATGCTTCAGGCGTGTAGTAGTCATAATAAGAAACAAAATACTCAACTGCATTTTCAGGAAAAAAAGTTTTCATTTCACCATAAAGCTGTGCAGCAAGAGTTTTATTTGGTGCTAAAATTAATGCAGGTCTATTTGTTTCTTCAATAACCTTAGCCATTGTAAAAGTTTTCCCAGATCCAGTTACTCCTAATAACACTTGATTAAACTCTCCCTTTTTTGCACTCTTAACTAATTTTTTAATAGCTTCAGGCTGATCTCCTGCGGGTTTAAAATCAGACTTTATTTTAAATTTTTTGCCACCTTCTAATTTACCAACAAACTTTGGATTTTTATTCTGTATATCTGAAATTAAATCTTGATAAGTATTTTGCATATATTAAACAAAGTATTAAAATAAAAAATATATTTCAATGAGCATAATATCAGATAGTTTAAAGAGAATTAAACCTTCACCCACTATTGCAGTCACCCAAAAAGCTAGGGAATTAAAAGCTGCAGGCAAGGATGTTATAGGTTTAGGCGCAGGTGAACCTGATTTTGACACACCTGAGAATATTAAAGCAGCAGCTATAAAAGCCATAAATGATGGAGATACCAAATACACGGCTGTTGATGGAACGGCAGAGCTAAAAAAGGCAATTGTTGAGAAATTTAAAAGAGAGAATAATTTAAATTATACAACAGATGAGATTACAGTTGGGGCAGGTGGAAAACACGTAATTTATAACTTAATGATGGCAACTTTGAATAAAGGAGATGAAGTATTAATACCTGCCCCTTACTGGGTTTCCTATCCTGATATAGTTTTATTAGCAGGAGCTAACCCAATAGTAATAGAATGTTCAGAGGAGCAAAATTTTAAATTAACTGCCAAAGATTTAGAGAGTAAAATAACAAATAATACTAAATGGTTAATATTGAACTCACCATCAAACCCAACAGGAGCTTGTTATTCAGAGCAGGAAATTAAAAATTTATCTCAAGTCCTAAAAAGAAATCCTCACGTAAATATTTTAAGTGATGATATTTATGAACATGTTACTTATAATAATTTTAAGTTTTTCACGATCGCCCAAGTTCCTGAACTAAAGAGTAGAGTAGTAACTATGAATGGTGTAAGTAAATCTTATGCGATGACCGGCTGGCGAATTGGTTATGCGGCTGGGCCCAAAGAGATAATCAAGGCGATTGCAAAAATTCAATCACAATCAACAACAAACCCATCTTCTATAAGTCAAGCAGCTGCAGTAGAGGCACTTAATGGAGTTCAAGATTTTATATCAATAAGATCTAAAGCGTTTGAAGAGAGACGTGATTTTGTTGTTAATTCGTTAAACTCAATAGATGGAATAAATTGTTTAAAACCAGATGGCGCATTCTACGTCTTTCCAAGTTGCAAAGGTTTAATTGGTAAAAAAGATAAAAATGGAAAAAAAATTGAAAATGATACTGATTTTGTTCAATCCCTTCTTGAAAACAACGGTATTGCAGTTGTTCAAGGATCTGCCTTTGGTTTAGACGGTTTTTTTAGAATATCTTACGCAACTTCAATGGATAATCTTGAAAAATCAATGAAAAGGATAAAAGATTTTTGTGAAAGTCTTTCCTAGTGTCCTGATAGGTGCTTTTCAGCTTCAAGTGCAGCCATACATCCCATACCTGCAGCAGTAACAGCTTGTCTAAATATTTTATCTTTAACATCACCAGCTGCAAATACACCTGGAATGTTTGTTTCTGTTGAATCTGGTTTAGTTAATAAATATCCCTCTTTATCCATTTTTAATTGATCTTTAAATAATTGAGTTGCTGGATCATGACCTATAGCTATAAACAAACCATCCAATTCTAAGACACTAACTTTATTTGTTTTAACATTTTTAATTTTTAAGCCTTTAACGTTTTTAGGATCATCATCACCAATAACTTCTTCAACGACACTATCCCAAATAATCTCAATTTTTTTGTTTTCCATTAGTTTTTTTTGCAACATTTTTTCTGCTCTTAACTCGTTTCTTCTGTGAATAAGTTTAACTTTTGATGCAAATTTTGTTAAAAACATCGCCTCTTCTACAGCAGCATTACCTCCACCAACTACTGCAACAGTTTTATCTTTAAAAAAAAACCCATCGCATGTTGCACATGCTGACACACCAAAGCCTCTAAATTTTTGCTCTGAGTCTAAATTTAACCATCTTGCTTGAGCTCCTGTTGAAATAATTATTGAGTCAGCAGTGTACTTTTGACCACCATCACCAATTGCTTCAAAAGGTTTTGATTTTAAGTTTACGGATGAAATATGATCTTCAATCATTTCTGTTCCGACTGCTTTTGCTTGATCTCTCATTTGCTCCATTAACCAAGGGCCTTGGATGACTTCAGCAAAACCTGGATAATTTTCAACATCAGTAGTGGTCGTTAGTTGTCCCCCTGGCTCCATACCCGTAACCATTATCGGTTTCAGAAGAGCTCTTGCTGCATAAACGGCAGCAGTGTATCCAGCTGGTCCTGATCCAATTATTAACACTTTTGTGTGTTTAGTTGGATTTATAGTCATATGGAAGCTATATAGTAATTAATGGGCAAATTAAAAGGGTTATTATTGACAGAGGGATTACATGGCATGATTAGTCAAGTAGAGGGTTTAGCAAAGGCTCTTGATCTAGATTATTTTCACGAAAAAGTTGAATTAAATAGTTTTTGGAAATTGATTCCACCAAAATTTACACCAGTTAAAAAGTTTGTTTTTAAAAACAATATTAAAAGAGACTTTGATATAATTATTTCATGTGGGAGAAAAAGTGTCATTCCATCAATATTTCTAAAAAAAATTAATAGCAAAAAAATAAAAAACATCCATGTCCAAGATCCTAAAGTTAATTTTAAAAATTTCGATTATATTATTTCTCCCGAACATGATGATTTAAAAGGGGATAATATCCTAAGTTCAAAAGGGGCAATCCACTATTTAACTCATGAGGAAATAAATGAGAAAAAAAATTATTTGTTAGAAAAAATATCAAAAGAAAAAAAAATTATTACTTTGATTTTGGGTGGTCCAACTAAATATTATGCTTATTCAAACCAAAACTTACTAAATATTTTCTCAAAAATTAGCAAACAAGTTTTAAATAATAATCTTCAGGTAATAGTAATACCCTCGAATAGAACACCGTCTAGAACAATAGATCTTGCAAAAAAATTCTTTACTAAAGAACATCTAATTATTGATAAAGTCGATAAAGATGCATATTTATCATCTCTCGGAATTGCAGATTACATAATTGTTACTTGCGATTCTAGCTCGATGATTTCTGAAGCTGCTTTAACTGGCAAACCTTTGTATGTGGCAATGATACCTCCTTCTAAAAAAGATAGTAGATTTCAAAAATTCAGAAAATTATTTGAAAGAATGAATGTCATAAGAGAATTTGATGACAAATTAGAGTTTTGGGAGTATGAAAAACTTGATGAAACTAAAAGAATAGCATATGAACTAAAAAAAAAATTATAAAATGTCATTTTTAAACTCATTAGATAATAATTCCTCAAAATTCAGCGAACCTTTTGATCATTGGGAGCTAAACAAACCTCTTACTGATGATCAAATAAAGGAAATTATAAAAGCAGAGATAGATAATCCAATTGAGCACAATATTAATTATGATGGAACAAGAGCAATTGATGGTGGTCAAGGTGAATTTAGAGAGGGTATATCAGATGGTGGCAAAGCTTTAAAATTCAGATGTTTTATAACTAAAGAGAATGAAAAAAATTTTCCAGCATTAAAAAGCCTGATTGAAGAACTTCAGAACAAAGAAACACATAATAAGATATCTAAATTGATTAATAAGGATCTATCCAATTCTTACGTAAGAGTTGAAGTTATATGTGACAGGAAAGGTTTCTGGTTAAAACCACATTGTGACATAAAAGAAAAATTAATGTCATGCTTGTTATTCGTTAATAAGGAAAATGAAAGTGAAGGACTTGGTACTGACTTTTATAATAAAGATCTAAAACTAACCAAAACTGTTCCATATAGAGACAATTATGGATATTTTTTTTCTAGTGGTCCAAATACATGGCATGGGATGGAAAAAAAAGAGATTGTAAAAGAAAGAAGATGTCTTCAGGTTAATTATGTTACTTTTAAAACAGATTGGAAAGTTAATTAAAGTTTCATCTATCCTGTAAAGATTGGACTTTTAGTCTTGCAGTTTTTAAAGATTTTATCGCCTCAAGAAAAGAATAAGCAGTAGACATATTTGTACAATATGGAATTTTATTTGCCAATGCCCCTCTTCTTAAAGCTCTCGCATCGCTAATTCTATGTTCAGAGTTTCCACCCCCAGTGTTTATTACTAAAGATATTTTTTTTGAGTTTAATATGTCAACTATATGGGGTCTTCCACTACTTACTTTGTTAATTTTTCTACATTTCATACCATTCTGTTTAATAATATCCGAAGTTCCTTTTGTAGCTGAAAGAGTGAAACCAAGTTTAATTAACCTTTGAGCTACACCAACAATTTCCTGCTTATGAGAGTCTTTGACTGACAAGAAAGCCATTCCTTTTATCGGCAAAGAATTTGAGGCAGCTATTTGACTTTTTGCAACTGCCATTCCAAAGTCTTCATCAAAACCCATAACTTCTCCAGTTGATTTCATTTCTGGTCCTAACAATACATCGCTATCTGGGAATTTATTGAAGGGAAAAACTGCTTCTTTTACAGCAAATTTTTTATTAGTTTTATATTTCAATTTGTACTTATTTAATTTTTCACCTGACATTATTCTCGATGCAATTTTTGCAAGCGATATCCCATTTGCTTTAGAAACAAATGGTACGGTCCTACTAGCTCTTGGATTAACCTCAATTACGTAAATTTCATCTTTTTTAATTGCAAATTGAATGTTCAAAAATCCCTTAACTTTTAGAGCTAACGCAAGCTTTCTTGTTTGAACTTTTAATTCTTTTAAAATATTTGCTTTTATAGATACTGGCGGCAAGCAACAAGCTGAGTCACCTGAGTGTATACCCGCCTCTTCAATATGTTGCATTATTCCAGCAACATAAACATCTTTTCCATCGGAAATAGCATCAACATCTACTTCCATTGCATTATCAATAAATTTATCAATTAAAATCGGATTTTTTTCTGATACTTTAAAAGCATCATTAATAAATTGTTCTAATTGGCTTTTATCATATACTATTTCCATCGCCCTTCCTCCCAAAACATAAGACGGTCTAACAACAACAGGTAAGCCAATTTTTTCTGAAATTTTAATCGCTTGATCAAATTTGTATGCAATTCCACTTTCTGCTTGTTTAAGTTTTAATTTAATTAGTAGTTCTCTAAATCTGTCTCTATCTTCTGCTAAATCAATTGAAGTATATTGAGTTCCTAGAATTGGCAATTTATTATCATGTAAAAATTTTGCTAATTTAATAGGAGTTTGGCCACCAAATTGCGCAATTATACCTAAGAGATTACCTTTTGATTTTTCTTTTAAAATTATATTTTCAACATATTCTTCAATCAAAGGTTCAAAATACAATCTATCACTCGTATCATAATCTGTAGAAACTGTTTCAGGATTACAGTTAATCATGATTGTTTCATATCCAGCCTCTTTCAAAGAAAAGCTAGCTTGACAACAGCAATAATCAAATTCTATTCCTTGACCAATTCTATTAGGGCCTCCACCAAGAATTATAATTTTCCTTTTATTAGTTGGTTCGGCCTCGCACTCGATTTTAAAAGAAAAATTTCTTTGATAGGTCGAATACATATAAGGGGTAAAAGACTTAAATTCAGCTGCGCAAGTATCAACTTTTTTAAATACTGGCAAAACTTTTAGAGCTTTTCTTTTTAATTTTACTATTTTTTCATTTATTCCAGTTATTTTAGAAATTTTTTTATCAGAAAATCCTATAGACTTTATTCTATTAAATTCCTCAAATTTCTTTGGTAGACCTCTTAATGCTAATTTATTTTCTTCATCAACTAATTCTTTTATTTGATTTAAAAACCAAGGGTCAACTTTAGATAACTTATAAATCGTATTTATTGAAATTTTTTTTCTAAAAGCTTCAGCAATAAGAAGTAACTTGTTAGGAATATTAATTTTTAATTTATTTAAAATCTCTTTTTTATTATAATTAAATATATTATCTAACCCTGTTAATCCAATTTCAAGAGATACGAGAGCTTTTTGTAACGACTCTTTAAAATTTCTTCCAATCGCCATTGCCTCACCAACAGATCTCATAGAGGTACCTAGAATTGCATCTGTATCTGAAAACTTCTCAAAGGTAAATCTAGGAATTTTTGTTACCACGTAATCTATGGTTGGCTCGAAAGATGCTGGTGTTACTTTTGTAATTTCATTTTGAAGTTCATCTAGTGTATAACCTACTGCTAACTTTGCAGCAACTTTAGCAATTGGAAAACCTGTAGCTTTAGATGCTAAAGCCGATGATCTTGAAACTCTTGGATTCATCTCAATTATTACCATTCTTCCATTTTTAGGATTAATTGCAAATTGAACATTAGAGCCACCAGTTTCAACACCAATTTTTCTTAGACATGCAATAGATGCATTTCTCATTACTTGGTATTCTTTATCAGTTAGCGTTAAGGCTGGGGCTATTGTTACCGAGTCACCTGTGTGGGTCCCCATAGGATCAACATTCTCGATTGAGCAAATTATTATACAATTGTCATTTTTATCTCTGACCACCTCCATCTCGAACTCTTTCCACCCATCAAGACATTCTTCGACCAAAACTTGATTTTGTGGTGACTCTCTCATGCCTTCTTTTACTATTTTAAAAAAATCTTTTTTTGTTCTTGCAATTCCACCACCTAAACCACCTAAGGTAAATGAGGGTCTAATTATTGCTGGTAGACCGATCTTTTTCAGGCATTTTTTTGAATTGGAAAATTTATTTAATATCTCAGATTTTGGTAAATCTAAACCAATGTCAGTCATATTTTTTCTAAATTTCTTTCTATCTTCTGCATTGGCAATTGCTTTTGAGTTTGCTCCTATAAGTTCAATTTTATATTTTTTTAACAGACCAAGCTTTTCAGCATTTATTGCAAGATTTAATGCAGTCTGCCCACCCATAGTTGGCAAAATTGCATCAGGCTTTTCTTTTTTGATAACTTCCTCTAGTACTCCTAATGATATAGGCTCAATATAAGTTTTATCTGCTACACCAGGATCAGTCATAATTGTTGCAGGGTTAGAATTAATTAATATTACTTTATACCCTTCATCTTTGAGAGCTTTACAGGCTTGAGTCCCTGAGTAATCAAACTCGCATGCTTGACCAATGATTATTGGGCCAGCTCCAATAACTAATATTTTTTTAATGTCTTTTCTTTTTGGCATATTTTTTTACATTTTCCATGAAATGACTAAATAAATATTTGCTATCTTGGGGACCCGGGTTTGCCTCTGGATGGTATTGAACAGAAAAAACTGGTTTGTTTTTTAATCTTATACCTTCAATAGAATTATCAAATAAGGATAAGTGAGTTATTTCAGTATTTTTCTTTAAGCTTTCTTTGATTACTTCAAACCCATGATTTTGGCTTGTTATTTCAACTTTATTAGTCATTAAATTTTTTACAGGATGGTTAGCACCTCTGTGTCCTAATTTCATTTTTCTTGTTTTTGCGTTTAAAGCAAGGGCTAATATTTGATGACCCAAACAAATACCAAATAAAGGTAAACCGCTTTGTATTAGATTTTTTACAACATTAATTGCATATTTTCCAGTTGCAGCTGGATCTCCCGGACCATTTGATAAAAAAACACCATGGGGTTTTAATTTAAAAATTTCATCCGATTTTTTTTTGCACGAGACTACTTTAACTTCACAATCATAATTAGAAAAATATCTAAGTATATTTTTCTTTATTCCAAAATCTATTGCAACAATCTTGAATTTTCTTTTTTTATTTTTTTCAAATCCTTTACTTTTTTTCCAAGTTTTTAATCCTTTCCAGGTATAAGTTTTTGGTGTTGTGACTTCTTTAGCAAGATCCATATTTTTTAATCCAGGCCAACTTATCGACTTTTTTATTAATTTACTTATGTTGAATTTTCCATATTTGAAATTTGCTATAGTACCTTTAGGCGCTCCCTTATCCCTAATAAAATTTGTTAAGCCTCTAGTATCCAAACCAGTTATTCCAACTATTTTATTTTTTTTTAGCCAGTTATCTAAATTTTGAAGAGATCTATAATTTGAAGGACTTGTTATTTCTGAATTAAATATCACACCTCTAGTCCAAATTTTGTCAGACTCAATATCCTCATTATTAGTCCCAACATTCCCTATGTGAGGAAAAGTAAAATTAATTATTTGTCCGGCATATGATGGATCAGATATAATTTCTTGATAGCCTGTTAATGAGGTATTAAAACAAACTTCTCCGGTTGCCTCTCCTTGATAACCCAACCCGATGCCTTTAAATATTGACTTGTTTTCAAGAACTAAAATGGCCGGGCGTAAATTAGAAAAATTTGTAGTTTTGTTTTTCTGTTTTGATGTCAATTACAACTCATGAGTTAAAGGTTAATACAATAAAACCCTTTTTTCCGCAACATATCTAATGGAAAATTCTAAAAAAAATTATTTTTTCTTTTGAAGAAATTTCTCTTTAAAAGTAAGTTGTGATCATGGCTATTAGAGACAACATTGATTTAGACTACAAAAATTCACTTAAATTAAAAGATAAAATAAAAATATCAACTTATAGGTTAATATTATCTGGCATTAAAGAATTAGATATTATCAATAGATCAGGACCTCAAAAAAAAGAGACTGATGATGATGATATTAAAAAAATGTTAAAGAAAATGATTAAACAAAGAGCCGAATCAATTGAGGTTTATAAGAAAAATAATAGAGATGATTTGCTTCAAATCGAAATGCAAGAGCAAGAAATTTTATCAAGCTACTTACCAAAACAAATGAGCAAGGAAGAAACAAAGAAAATTTGTAGTGAAATAGTAGGCTCTACAAAAGCATCGTCAATAAAAGATATGGGTAAGGTGATGGGAGAGTTAAAAAAAAAATATTCTGATACATTAGATTTCTCTTTAGCTGGAAAAGTTTTAAAAGAGCTTTTAAATAAATGATTTGTTTAATATGAAATACCCAAAGGAATATTTAGAAGAGATAAAATCAAGGTTAAAAGTTTCTACTGTAGTATCTAAATTTGTAGCAATTAAAAAAAGAGGCAAGGAATTTGTTGGTCTGTCACCTTTTAAGAATGAAAAAACACCTTCATTCACAATTAATGATGAAAAAGGTTTCTATCATTGCTTTAGTACAGGAGAACATGGGAACATATTTGATTTTTTAATGAAAACTCAAAATCTAAAATTTGGAGAAGCAGTTAGAAGTTTAGCAAATCAGGCTGGATTACAACCTTATAGATTTACTGAAAAGGATGAACTAAGGGAAAAAGAGTGGAATATATATACTGAAATTTACTCTACTTATATAGAGAGAAACAAAAATAATATGATTTCATCAAACATATCAAATAAAGAAGTTTTAGATTACTTAAAAAAAAGAAACTTAGATCATAAATCTATTGAAGAATTTAATTTAGGTTATGTACCATTTGATTCAAAAACATTTTTAAAACTTAACAGTTTATTTGAGGAAAAAAATTTGAAAGACTCTGGTTTGTTCTATTTAGATGAAAGAAAAAATGAATACGTTGATAGATTTAGAGGAAGATTGATTTTTCCAATTTACTCATTGACCGGCAAACCCATAGCCGTTGGTGGAAGGATTATTAAAGAAAATAAAAAAATTGCGAAATATATTAATTCCCCTGAAACTAATTTTTTTAAGAAGGGAAATAATCTTTATAATTTAAATAAAGCAAGAAAAATTTCAAATAAATATGATGAGGTATATTTAGTTGAGGGATATATGGATGTAATAAAATTATATAATAACCAAATATATAATTGTGTTGCAAATCTAGGCACTGCACTAACAAATAAACAAATTTTATTATTAGGACAATTCTTTTCAGAAATTGTTATTTGTTTTGATGGAGATGAAAGCGGCTATAAAGCAGCTTTAAGAGGAGCCGAAAATTCTTTAAAGTTCTTGCAACCTGAGAAACAAATCTCTTTTTTGTTTTTACCAAATGGCGAAGATCCTGATAGTTTTGTAGAAAGCAAAGGTAAAGAGTATTTTTTAAAATATTCTTCTGATAATAAGATACAAATACATAAATTTATTTTTAATCATTATTTAAATAATTCAAAAAAAACACCTACGGAACTTGCTATGATTGAAAAAAAATTGTCAATCTTAGCCAATTCAATTGATGATAATATTGTTAAAAAATATGTTTTAGGTTTTTTTTTAGATCAACTCTCAAATTTCCTACCACAAAAAATTAATCTAACTCAAAAGAAATACAAACTTAATAAAGCAAAATCACTTGAAATAACAAAAAACATTTATAAAGATTCGCAAAAATTTTCATCAACAGAAATTAAAGAGTTTTCTTTATTATATATATTATTGAACAACTTAGATTTTTTCTACCATCGGTTAGATTTATTGCATGATCTATCATTTTTCTCACATGAAAATAAAATTCTTTTTGAATTAGTCGAACAATCATTAAAAAATGGAGATTATAATAATTTAAAAATCGATAGAAAATTTTTAGAAAATATTAATAGGTTCGCAACTGTAAAACATATTGTTAAAAAAAATGACGAAAATCATTCAAAAGTATTAGATATATTTGATGACATTAAAAAAGATCTTAAGACTTACGGTCTAGAACTAAGAATTCAGGAGCTAGAATCAAAATTTGCTAAAGATTTTAGTCAAAACACTTTTGACGAAATCAGAAAGCTTAAAAAAGAGCAAAATATTAATTAAATAAACACAAAAAATCATAGATTTTTTTAAAATTGTCTTTATATAAGTAGTTCCAATTTTTAAACTGTGGAAAGAATTATTACTAAATCGTTTGCTAGGCTTATGGGCAGAGGTGTTCATAGGGGTTTTATTACTTACGACGAACTTAGCAAGTCTTTAGGAAAAAGAAATCTATCAGGAGATAATTTATCACAAGCATTTTTACACATTTTAGATGAGAAAATATCATTAGTAGAGAAAAAATCAGACTTTAAAGCTATCAAAAAAAGAGATAATCAAAATAAAGAAGAACCAAAAAGTTTAGAAAAAAGTGACGACCCAATTCGTATGTATTTAAGAGAGATGGGTGGGGTTGAATTACTTTCAAGAGAAGGTGAGATCGCGATTGCGAAAAGAATTGAAGCTGGAAAAGATGTAATGTTAAACGCTCTTTCTCAAAGTCCAATTACTGCTCAGCAATTTTCCGAGTGGGATGAAAAACTTCAAAAAGACGAGATTATGGTAAGAGAAATTATTGATATCGATACCAATTACATGGAAGAGGAAAACTCAACACAAAATTTGAAAAACAAAAAAAATAAAGACGATTTACAGTCCAATAAAGAAGGATCAGTAGATGAAAAAAAAGAAAATAATACATCTGATGATGATGAATTTAATCCAACATTAGCAGCCATGGAAAGTGAAATAAAACCCAAAGTTTTAGAGACAATTAATAATTTAACAAAACATTATTCTAAATTAATCAAACATCAAAAAGAAAAATTAAATTGTATTCTAAATAACGAAAAATTTTCTAATGCTAAAGAAAAAAATTATCAAAAGATGGTTAATGATATCTTAGAAAATATAAAGTCTTTACAATTATCACCATCAGTTTTAGAAAACTTAGTTCAAAAACATTATGTTGAGAATAAAAAAATTATTTCTTTAGAAGGTAACCTTCTACGTCTAGCAATGTCAGATAAAATTCCTAGAGAAGAATTTATAAAATTTTATATAGGAAATGAAATAAATCCAAATTTGAAAAATTTTTTAGTTTCTAATTCTACTTGGAAAAACTTTTTTAATAAAAATAAAAGTGAATTTAAAAATATTAGAGACAGATTAGTTGAAATTAGCCATAAGCTTGGTATAAGTGTAACCGATTTCAAAAAATTGGTTAGCAGAGTTCAAAAAGGTGAAAAAGAGTCCCGCATAGCCAAAAAAGAGATGGTAGAGGCTAATTTAAGATTAGTAATTTCTATCGCAAAAAAATATACTAACCGAGGATTACAGTTTCTTGATTTAATACAAGAGGGAAATATCGGTTTAATGAAAGCAGTAGATAAATTTGAGTATAGGCGTGGATATAAATTTTCTACCTATGCAACGTGGTGGATACGACAAGCAATTACAAGATCTATTGCAGATCAGGCAAGAACGATAAGAATTCCAGTTCACATGATTGAAACAATTAACAAAATTGTCAGAACACAAAGATTAATTTTAAGTGAATTTGGAAGAGAGGCAACTCCAGAAGAATTAGCAAAAAAATTAAGAATGCCTTTAGAGAAAGTTAGAAAAGTTCTAAAAATCTCGAAAGAACCAGTTTCATTAGAAAAACCAGTAGGAGATGAAGAAGATAGCAATCTTGGTGATTTTATTGAGGATACTAAAGCTTTAGCTCCACTAGAGCAAGCAATCAAGTCAAATCTTAGTGAGGCAACTACAAAAATTTTATCTACTTTAACTCCAAGAGAGGAAAGAGTTTTGAGAATGAGATTTGGAGTAGGAATGAACACAGATCACACTCTAGAGGAAGTTGGTTTGCAATTTTCCGTTACACGCGAAAGAATTAGACAGATAGAAGCAAAAGCTTTAAGAAAACTCAAACATCCAAGTAGGTCCAAGCAATTAAAGAGTTTCTTAGAAAGTTAATTTTCAGTATACTATTAAATGGATTTAGTTAGTATAATTATTCCATATTACAAAAAAAAAAACTTCATCTCATTTGCTATTAATTCAGCATTAAAACAGTCTTATAAAAATATAGAAATAATAATAATCTACGACGACGAAAATCTTGATGATTTAAGATTTATTGAGGAAATAAAAAAAACGGACGAAAGAATAAAAATTATAAAAAACAAAAAAACAATTGGTGCTGGCCTGTCTAGAAACATTGGAATTTCTTTATCTCAAGGTACTTATATAGCCTTTTTAGATGCAGACGATATCTGGAAAACAGACAAATTAACAAAACAAATCAATTTTATGAAAAATAATAATCTCGATATATCTCATACTACTTACTCTATAATTGATGAAAACAAAAATTATATTAGTAAAAGAATAGCCAGAAATTTTTTTAAATTAGATGATTTATTGAAGTCTTGCGATATTGGCACTTCTACAGTTGTTTTAAAAAGATATTTATTTGATGATGGTTTATTGTTCCCAGCACTCAAGACAAAAGAGGATTTTGTTTTGTGGTTAAATATTTTAAAAAAAAATATTAAGATATATTCTTTAAATGAAGATTTAAGTATGTGGAGGCAATCTAAATATTCATTATCTTCATCAACAACTCAAAAGTTAATTGACGGTTTTAAAGTATATTACAAATATATGAATTTTAACTATTTTAAGTCATTATACTATCTTTTATGTTTAAGCCTAAATTATTTAATTAAAAAATGATGTTTTATTTTCTTTTTATCTACACTTTGTCAATCATTTATTTCTCATATTATTTTAAAAAAAAAAAATATTTTTTAAATTATTCAGGGGATAATCATCAACTCTTTTCTAACGAAAGAAACATTCCTTTAGTTGGTGGAATATTTTTAATATTACCACTATTGTTATTAGATTACGTAAATTTAACTTATTGTCTATTTATATTATTAATCTTTTTATTAGGAATCTTTTCAGACCAAAAAATCCTAATATCTGCAAAAAAAAGATTTATTTACCAAATGATTTTGGTTTTTTTTTCCGTAATATTCTTAGATTTAAAAATATTATCTTCTAGGTTATTTTTCTTTGATAGTTTTTTAGATATATATATTTTTAATTTATTCTTCACTACTTTTTGTTTATTAATACTTATTAATGGTTCAAATTTTATAGATGGTTTAAACGGGCTTTTATTAATTTATATGTTGTCTGTAATATTTATCTTATTTAAGTTAGGTTTTATTCAGGAAATTTTTAATAATAAAAATATTTTAATTTATCTACTGTTTTTTTTAATAATAATAATCCTTTTAAATCTCACAAATCTATTAATGCTGGGAGACTCTGGTGCTTATGTGTTAAGTTTTTTTGTAGGTTATTTGGTAATTAAATCTCACAATTTAAATCCTGATATATCTCCTTATTTTTTCATAACTTTATTGTGGTATCCATGTTTTGAAAATTTATTTTCAATTATAAGAAAAATAAAAAGTAATTTTTCACCAATAATACCAGATAACAGTCATCTCCACCAATTGATATTTAAAATTATTAAAAAAAAAACAAATAAAGGAAAGTTAATCGCAAATAACTTAAGCGGGTTTATTATTTGCAGTGTAAACTTATTTATTTTACTTTTGGGATCTAAGTATCCCCAAGATACTGTTTTTCAAATAATTATAATTTTCTTATCTGCAACTTTGTATTCTTTAACATTTTTTATTTTAAAAACAAAAAAAAGTTAAAGCTAAATTATCTAAGTTTTTAAAAAGTAATTATTAAAAAAAGTTATAAAATAATAAATAGTATAAAATAAATATAAAAAACATAAATTTCTGAAGTTGAAAAAACTTCTTTCAATTCTTAAATTGAATAACGTAAATAATAAAATTAATATTAAGGGATCTAAATACTTATGATAAACTGTAAATTGTGGTATAGAAATTACTACTAAAGCTAAAATTAAAAAATTTCTATAAAAATCTATCTGTAATAATTTAATTATAAAAAATATAAAAAATGGCACTAAAAGAAAAAAAAAATAATAACTATTAAAAATAAAATAAGATATGTGTAGAAATATGCCACCCCCTGTTAAATTTATATCGTAACTAAATAAATATATTAAAATAGCAGAGATGGGTAATAATAAAATTAACAAACTTAAATTTTTACTAAAAAAAGACTTTTCATAAAAAAAATTTTTATAAAATAATATTGGGATGGTATGAAAAAAAATAATTGAAAATATAACCAATATTTTATTAAGATAATTTAAATTTAAACTTTGTAGTTTAACACCTTGATTAAAAAAATGGACATCTAAAATAAAAACATAATATAATGCTGGTACAGCTAAAAAAATATTCAGCAATATTATCGAGATGATAATTTTCAAGTTTTTAAATTTTATTGAATTGTAAATAAAAAAAAATACTGAAAATACTGCAAAACTTGGCCTAATGTATGCAGCAATCGCAATAAAAAAAATATTTAAATAAATATACTTTTTTTCAGTAGTTCTCTGACTTTTGAAAAAAAAATATAACCCTATTAAAAAAAACATAAGACCAAGCATTGCGCTTTCAGGCCAAATTACGTTCGCTCTAAAAGAAGGAGAAATAAAGATTACACAACTTAATAAAAATAAATTTTTTTTATTTTTTACTATATTAGGGTAAAAAACCAATTTAAGTATTTTATAGAAGAAAATTTGACTAAAAGTAATTGTGAAAAACAAAATAAATCTTGTTAACTCTAAACTTTTAAAAATATTATTTAAAAAACTTATTAAGATTAAATATATAGGTGATACCCTTGTTTTATTTTGAATTTCTTCAAAATTTATAAGCGATGATACTATATTGTTATTAAATTCCATTGCCCCATCCCAAGCATGAAAAAAATCAAACTTAGGACCAGAGGTTACATTTTCTCCAAACAGAAAACCTATTAATAGACTTAAATAGCAAAAAGTGTAAATTATGATATGATAATTTTTTTTTTACAAAATCATTTGACATAATTAACTATTAAATTAAATAAATGATGATTCAACATTATAATTAAATGTTACTTAAGTATTTTCAAAAACTAGATGACGCAATAAGTTACCTTGCTGGATCTTTTTGTAATGAAAAAAAATTAATTAAATCTATATTAGGTAACAAAAAAATTTGCTATATTGATATAGGCACAAACCTAGGCAGTTACATAGATTTTTTGTCATCCTTTTATAGTTTTAAGAAAATTTATTCTTTTGAACCAATCCCTGAATTATGTGAAAAATTAAACAAAGATTATTCAAATTTCAAAATAAAAACTTTCAAAATAGCACTATCAAATACAAGTAAAAAAAAGTTTTTTTATCAATATAAGATTTCATCTCAATCAAGCTTATATCCACAAAATAATATTTTTAAATCTCTGAAGAAACTTGAAAAGAAAATAATAGTCCAAACAAAAAAATTTGATGAAATTTTTAATAAATCCCAAATCATTGATTATTGTAAAATAGATGTTCAAGGTGAGGAAATTAATATTTTGAAAGGAATGGTTAAGAATTTGTCTAAGAAAAGAATTAAATTAATAAAAATAGAACTTTCTTTTATTAGCCGATACAAAAATGTTAGTCCAAATGCTTATAAAATATTAAATTATCTAAAAAATAGAGGTTATAGTTTAGTATCGATCTCTAAAATTAAATTTAAAAATAACAAAATTTTATTTATGGACTCATTTTTTGAACCTACCAAATGAGTCTAACAACAAAAGAGATTTATTTTATATAACTTAATGAATAATTTAATTTTATTGTTATTTTTTTACTTTTTAAGCATTATTTCTGTACTAGGGTATGGTTTGTCATTTAAAAGATTTTTTATAAAAGATAAAATTGAAATTGATTATGGATTATGTGGTTTAATAGGAATTTTTATTTTAACATTGTATTCTTACTTATCTCATTTTTTTATAGCTCACGGCCTTTTACATAATACAATTGTAATAATAATTGGAGTTATTTTATTTACAATTTTTTTTAGACCAAAATATGAAAATGATAATTTAAAAATTGTATCTTTGATTTTCTTTGTTTTATTAATTTCTCTGTTTTGTTTTAAGACACATGATGACTTTCCTTATTATCATTTTCCCTACACTAACTATTTGACTAAGTCTGATATAATTGTTGGAGTAGGCAATTATGACCCATCTTGGAGATCTCCATCATCAATATTTTATTTTAATTCTCTATTTTATTTACCATTAATTAAATATTACCTATATCACATAGGCGCTATATTGATTATGGGTTTTTCCCTTATTAGTATTTTTATAAGAGGACATCAAAGATACAAATTAAAAAAAATCGACCATATATTTTTTTTTTCACTACTTTCTATTACTTTTATACTAGTCTTTTTTTATAGATTATCTGAACACGGGACTGACAGATCTGCTCAAATATTAAGTTTTATATTAGTACTAGAAATATTACTCTTAACAATTAAAGATCAGGATTTTGAAACCTTTTCCATAAAAATCTTTTTAATTGGTGGCTTAGCGATTTCACTAAAAGTTTTTTATTTAATTTTCATAATACTATTAATTCCTGTATTCTATTTTATGTATAATGAAAAAAAATATTTTTATTTTAAACAAGTTATAAAAAATAAATTTTTATATCTATCTACATTTTTTTTAATCTTAGTATCTATTATAAATTTTCTTAACTCTGGCTGTTTTATATACCCTTTAACGCTCACATGCTTTGAAAATTTTAGCTGGTCCGTTCCTTTAGAAGAGATTCAAAGAATGAAAATTCATTATGAAAATTGGTCAAAAGCTGGAGCAACACCCAATTTTAGTGTAAGTAATTACGAAAATTACATACATAATTTTAATTGGCTTAATGGCTGGATTGATAGATATTTTTTTAACAAGGTATCAGATTACTTGTTAGGTTTATCATTGTTATCGATTATTTTTATAATTACTTTCTATACTAATAAAAAGAAAAGAGATAAAAAACAAAATTTAATTTTAGTATATCTTAGCATTTTCATTTTATTTATTGAATGGTTTTATAATCATCCAAGTCTAAGATATGGTGGGTATTACATAATCGCTATATTAATATTTATTCCTTTATCTAAAATTCTTTCAAAATTTCAAAGTAATGAAAGAATTTTTTTAAGAAAAGTTATACTTATATTGTTTTTAACAACTTCAATTTTTCTATATCGTAATATCGATCGGATCATAAAAGAAAATGACAAATATAACTATTCAATTTTTACTAACGCATATTATAATATTGATGAAAGACATCATTTTAGAGTTGAAAGAAATTTTAATAAAATTATAAATTTTTATAATGATTGCACAAAAGAACAAATTGAATGTAAAAATGAAAACAGATTATTGGCTTTTAAGAGATATAATAAATATATATTTGTTCAATCAAGTAACTATAATCTTGAAAAAAATAAAGATAAATACTTTTATAAAAAAAAGAAATAATGAAAAATTTTATCTTTAAGAAAAACTTTCGAATACATATACAAAAAAAAGCTTATTAACTTTACAATTCAAAAAATTAAATATATTTATAAACAAAAGTGATTAAAAAAGCCTTAATATTTGGAATAACCGGTCAAGACGGGTCCTATTTAGCAGAATTTTTATTAAAAAAAAAATATATAGTGCACGGAGTTAAAAGAAGATCTTCATCAATAAACACTTTTAGAATAGATCACATTTATCAAGATCCCCATGAGAAGAAACGTAATTTTTTTTTACACTATGGGGACATAACTGACTCAACATCAGTATCTAAAATCATAGAACTTATAAGACCTAATGAAATTTATAATCTAGCAGCTCAATCACACGTAGCCGTATCTTTTGAAGTGCCAGAATATACAGCCAACGCTGATGCATTAGGAGCTTTAAGAATTTTAGAAGCAATTAAATTTCATAAATTAGAAAAAAAAACTAAGTTTTATCAAGCCGGCACATCGGAAATGTATGGAAAAGTACAAGAGTCACCTCAGAGTGAGAAAACAAATTTTTATCCATTAAGCCCATATGGAGTTGCCAAACTATATGCTCATTGGATAACAAAAAATTATAGAGAAGCTTATAATATTTTTGGTTCAAACGGGATACTATTTAATCATGAAAGCCCAAGAAGAGGTGAGACATTTGTTACGAAAAAAATTGTTAGTGCTTTAGTAAAAATTAAAATAGGTAAACAAAAAAAACTTTTTTTAGGAAACTTAGATTCAAGAAGAGATTGGGGGCACGCCAAAGATTACGTAGAGGCAATGTGGAAAATATTACAACAACAGAAACCCGATGACTTTGTTATAGCAACAGGAAAACAATTTAGTATTAGACAATTTGTAAATTTAGTTTCAAAAAAATTAAATATGAATATATCCTGGAAAGGCAAAGGTATTAAAGAAGTAGGATATGATAAAATTAGTAAAAAGAATATAATTTTTGTTGATAAAAATTATATTAGACCTTTAGATGTAAACACTTTGTTAGGAAATGCAAAGAAAGCAAGAAAGATCCTTTCTTGGAAACCTAAGATACAAATTAATCAATTAATTGATGAAATGATATCTGAGGAAATCAAAATAATTAATGCTGAATAAAAAAAGTAAAATTTTTGTTGCAGGCCATAAGGGAATGGTTGGATCCTCAATTTGTAGAGAATTAAAAAAAAGTGGGTATAAGAAAATCATAACAATTGAAAAAAAAAAATTAAATCTTTTAAATCAAGAAAAAGTTTTTAAATTTTTAAAAAAAATAAAACCTAACCTTACAATTGTAGCTGCTGCAAAAGTTGGAGGAATTCTGGCTAATTCTAAACAGAAGCATCAGTTTATATATGAAAACTTACAAATTCAAAATAATTTAATTCATGGGTCTTATTTAGCTAAAACTAAAAACTTAATATTTCTTGGATCTAGTTGTATATACCCTAAAAATTGTAAGCAACCAATGAAAGAGGATTTAATTTTGTCTGGAAAATTAGAAGAAACAAATGATGCATATGCCCTTGCTAAACTAGCTGGTATAAAAATGTGCGAAAGCTATTCCACAAATTATAAACTTAACTACAAGAGTTTCATGCCACCAAATATGTATGGACCAGGAGATAATTACGACCTTTTAACATCACATTTTTTTTCTGCTTTAATTAAAAAAATATACCAAGCAAAAAAGTATAATAAAAAATACATTAAAGTCTGGGGTTCAGGTAAACCTAAAAGAGAATTATTATTTGTAGACGATTTTGCAAAAGCAATAGTCTTTTTTATGAATTTAAAAATTAAGGAACCTTTTTTAAATATTGGAACTGGAAAAGAGCATTCTATAGATTGGTATGTTAAGTTTTTGTTAAAAAAATTTAATGTTAAACTAAATATTAAATATGATAAAACTAAACCAGATGGAGTAAAATCTAAAATGCTTGATGTGACTAAAGCAAAAAAATATGGTTGGAAGCAAAAGGAAAATCTAGATAATGGGTTGTATTTAACGCTACAAGACTTTTATAAAAATAATTAAAGAAATAGGGAAAAATTAATATTTACAATATTAGAAATTTTAGTATAAGTCTTTTGCCTGGTGATTATTGCGAAGGTGTAATACCCGATTCCATTCCGAACTCGGAAGTCAAGCCCTTCTGCGCCGATGGTACTTTGTCTTAAGGCATGGGAGAGTAGGACGTTGCCAGGCTAAAATTATGAAAATTAAAAGCTCCCTTAAATCATTAAAAAAAAGAGATCTGAATTCCAAAATGGTCAAGAGAAGAGGCAGAGTTTACATAATTAATAAAAAAAATCCAAAATTTAAAGCAAGACAAAAATAATACCATGGATAATGATAGTCATAAAAAAACTTGGGAAAATTTTACTAAATTTGTTCTTTGGGGGACGATATCAGTAATTGCTATATTAGTAGTCTTAGCTATTGTTTTATTATAAACTTCTAAATAAATGATAATAGGTTCTGTAAGTGAAAATAAAAATACTGAAAAAAGAATTTCAGTAACACCAGAAAATGTAAAAAAATTCATTTCTAATGGTTTCAAAGTTTATTTAGAAAAAAATTATGGTAACCATCTTGATATAGATGATAATAAATTTGCAGAAAACGGTGCAGAAATTTTTGATAGTAAAGAAAAAATAATAAAAGAGTCTGACATCTTATTACAACTAAATTTACCAAATGAAAAAGATTTAAGTACCATCCCACCAAATAAAAATTTGATAGGAGTTTTTGATCCTGTAAATAATAAAGATCGTATCTCGAAACTTTCTGGAAATAATATTAACGTTTTCTCATTAGAGTTACTTCCACGAATTACTCGCGCACAGTCAATGGATATTTTATCTTCACAAGCCAACCTTGCTGGTTACAAAGCAGTCGTTGATGCATTTTCTTATTTTAACAAAGCAATTCCTATGATGATGACAGCCGCAGGCACTATTCCAGCCGCAAAAGTTCTTGTTGTAGGAGCTGGAGTTGCAGGATTACAAGCTATAGCTACAGCAAAAAGAATGGGAGCAATTGTTTTTGCAACTGATGTTAGGATGGCTTCTAAAGAGCAAGTTGAGAGTCTTGGTGGTAAATTTTTAGTTGTTGAGGGCTCAGAGAATCTAGAAACATCGAGCGGATACGCAAAGGAAGCATCAGATGAATTTAAAAAAAAGCAAGAGGGCCTTCTAAAAGATACGCTTAAAAAAATTGATATTGTAGTTTGTACAGCTCTAATTCCAGGAAAAAAGGCACCTGTAATTATAAAGGGTGATATGGTTAAAGAAATGCCAAAAGGTTCAATTATTTATGATCTAGCAGCATCACAAGGAGGCAATACAGAATTTACCAAAGCAGATGAAATTGTTGATATAAACGGTGTCAAAATCTTGGGTGATAGTAATTTGCTGAATAAACTTCCAATATCTGCATCGAATTTGTATTCTAAAAATTTACTTAACTTTGTTATTAATTTGTATGATAAAAAAAATAACAAAATTAATATAAACTTGGAAGATGAAATTATTAAAAAAACTTTGGTAAAATAGTATGGAAATAGATCCTTTCGTATTTAGATTGAGTATATTTATATTGTCAATATTTGTTGGTTATTATGTTGTATGGAGTGTTACTCCATCACTTCATACACCTTTAATGTCTGTGACTAATGCTATTTCATCAGTGATTATAGTAGGGGCAATAATCTCAGCTCTAGCTGGAAATGATAATAATGTTTTTAATGAGTCAAGTGTATTTGGCTTTTTAGCAATAATATTGGCGGCAGTAAATATTTTTGGAGGGTTTCTGGTGACGCAAAGAATGTTAGCAATGTACAAAAAGAAGAAAAAATGATTTCAACAAATTTACTTGCACTATTTTATTTAATTTCTGGGGTGTTATTTATTTTAGCTCTAAGGGGGCTTTCTTCACCTGAAACTTCTAGACAAGGAAATTTTTTTGGTATTTTAGGAATGTTAATTGCAGTGGTGGTTACATTTTTATCAATAGGTAATTTTTCTACTAGCTTTGTTTATGTAATAGCTTTCCTATTAATTGGTGGAAGTATTGGTGCCATGATAGCATTTAAAATACCAATGACAGCAATGCCTGAATTGGTAGCAGGCTTTCATAGCTTAGTTGGTTTAGCAGCTGTTTTTGTGGCAATTTCAGCTTTTTTAAATCCAGAAGCTTTTAATCTTGGTAAATCAGGCAATATTAAACTAGCGAGCTTGATTGAGATGTCAATTGGTGCAGCCGTTGGTGCAATAACATTTTCTGGGTCAATAATTGCGTTTTTAAAATTAAGAGGAATAATGTCTGGAGCGCCCATCACATTTCCAGGTCAACATATTTTAAATTTAATAATTTTAATATCTATTATAGGTTTAACTTATTTTCTGTGCGCAACACAGTCTTCAAATTTATTCTGGACCTTAATATTAATCTCTTTTTTAGTAGGCGTACTCTTAATTATACCAATTGGTGGGGCTGATATGCCCGTTGTAATTTCAATGTTGAATTCTTATTCAGGTTGGGCAGCAGCGGGAATAGGTTTCACTTTAGAAAATACAGCTTTAATTATTACAGGAGCTTTAGTTGGTTCCTCTGGAGCAATTCTATCTTATATAATGTGTAAAGGGATGAATAGATCATTTTTTAGTGTAATACTAGGAGGGTTTGGTGGTACTGATCAAGTATCTAAATCTGATAACAAGGAGCAAAAACCTGTTAAAAGTGGTAACTCAGATGATGCAGCATTTTTGATGAAAAATGCATCCTCTGTTATTATTGTGCCAGGTTATGGAATGGCTGTTGCACAGGCCCAACACGCGTTGAGAGAGATGGTTGATACTTTAAAAAAGAACGGGATTAAAGTTTCTTATGCAATTCATCCAGTGGCTGGAAGAATGCCAGGCCATATGAATGTGTTACTTGCTGAGGCAAATGTTCCATATGATGAGGTTTTTGAATTAGAGGAAATAAATAACGATTTTGCTAATTGTGATGTTGCATATGTAATTGGAGCAAATGATGTTACAAATCCTGTAGCTAAAACGGATCCGCAAAGTCCAATTTACGGTATGCCTATTTTAGATGTTGAAAAAGCAAAGTCAGTATTGTTTGTAAAAAGAAGTCTTTCTCCAGGTTATGCAGGGGTAGATAATGATCTATTTTACAGAGAAAACACCTTAATGTTATTCGCTGATGCAAAAAAGATGACTGAAGACATAATTAAAAGTTTTTAACAGTGACCCAAATTTATTGTGATATAGCTGATATAAGAACGATCAAAAGTTACTCAAAAAAAAAGATTGTTAAAGGATTTACAACTAATCCTAGTTTAATGAGAAAAGCAGGTGCAAAAAATTATGAGCTTTATTCAAGAGAAATTTTAAAAGTTTGCAATAATAAACCCGTGTCATTTGAAGTTTTTGCAGATGATTATAAAAATATTTTGAAACAAGCATTAAAGATTAAATCTTGGGGTAAAAATGTTTATGTAAAAATACCAGTAGAAAATTCAAAAGGAACATTTATGGGAAAAGTTATAAATGAATTAAGTAAAAATAATATTAAAATGAATATTACTGCTGTCTATACACATGGACAAACTGCAAGAATATTAAACAACATTAAAGGAAAAGCCAAAGTTATTATATCAATATTTGCTGGAAGAGCTGGCGATGTTGGAAAAGATCCAGTACCGGAAATAAAAAAAAGTCTTAATATCGCAAAAAAATATAAAAATGTGAAAATTTTATGGGCAAGCGTTAGAGAACCATATAATTATTTACAAGCTTCTCAACTTGGTTGTCATATAATAACAATACCACCAATGATTATAACAAAAATTGAAAAATTTGGTAAATCATTCAAAAATTTAACTAATGATACTGTTAAAGCCTTCTTAATTGATAGCAGAAAATCAAAATTTAAAATTAAATGATTGGTTGCGGGGGACGGATTTGAACCGCCGACCTTCAGGTTATGAGCCTGACGAGCTACCAGACTGCTCCACCCCGCGATATTAAATTCTATTTTTTAACTTATTTAATTTTTTAACTCTTTTAATATTTTCCTGTAGAATTCTTTTCTTTTTCTCTGATGGCTTTTCATAGTTAGATTTAAGTTTGACAATTTTAAAAAAACCATCTCTCTGAAGTTTTCTTTTTAAAACTCTCAAAGCTTGCTCTACATTATTGTCTTTAACGTCTATTTTAATAACATCCTCCAAAAAAGCGTAGTAATTAACATTTAAAAAAAATTATGTCTATTAATTTTTTAACCAGTTTTAAGATTTTGTTTCTGGGCTTTTTCTTTTAGTTTTTTCTCCCTCTTTATACGTCTTTCAGCCTTCTCTAATGCATCTGATAAATCTTTTTGTGAAAACAAATTGATAGCCACAGGATCCTTGGCATTCAAACTATTAAAATTCCAATAACTTTTATTTCTAATTGCAACAACAGAATTTTTTGTAATGCCCACCAGCTTTGCAATTTGAGAGTCTTTTAATTGAGAATGGTTTTTAATTAACCATAAAACAGAGTCTGGCTTATCTTGTCTTTTAGACAAAGGCACATATTTTTTTAATTTTTTCTCAGTTTCTTTTATATCTATATCATAGTTAGTAATATTGAGTGGTCTCTCCTGATCTCTACTTGACAATTCAATCTCTTCTTTTGTCAACTGCCCTGATATAATAGGATTATATGGCTTAATTCCTTTAGCTACTTCTCCATCAGCAATACCTTGAACTTCTATTTCATGTAAATTACAAAAATTTGCAATTTGTTTAAATGTTAAAGTTGTGTTTTCAACTAGCCATACTGCTGTCGCCATTGGCATTAATGGTGTTATAGTCATATTTAAAATTATTTTTTTGTTTCTGATTTAAAGTTTTGAAATTTTTTGTTAAATTTGCTTACTCTACCTTTATCTAAAATTTTTTGTTTTCCGCCAGTCCATGCAGAGTGTGATTTTGGATCAATCTCAAGTTTAAGTACATCACCTTCACTACCCCAGGTAGATTTTGTTTCAAACTGAGTACCATCTGTCATTTCAACTTTAATATTATGATAGTTTGGATGAATATTTTTTTTCATAGCGAATTTATAACAAAAGAAAATTATAAAACAATTAAAAGATTTTAATTTTTTTGTTTAAATCATTATTTATTCTCTCGTTTGATGCTTTTATGCTTATTTTACTAAATTCTTTAAATTCAAAATTATCAACTATCCCTCCAGCTTCTTTTATCAATATGATACCTGCTGCTATATCCCAAAGACTTACATTTTTTTGTAAACAGGCGTCAAATCTACCACAAGAAACATATGCTAAATCTAGAGCAGCACTACCAGTATGCCTGATAATTAAATTTTCAGGAATATTTTTTCTATAGTTAACTCCATAAAGACAATTAGAAACATTATCTTTTTTTGAAACTCTTATTCTTTTATTGTTTAAATATGAACCACCGTTTTTTTCAGCATAAAAAATTTCATCTTTTATTGGATCATATATAACACCAGCAACAATTTCTTTTTCAATTTGAAGAGCAATTGAAATGCAAAAATGTGGAACACCGTTTAAAAAATTTGTGGTACCATCAATTGGATCGATTATCCAAAAGTTGTTTTTATCTTTATTTTTAATAAAACCACTTTCTTCAGTCAAAATTGAAAAATTTTTTTTTGATTTTTCAAGTTCTTCTATAATTATTTTTTCTACTTTTCTATCAGCATTTGTTACAAAATTATTAGGTCCCTTTAAAGAAACTTGTAATTTTTCTACCTCACCAAAGTCTCTTATTAAGATTTTCGAAGCTTTTTCAGACGCTTTAATCATTAAATTTAAATTGGGAGAAATGGAATTCATGTCAGATTTTTTTTACATATTCTAAAGTTCGTGTATCTACAACAATTTCGTCACTTACCTCAATAAAAGGTGGAACTTGAATATTTAAACCATTTTCAAGAATTGCAGGCTTATAGGAGGAGGAAACAGTCTGTCCTTTTAAAGCTGCATCTGTGACTTTAATTTTACAATTTACTTGATTTGGCAATTCTACAGATATAGCAGTTTCGTTGTAAAAACTAATTGTAACCTCTAAATTTTCAACTAATAATTTACCTTTTTCCCCAACTTTATCTTTTTTAATTTCGATCTGCTCAAACGATTTAGGCTCAATGAAAAAATAATTTTTTTCATCGTCATAAATATAATTATATTTTATTTCTTCTAATGATGCCTTTTCAACAGTTTCACTTGATCTAAATCTCTCATTTATTTTTGTATTTTTGTTAATACTTTTCATCTCAACTTGGGCAAATGCGCCTCCTTTACCGGGTTTTACATGTTGTGTTTTTAGTACTTGCCACAAATCATTTTTGTACTCTAAAAGCATACCAACTCTAATTTCACCTGTGTTAATTTTCATATAAATTTATTTATAGCCTCTGCTGGTTTCATTTTTTTGTTTTTCCAAATGTAGCCTGAGATAGCCAAAAAGTTTGCGTTATTCAATAAAAGTTTTTGATAATTATTAGGGTTAATACCTCCAATAACAACAATTGGTTTATTAGTAATCTTTTTAACCTTTTTAAGTGTATTAATTGATGCTTTATATTTTACTTTCTTTGTTTTTGATATACCAAAAGCTCCAAATGCTAAGTAATCAGCTTTTTCTGATAAAGCATTTTTAGCAAACTTGATTGAATTGTGGCATGTGACACCTATTATTTTGTTTCCAACTATTTTTCTTGCATCTAAAACGTTCATATCTTTTTGACCCAAATGACAACCATCTGCTTTTAATTTTTTTGTTAGAATTACGTCGTCATTTATAAGAAACTTAACATTAAAATTTTTACAGATTTTTTTTATTTTTTTTCCAATAATTAATTTTTGTTTAAAATTTTCCCTTTTAAGTCTTAGTTGAAAAAAACTAACTTTATTTGTTCTAAAAACTTTAATTAATTCATTGTAAAAAGATTTATTAATTTTTAGCGGTGAGATTAAATAAATAATTTTTTTTTTATTAATTTTCAAGATTTTTAGACCATTTTCCTTGAGCTGCTAATGTATTCATTTTGGCTCGGTGGTTAAAAATCTTCTGTGTTCCCTCAATATTCTGTATGTCTTTTGACCAAAATTTTAAGGCACCTTGTTGTAGAGCTCGACCATATGAAAAACTCATAATAAAACTAGTATTATTATTTTTATTTATTAGATTTAAGTTTTCTGTTGCCTCTATTTCAGATTGACCTCCGGATAAAAAAGCTATTCCTGGAACCTCTGAAGGAACAGAATTTTTTAAACACTCTAAGGTTAATTTTGCAACTTCCTCATTTGAAATTTTATCTTTAGACTTATTGCCAGCCAAAATCATGTTAGGTTTAAGTATTATACCAGTCAGATCGACTTTGTGTAAAATTAGTTCCTCAAAACATTTTTTAATAACTTCAGAAGTTTTTGAAAAACAATCTTTAGCTGAATGATCACCATCCATTAATACCTCAGGCTCGACTATTGGAACCATACCACACTCTTGAACTAAAGCAGAATATCTGGCTAGCGCATGGGCATTTGACTGAACAGAAAGTTTGCTAGGATAACTTTTGGATATATTATAAACACCTCTCCATTTTGTAAATTTTGCACCAAGTTTATAATACTCTTTTAATCTTTCTCTTAATCCATCTAAGCCTTCAGTAATCTTTTCATCGGGCGATCCTGCTAAAACTTTAGCACCAGTATCGACTTTTATTCCTGGATAGGAGCCCATATTTAAAATTAATTCTGGGATCAGATTTTTTTTGGAAGTTTGTTGTTTTATTGTTTCATCGTACAATATTACACCACCTATATATTTAGTCATACCTGATGCGCTGAACAGTGTTTCTCTAAATAATAATCTATTTTGTGGAGTAGAGGGCACATTTACACCGTCTAGTCTTTTTGTCATAGTTCCAGTGCTCTCATCAGCAGCAAGAATACCTTTACCTTTTTCTAAAATTTTAAGCGCAATGTTATTTAACTCAGACATGTAAACTTAAAGCTTTTATACCAGGAAGTTCTTTACCTTCAAGATATTCTAAAAACGCACCACCAGCAGTTGAAACAAAATTAAAATCTCCAATTGCCTTAATTCTATTGATTAATGCTATTGTATCACCTCCACCTACAACTGAGTAAATTGATTTGTTTTTATTTTTTTTGATAATAGCTTTTGCAATTTCGTAACTACCATTTGCAAAGTTAGGATTTTCGAAATACCCCGCTGGTCCATTCCATAAAACCGTTTCACTATTTTCAATTATTTTTTTAATTTTATTGATAGTTTTTGGCCCTATATCCAAAATTAAATCATCATTGTCTATTTCATCGAGAGCCTTGACCTTAGATACACTATTTAGATTTTTTCCCACTAAAACATCTACCGGATATATAATTGAGCAAGAATGTTGTTTTGAAGTTTCGAATATTTCATCAATAATCTTTTCACAATTTTTTTCTTTAACTGATTTTCCTATTTGATTTCCTTTGTAGTTAAGTATATTGTTTGCCATACCTCCGACGATAATAATATTGTTAAACTTAGGAATTAAATTTTTAATAATTCCAATTTTTGTGGAAATTTTAGACCCCCCAATAATACAAGTAATTGGTTTTATAATTTCAGATGTAATTTTTCTTAAAGCACTTATTTCTGCCTCTAATTGAAGCCCGGCAAAAGAGGGCAAAAACTCAGTGATTTTACATATAGATGTGTGGGCTCTATGAGAACAAGAAAACGCATCATTTACAAACAAATCTGCCAAACTAGCTAATTGTTTTGCTAAAGATGTATCATTTTTTTCCTCTTTCTCATAAAATCTAATGTTTTCCAAACATATAATTCCGTCAAATTTTTCTTTAAACAAATCTTCTTTTTCTAATCGAAAAATATCATCACTAACGAGTTTAATTTTTTTATTAATTTTTTTTTCTATATACTCACAAACTGGCCTCATAGTTAGATTGCTATTTTTCTTACCATTAGGGCGCCCTATATGAGAAACGATTATAATTCTTGAATTTTTACTGAGTAAAAAATTAATTATTGGTAAGATTTTATCAATTCTTGTTTGATCAGTAATTATCCCATTTTTTAATGGAACATTTAAATCTAATCTTAACAAAACGTTTTTTTGACTCAAATTTTCATGATCTTTAATATATTTCATTAAGAAATTTTATGAAGGTACTCTGCTATATCACACATTCTATTAGAAAAACCCCACTCGTTATCATACCACGCAGAAATTTTACCCATGTTTTTACCAACCACATTTGTTAATTTTGCATCAATAATTGATGATGCAGGATCATGATTAAAATCTACTGAAACAAGCTTTTCTTGTGTTATTTTTAAAACCTTATTTTTACTATTTTTAATAAATTTGTTAAAAGACGAATTTATTTTTTCTATACTTAAATCCTTTTTTGTTTGAAATACCAGTTCAACTAATGAAACATTGGGAGTAGGCACTCTCATGGCAACCCCCTCCAGTTTACCTTTTAATGATGGTATAATTTCACCAATTGCTTTTGATGCACCAGTTGAGGTTGGCACTATAGACTGACCTGCAGATCTTGCTCTTCTAGGATCTTTATGAGAATTATCTAGCATTCTTTGATCTGTTGTATAAGAATGAATGGTTGTCATAAAACCTTTTTCAATTCCAAAATTATTATTTAAAACATAAACAACTGGAGCTAAGCAATTAGTTGTACATGATGCTGCAGAAATAATTTTGTCTTTATTTAAAATATGCTTATGGTTAACACCATAAACTATTGTTTTATCAGCACCTTTACACGGTGCCGAGACAATTACTTTTTTAGCACCATTTTTTATGTGGGAAATTAATTTTTCTTTTGAATTAAACTTACCTGTGCACTCAAGCACTAAATCAACATTATTTTTTTTCCAGGAAATATTACTTAAATTAGTTTCCTGAGAGTAACTAATTTTATTTCCATTAATTATTAACCAATTATTTTCAACAGATACATTTCCTTTAAATTTTCCATGTATGCTGTCTCTTTTTATAAGCTCACAAGCGGTTTTGATATCTGCTCTATTATTAATGTGATTAATTTTTAGATTTTTATGATTTTCTTCAAAAATGGATCGCACAACCATCCTACCAATTCTACCTAATCCATTTATTCCAATTTTTGCTTTCACATTTTTTCCTTAATTTTATTTACGATATTTTCCTCATTTAATTTAAAATGATCGTAGATATCTTTATATGGCGCACTTTTGCCAAATCCGTCAATTCCAAAATTTAGACCATTGGTTCCAGTATACTTTTTCCAGTAGCCAGTCTCAGATGCCTCTATTGAAACTTTCATTACGTTTTTTGTTAAAATTTCTGATTTATAATTATCATTCTGTAAATCAAAAATTTCATGACAAGGCATTGATATAACTTTTGAGTAAATATTTTCTGTGGCTAATTTATGACTAATTTTGCATGCAAGATCCAATTCAGAACCACTTGAGATTAATATTATATTTACATCTTCTCCAGTCCTCATAATTTCGTAAGCACCTTTAGAACATTGATTAATACTTGAATAATCTTTTCTAAGTGGATTTGTTTTTTGTCTTGTTAAAGCAATTACGCTAGGTGTGTTTTTACACTCAAGAGCTAACTGCCAACATTCAAAAGTTTCTATCGTATCTGTTGGTCTAAAAACATTTAAATTTGGTATAGATCTAAGAGCTGATAATTGCTCAATTGGTTGGTGAGTTGGACCATCTTCGCCTAGACCTATTGAGTCGTGAGTAAAAACAAAAATCACTTTTTGACCCATCATAGCAGATAACCTTATAGAGGGCTTACAGTAGTCACTGAATATTAAAAATGTTCCTCCATAAGGAATTAAATTACTATGTAAAGATATACCATTCATTATTCCACACATGGCATGTTCTCTAACACCGTAATGAATATAGTTTCCATCGAATTTCCCAGGTTTTATAATTTTATGATTTTTAGTTTTTGTATTATTTGAACCAGCAAGATCAGCAGATCCCCCAATAAGATTTGGTAATTTTGATGCAATCTCGAGAAATTTCTCTGATGATTTTCTAGTAGCTATTGGCTCCATTGTTTTTAAATAATTTTTCTTTAATTCTTCAATCTCTTCACTTAAATTTAATGGAATTATATTATTTTTTTCTTCGTTTTTTTTAGAATTGCTTTTCTCAGCTGCGATAGATGCTTTATTTCCAATATCTCTCCATGCATTTAATATTCTGTCTGGAATTTTGAAAGGTTCATAACTCCAATTTAATTTTTTCCTTACAAGATTTATTTCATCTTTGCCTAAAGGGCTTCCATGAGATGATGCTTTGCCACCTTTATTAGGCGAACCAAAACCTATTGTTGTTTTGCAAGATATAGCAATAGGTTTTTTTGAATTTTGGCTTTTTTTTAATGCAGTGAAAATTTGTTTTTCGTTGTGTCCGTTTATATCTAAATAATTCCAACCGTAACTTTCAAATCTTTTCTTGGTATTATCTGATACTGCTAAGTTCGTCGGACCATCTATTGATATAGAGTTATTATCAAATAATAAAACAAGATTCTTTAATTTTAAATGACCTGCTAGACTCAAAGCCTCATGACTTATACCTTCCATCAAACATCCATCACCAGCCAAAACATAAGTTTTGTGGTCTATGTGTTTCTTTCCAAATTTACTTTTTAAAACTTCTTCTGCTATTGCAAAACCAACAGCATTTGAAATTCCTTGACCAAGTGGTCCTGTAGTAGTTTCAATTCCTGAGTTAGAATGATACTCGGGATGGCCGGCACATATAGAGTCTAGTTTTCTAAAATTTTTAATATCTTCTAAAGAGACACTTTTATATCCCGTTAGATAAAGCAAAGAATATAAAAGCATTGATCCATGTCCTGCTGATAAAATAAATCTGTCTCTATTTATCCAGCTTGGATTTTTTGGATTAAATCTTAAAAAACTCTTAAATAAAACTGTTGCAACATCAGCCATCCCCATGGGCATTCCTGGATGGCCTGAATTTGCCTCTTCCACAGCATCAATTGATAAAAATCTAATTGCGTTAGCTAATTGTTTGTGTTCTACTTTCAATTGTTGACCTATTTAGAGTAAGATGACTCAATTTATAATATAATATATATATGAAATACTTCAGTGAGAAAGAAAAAAAGCTGGAAATAGCTCTGGACAAATTAAAAAAACTAAATTTGTTAGATGAAGAAAGTCAAAAAAATCTAGGATTTTTATCTAATCAAAAAAATCAATTAGAAATTGAAAATAAAGAACTTCAAAATAAACATTCAAACTTAATTAGAGAACATCAGAAATTAAAGGATCAATTAAAAATTATTAAAGATAAAAATTCTAAACACAGACTAGATCAATTAAAATTCAATGAGAAAATTGATGAATTAAATCAAGAAACAGATATTCTATTAGATGAAATTGATAAATGGCAAATGTAAATATTAAATTTAATGGCAAAGATTTCCTTCTGTCTTGTGATGATGGCCAAGAGGAACACCTAGAAAATTTAGCAAATCATCTTGGCAATAAGTTTGATAAATTAAAAACCGAGCTAGGAAATATTGGGGAAAACAAGCTATTACTAATTACATCAATAAAAATAATGGATGAATATTTTGAAACCAAAAAAAAAGTAGATATTAACAATAAAGAGATAAAAAATATTACTGAAAAATTTAAAGAACTTAAGGCTTTAGCTTATGATTACAAAGATGATAAAGAAAATGAAGCAAAAAAACTTTCTGATGATATCTCTAATTTAGAAAATGAAATACAAAACTTAAAAAATGAATACGACAAAATAATTTCAAACACAACTCAACAAATTGAGGAATTTGTCCAAAAAGCAAATTTAGAAAATTAGTTTTTCGTTGTGAAAAAATCTCAAATTAGAAAAATAGTATTAAAAAAAAGAGATTTATTTAATATAAATAATAAAAAAATTAACCTCCAAAATTTGTTAAAGTTATTAAATCATAAATCTGAAAATAAAAAAATAGGCCTCTACTTTCCAATTGGATCTGAGGTATGTACAATTGATTTAATTGAAAATTTAAGAAAAAAAAAATATATTATTTCATTACCAATTATAGATCAAAACTTTGATATGTCATTTTATGAATGGGCTAAAAATAACCCTCTTAATATTAACAAATTTGGAATACCAGAACCTTTAAGATCAAAAAAAATTATCCCCTCTACTCTAATAATACCACTTTTAGCCTTTGATATAAATTTAAACAGACTTGGATACGGTGGAGGATTTTATGATAGATTTATTAATAAATTAGAAAAAAAAAAAAAAATACTTAAAATTGGTCTTGCTCTTTCATGCCAAAAAATAAATAAAGTTCCAACAGATAAATTTGATAAAAAAATGAATTATATATTTACTGAAAGTAAAGTTTACAAATGAGAATACTTTTTTTAGGAGATATCGTTGGACCATCTGGCTGTGAAGTTGTTAAAAGGTTTTTACCAGATATAATTAAAAAAAAAGATTTAGATTTTGTAGTCGCCAATGGCGAAAATGCGGCAGACAACGGGATGGGAATAACCGAAAAAATCTCTAACGAATTATTTCAAAGCGGAATAGATGTTTTAACTACAGGCAACCATGTATGGGGTCAAAATGAAACAGCGGAGCATATTGAGAGAGAGGAAAAACTTTTAAGACCCTTAAATTTATTAAATCCTTCTCCTGGAAAAGGTTTTGAAATTTTTTCCAGTAAAAACAATTTCAAAATTGGTGTATTAAATTTAATGGGAAATGTTTTTATGAAAAAATGTGACAATGTTTTTATAAAGATAGAAAAATTTTTAAACGATTATGTTTTAAAAAAAAATTATGATTTTTTAGTAGTTGATTTTCATGGTGAAATAACGAGTGAAAAAATGGCAGTTGGTCATTTATTTGATGGTAAGGCAACATTGATCACAGGTACTCACACACATGTTCCAACAAATGATGCAAGAATTTTAAAAAAAGGTTCTGCATATGTAACAGATTCTGGAATGTGTGGTGATTACGATTCTGTAATAGGCATGAATAAAGATAATTCTATAAATAAATTTTATAAAAAAAAAGCTGAAAAACATTTTCCGTCTTTAGGAGACGGAACTTTATCAGGAGTAATAGTTGAGTGTTGTACAGAAACAGGTTTGGCTAAGAAAATAAATAGTTTTATAATGGGAAGTGTTCTACAAAACACTAATTGATATGGCAGGTCATTCACACTGGGCTGGAATTAAGCATAAAAAAGGAAGAGCAGATAAGATTAGGTCAAAAATTTTCTCAAAGTTGTCTAGAGAAATCACTGTTGCAGCTAAGTTAGGAGATAAAGATCCCGATATGAACCATAGATTGAGATCTGCTATTCAAGCTGCAAGATCAGCCAATATGCCTAAAGATAATATTGACAGAGCTATTGATAAATCAAAATTTAATGATCAGTCCAACTTTGATGAGATAAGATATGAGGGATTTGGAAATTATAAAATTGCTGTAATTGTAGAGGCATTAACTGATAACAAAAACAGAACAGCATCAAAAATAAGAGAAATTTTTCAAAAAAACGGTGGAAACTTAGGAACCCAAGGTTCCGCTGCACACAATTTCAAGCAGGTTGGAATTATACGAGTAGACTCTGAACAAATAGATGATGACAATGTACTAGAAATTGCAATAAATTCTGGAGCGGATGAGTGCTTTTCAAATAAGACTTATCATGAAATACATTGCAATAAAGAAAATATTTATGATGTAAAAAAAATTCTTGAAAAAAAAATTAATAATTTTTTGTCGACAAATATTGAATGGTATCCTCTTAATAAAGTTAACCTTAATAAACAGCAATTTTTAGAATCTCAGAAATTCTTAGAAACTTTGGAGGATCACGATGATGTTCAAAAAGTTTACTCGAATATAGAAATGTTGGAATAAAGGATGTTAATTATAGGAATAGATCCAGGAATAAAAGGAGCTATATGCATTTTAAAAGATGGAAAAATTTTAGATGTATTTGATATGCCAATAATGCCTGTTGGAAAAAAAAATAAGTCCCAAGTTAATGGCTCACAAATCTATAATGAAATTCAAAAAGCGATAATTAATGAAGACAAAAAAGATATAAAAGTGGTAATAGAGCAAGTTTCTGCAATGCCTGGCCAAGGAGTTACCAGTATGTTTAATTTTGGTCAATCTTTCGGTGTACTAAAAGGTATATTTTCTGCGATGCAAATACCTATGGACTTCATTTCACCAGTAAAATGGAAAAAGTATTATAACCTTATAAATACGCAAAAAGATTCTAGTAGAACTAAAGCCATTGAGTTTTTTCCTTACATTTCATCAAAATTATCTAGAAAAAAAGATGCTAATAAAGCTGATGCAATATTAATTGCAAGCTTTTACTATCAAAACCAAAAAAATTAAGACAAATTGATGACACATTTTAGTGTGAAAAATTTTTTATGGAAGCAGATATAACTTCTCAAGCAGTTGGTTTAGGCAGCTCAGTTGATTTTTCTTTAATGAGTTTGTTCTTAAGAGCAGATCTCGTCGTTAAGTCAGTTATTATCATATTAATAGCAGCATCAATATACTCATGGGCAATAATTATTGAAAAATTTAAAATGTTTAAAAAAATTAATCAAAGCACTGTTGAATTTGAGGAAAAATTTTGGAAATCTAAATCTGCTGAAAGTTTCTACAACAATCTCCCTGCAAATAAAGACGATCCTATGTCCAATGTTTTTAGAAAAACTATGCAAGTTGTTCTAAAATCTAGATCTAGAAGTAATTTAAATGAAAAATTAACTGGTTTATTAGAGTCAAACATAGAGTTTGAAATAAATTTTTTAGAAAAAAATTTTTCTTTTCTTGCTACAGTGGGCTCTACAGCTCCCTTTATAGGTTTATTCGGAACTGTCTGGGGTATAATGAATTCATTTCAATCGATAGCTGTTTCAAGAAATACTAGTTTAGCAATTGTTGCTCCAGGAATTGCCGAGGCATTATTTGCAACAGCCTTAGGTTTATTGGCTGCAATTCCTGCAGTTATTGCTTATAATAAATTCAACAATGACTCTAAGAAATATTCTCAAAGATTAGAAAACTTTGCTAAAAGATTTTTATCTATAATTTGAAATTATGGCATTTGGTTTAAAAAAAAATTCTAAAGAACCAATGAGTGAAATAAACGTTACACCCTTTGTGGATATTATGCTTGTTTTATTAATTGTGTTTATGGTTACAGCTCCATTGTTGACTGTTGGAGTCCAGGTTGATCTACCAGAAAGCTCCGCAGACTCATTACCAGAGGAACAAGAACCTTTAACTTTAACCATTAATTCAAAGGGTGAAATATTTATTCAAGAAGCAAAAGTTGATTATGATAATGTAATCGCAAAAATACTTGCAGTTTCAAAAAATAGGACAGACACAAGAATCTATGTAAGGGGTGATAAAACAATTAATTATGGAAGAGTTCTTGAGGTCATGGGAATGTTGTCAGGCTCTGGTTTTACAAAAGTGGCTTTAATTTCAGAACCTTATAAAGAGAGATGAAATTAGTTAATCTTTTACATAAAGACGACAGATTGATGATAAAGAATATTGCGATTTCATCAGCATTGCATATTTTATTAGTTGTTATAACTGCTCTTACTTTTCCTTTCATAGCCAAAAAACCTATAGATTTACCCCCACTAATATCTATAGAGCTTATTCAAATTACTGATAAAACAAATGTACCTTTCGCACCTAAAGCAAAAAAAATTATTGAAGAAGTTAAAGAAAAAGAAAAACTCGTATCAGAGCAAGCACCACCAAAACAGGTTAAAAAAGAAAAACCTGATGCGATACCATTACCAGATCAAAATCAAGAAATAGTTAAAAAACCTGAAAAGGATGTTCAAAATCCTGAAAAAATTGATGAGGAAGTAAAACAAGTGTCTGAATTTGAAAAAGATGAATTATTTGATCCGAACAATATTGCTGCATTAATTGATAAATCTAAAGAGGAATTAGCAGAAACAACAAATAAAACAAATAAAATTACTCAATCAAACCAAAAAAACATTAGCTCAAGTGCTTTAACTTTAAGTGAGGAAGATGCACTTAAGGCACAGATTTTTGGATGTTGGAGTATCCCACTTGGATTACCTTATAATGAAAATTTATTAGTAAGAATAAAATTAAGCTTAAAGCCTGATGGAACTGTAATAAATTCTGAAATTTTAGATCATGCAAGAATGAATAAGCCTGGACAAGGTTTTTATAAAGTTCTCGCTGAGAGCGCCTTAAGGGCAATCAGGCTTTGCCAACCTTTAAGAGTGCCTTCAACTGGATACGAAAGATGGAAAGATCTTCAATTAAATTTTGATGCTAGAGAGATGTTAAAAGGATGAAAAAAACTAAATTTTACTTATTTGTATTACTGTTAATTTTGCTGCCAAAAACTTCATTTGGATTAATTGAAGTTGACATTACCAGAGGTAATCTGAACCCACTTCCAATAGCAGTGTCACCCTTATTTGTTGAAACAAAGTCAGTCAAAGATTTCCAGAATTTATTAAAAAAAGATAATATTGGAGAAGATATCTCTGCAGTTGTTGAAAATAATTTAAAGTCCTCTGGACTTTTTAATCCACTTAAAAGAGAAGCATTTCTACAAAAGCCTGACATAGCTCATTTAAAGCCAAGATTTGAGGATTGGTCTTTAATAAAAGCTCAAGCCTTAATTACCGGTGAAGTTAAATATGAAAATGAAAAATTAAGAGTAGAGTTTAGATTGTGGGATGTTCTTGCAGGCAAGGAAATGATGGCTTTAGCTTTTACAACAGTACCAGATAACTGGAGAAGAGTAGGCCATATCATTACAGATAAAGTTTACCAAAGATTAACTGGTGAAAAAGGTTATTTTGATACTAGAATCATTTATGTATCTGAGAAAGGACCAAAGACTAATAGGGTTAAAAAATTAGCAATAATGGATCAAGATGGATATAACACAAAGTATTTAACATTAGGCAATGAGCTTGTGTTAACTCCAAGATTTAACCCAACTAACCAAATGGTTACCTACTTGTCGTATTTTAAAAACTTACCAAGGGTATATTTGTTAGACATTGAAACTGGTGTTCAAGAGGTTGTTGGTGATTTTCCAGGAATGACTTTTGCGCCAAGATTTTCTCCAGATGGGAAAAAAATAATTATGAGTTTTGCAAAAGATGGTAATTCGGACATTTATACGATGGATCTTGAGAATAGAATTGTTGAAAAAATTACCAATCACCCCTCCATTGATACTTCACCTTCATTTTCACCAGATGGCAAATACATATGTTTTAATTCCGATAGAAGTGGGTACCAACAAATTTATGTCATGAAAAGCGATGGTACAAAGGTTAAAAGGATTTCATTTGGCAAAGGTCTTTACGGAACTCCTGTTTGGTCTCCTAGAGGAGACTTAATAGCATTTACTAAACTTCATAAAGGTAAGTTTTACATTGGGGTTATGAGAGTAGATGGGAGTGGAGAAAGACTGCTGACAGAAAATTATTACCAAGAGGCACCATCATGGTCTCCTAACGGCCGAGTTTTGATCTTCTACAGGGAAACAAAGTCAGATTCTGAAGGAAAAGGGTTTTCTGCAAAATTATGGTCTATAGATTTAACTGGATATAATGAGAGATTAGTTGACACTGAAACTGACGCCTCAGACCCATCCTGGTCGTCATTATTAAGTGAATAATAATAAAAAATTTACTAAAAATTATTAAATTCTTGATTTTTAAGCTTGAAAGATCTATTTAGTTGTGAAAAAGTATATTAATATATTTAAGGAGCAGTAATGAAATTAAACAAAATTTTTAAAAACATCCTTTTGGTTGTATTTGCAGGACTGATACTTTCTGCTTGTGCAACAAAAAAAGTAACAAACCAAATGCAAGGGGATGTTTACACTGGTAAAGATACAGTTGAATATCTAGCATCAGGAGTTCCAGACAGAGTTTTCTTTGCAACTAACGAGTCAGTCTTAACAACTGCTTCTAGAGAAACTTTAAGAAAACAAGCTGCTTGGTTAAGAAAAAATTCAAAAATCAATATTGTATTAGAAGGTCACGCTGACGAAAGAGGAACTAGAGAATACAACCTTGCTTTAGGTGAAAGAAGAGCTAATGCTGCAAAAGATTATTTAATGACTTATGGTATATCTGGAAACAGAATATCAGTTATAAGTTATGGTAAAGAGAGACCAGTAGACTCTGGATCAAATCCACTCGCATGGTCAAAAAATAGAAGATCTGTATCAGTTAAAGCAAATTAATTAATTAAATTAAGACCCTAGTTTTAAAAAAACTAGGGTCTTTTTTTTGCCATCATTATAAATATTAATCAAATTATGAATTTTAACAAAATTTATAATAATAAAGTAATTTATTATTTATTGATAGCGATAGCCATTTTTATTTCTCCATTAAGTGCAGATGAGGAAACTCTTGCCATCTTAGAAAAGTTAAGAAAGGATGTTAGTACTCTAGAGAAAGCTGTTTACTCTCAGTCTTCTGAGAAAACAATTAATACAAGTTCAGTATTAAGTAATAATGATGAAGATGTTCTCACAAGACATTTATTAAAACTTTCAGAAATTGAACAACAATTTCAGCAACTAACGAATAAGTTTGAAGAAATTAATTTTAAAATTGACAAATTATCAAGTAGACTATCAAAAGTTCAGGCCGACAACCAATTAAGGTTTCAGGAGTTAGAAGTTGGCAATGTAAATAACACTCTTACTTTAAACTCTGAAAAAAGTTTGCCTGGTTCATCTCAACCTCAAGATCTAGGATCAATTACTTATAAAGATGCTGAAACCAAAGATCTTGTACAAAAGACACAATCTATTGAGACAACTAGCAGTGTTGTCACAGAAAATTTTGTTACTGAAGAAAAAATTTTACCTAAAGCAGATCCTAAAGAACAATATAATTTTGCAACTAGTCTTTTAAAACAAGGTGACTACACTACAGCAGAAAGAGCTTTAAGAGAATTTGTGATCGACAATCCAGAACACAGTTTAGCTGGCAATGCTCAATATTGGTACGCGGAAACATTTAGAATAAGACAATTGTATACAGATGCTGCAACAGCATATTTAGAAGGTTATCAGAAATATCCAAAAAGTGAAAAAGCAGCTATAAATTTACTTAAGCTTGGAGTATCATTAGTTCAAATTGGAGAAAAAGATCAAGGTTGTTTAATGATCAAGGGAGTTAAAAAAGAATATCCAAAAGCTAAACAATCAGTTCTTCAAAAAGCTAAATACGAAGAGAAAAAGTTTGACTGTCAAAAACAAAGTTAATAATAAAATTATTAGTCACCTTAAAGATAAAGAAGTAAGAAAAATATATAAAAATTTTGAAAAATTCCTCAAAGACAGAGAAATTAATTCTTTCACAGTTTCTTTATCGGGCGGTCCTGATAGCCTTGCATTAGCATATTTTTCAAAATGTTTTCAATTAATAAATAATAAAAAAGTTTACTATGTTCATATCGATCATAAAATTAGGAAAAATTCAACTAAGGAGGCAAAAGATTTAAAAAATCTTGTTAAGAAATTTAATATTAATTGTGAAATATTTTCTTGGCAAAAAAAGAAAAAAATTAGATCCACGCAAGAAAATGCAAGGATAGCCAGGTATAGTTTGTTGGAAAAATTTTGTAAAAGAAAGAAAATTAATTCATTATTGCTAGCTCATCATAAAGATGATGTACATGAAAATTTTTTTATTAGAATGCTTAGGGGCTCAGGTATAAGAGGTTTAACTTCATTTTCTTCAAAATGTACTACTATAAATAAAAATTTGATAGGTTACAGACCCTTCCTAGATATTACAAAAAAAATATTATTAAAAGTTACAAATAATGTTTTTGGTTATTACATCAATGATCCTTCAAACTCTAATAATGAATTTTTGAGGATTAGGATTAGAAATTTATTAACCAATCTAAGAAGCGAAGGTTTTGATGAAAAAAAATTTAATTTAACCTATTGTAATTTACATTCAGCTAATGAGACTTTGGAATATTATTCTGATCAAAATATTACTAATAATACGAACTATTTAAGTAAAAAATCAAAAGGCACAATAGTTATAAATTTTAATTTTTTTAAACAACCTAATGAAATTGTGCTGAGGTCACTTTCAAGCCTAATTTCAAAAATAAACAAAAAATACTATTATCCAAGAGGCAAAACTGTGCTAAGAAAAATATTTGAAATAAGAGATAATTCTTTCAAAAAGACTACTTTAGGTGGCTGTATTATTGAGAGAGTTAATGACACAATGCTAATTTACCCTGAAAACATAAAATAAACTAGATAATGTTACAATTTAGCACTTGTTAAATATAGAATAATTCTTACCTTAGTTACTTATTATGAATTTTAAAAATCTAGCGATGTGGGCAATTATAGTCGTTTTGACTATCGGTCTCTATAATATGTTTAAAAACCCACAGAATATTAAATCAACAAGTAATGAGAAAATTATTTTTTCAGAATTTTTAAATGAAGTTGATAACGGAAGAGTTGTAGAGGTTCAGATACAAGGAAACAATATAAAAGGTGTAATGGCAAATGGTAAAACTTTCACTACTTACTCTGCAAACTATCCGAATTTAGTGGAAAAGTTATCTGAAAGCGGAGTAAGCATTTCAGCTGTTCCAACAGATGAAAAAATGCCATCACTTCTTGGAGTACTTTTATCCTGGTTTCCAATGTTGCTACTAATCGCAGTTTGGATTTTCTTTATGAGACAAATGCAAGGTGGCAAAGGTGGAGCAATGGGTTTTGGAAGATCCAAAGCAAAGATGATGAATGAAGTCAAAGGAAAAGTGACTTTTAATGATGTTGCGGGTGTTGAGGAGGCGAAGGAAGAAGTTGAAGAAGTCGTTGAATTTTTAAGGGATCCAAAAAAGTTTAGTAGACTAGGAGGTAAAATACCTAGAGGATGTCTTTTAGTAGGACCCCCAGGAACTGGTAAAACTCTATTAGCGAGAGCAATAGCAGGAGAAGCAGGAGTTCCATTCTTTACAATATCTGGGTCTGATTTTGTTGAAATGTTCGTTGGAGTTGGAGCATCAAGAGTAAGAGATATGTTTGAACAAGGTAAAAAACATTCTCCATGTATTATTTTTATTGATGAGATCGATGCTGTGGGAAGAAGCAGAGGAGCTGGTTTAGGTGGTGGTAATGATGAAAGAGAGCAGACACTTAACCAATTGCTAGTTGAGATGGATGGATTTGACACAAATGAGGGAGTGATTATTATTGCGGCTACTAACAGACCAGATGTGTTGGACCCAGCTTTATTAAGACCAGGAAGATTTGATAGACAGGTTGTCGTTTCAAATCCAGATATAATTGGAAGAGAAAAGATACTAAAAGTACACGCAAAAAAAATATCTATGTCACCTGATGTGAATTTGAGAACCGTTGCAAGAGGAACTCCAGGTTTTTCTGGAGCTGATCTAGCAAACCTTGTAAATGAAGCAGCTTTATTAGCGGCAAGAAAAAACAAAAGAATTGTAACATCACAAGAATTTGAAGAGGCAAAGGATAAAGTCATGATGGGTGCTGAGAGAAGATCAATGGTAATGACAGAAGAGGAGAAAAAATTAACTGCATACCATGAAGCGGGACATGCAATCGTTACTCTTAACGAAAAGGCAGCATACCCTATTCATAAGGCAACAATAATACCAAGAGGAAGAGCTTTAGGAATGGTAATGCAACTACCAGAAAGGGATGAAGTATCTCAAACAAGAGAGCAACTACATGCCCAAATGGCAATTGCTATGGGAGGAAGAGTAGCTGAAGAAATTATTTTTGGAGACGATAAGGTAACAACTGGAGCTTCTAGCGATATTGAACAAGCTACAAAAAGAGCTAGAGCTATGGTGATGAGAGCTGGATTAAGTAAAGAATTAGGTCCTATACTTTACGGTGAAAATGAGGAAGAGGTTTTCCTTGGCAGATCAGTTGCTAGACAACAAAATATGTCTGAAGAAACAGCGAGAAAAGTGGATGCTGAGATCAAAAGATTTGTAGACATGGGATATGAAAGAGCTAAAAAAATTCTTAAGGAAAAGATTGAGGATTTACATAAATTAGCGAAAGCACTTCTAGTGTATGAAACTTTAACAGGTTCTGAAATAGAGGACTTAATAAACAAAAATGTCTATCCGCCTAATAAAGAAGACTTAAAAGTTGAGGAAGATAATTCGGGTTCAGCATTAGGATCTATTGGTTTAAAACCTAAAATAGTTCATTAAAATTAATGTCAAAATATTACACAAGAGCGTGTAATTTTTATTACGGCAAATCATCATTAGAAATGCTTGAGAAAAAAAAAGCACTCCCATTGCATGGTAATAAAGAATTATCTTTTGATACAGTTGAAATTTTATCCAGAAAAAAAAAAAGAAAGATAAACATTAATATTATCAACTCGTTAAATTTTGATCTAAAAAAAAAAATAAAAAAAGACTTAAAGAAAATCACCAAAAAAAAATCATTTTGTAAGATTAGCTTAAAAGAACCATTATTGATCGGAATATTAAATCTCACACCTGATAGTTTTTCAGATGGAGGACAATATAATCAAATTGGCTCAGCATTAAAAAGAGTGAAATCACTATTAAAAGCTGGTTGTAAAATTGTTGATGTAGGAGGAGAATCAACCCGACCGGGATCCAAAGATATAGATGAAAATATTGAATGGAAAAGAATAAAGAATTTACTTAAAAGAATTAGAAATTATAAATTATTGTTATCTTTAGATACTAGAAAAACTTTTGTGATGCATAAAGCTTTAAGATACAAACTTAACATTATTAACGATGTTTCAGGCTTTACATACGATTCTAAAACTATAGATTTCCTAAAAAAAACAAAACTTCCTTTGATCATTAATCATTCAAAAGGAGAACCAAGGACGATGCAAAGAAAACCTTCTTATAAGAATGTTCTTCTCGAGATATATGATTTTTTTGAAAAAAAAATTGATCTTTTAAGAAAAGCTGGAATAAAGCATAACAATATTGTTTTAGATCCAGGAATAGGTTTTGGTAAAAACTTGAAACATAATATTACCATAATGAAAAACATTTCTATCTTCCACTCTTTAGGTTTTCCGATAATGTTAGGCTCTTCTAGAAAAAGATTTATAAAATATATTTCTGGTAAGAATGATAGCAATATTAGACTTGGAGGCACATTAGCATCATGCATTCATGCTATGATGAGTGGAGTTCAAATAATGAGAGTTCATGACTTTAATGAAATTTCTCAAGGATTAAAAGTGTTTAAATCTATTAACAAATAAGATGTCAAAAAAATATTTTGGTACTGACGGAATTCGAGGAAAAGTTAATCAAGGAAATATCAATGGCGAAATGTTTTTCAAATTTGGTTTAGCAGCTGGAACTTATTTTAAGAATCTAAGAAAATCTAAACAAGTGGCAATTATTGCGAAAGATACGAGATTATCAGGTTATACATTAGAGCCCGCACTTGTCTCAGGTCTTGCATCAGCTGGAATGCATGTATTTTTATTGGGACCTTTACCAACAAATGGTCTAGCAATGTTAACAAAAAAAATGAAAGCAAATATGGGAATTATGATAACCGCGTCTCACAACCCCTATTACGACAATGGTTTAAAACTTTTTGGTCCAGATGGATTAAAATTATCAGATAAAATTGAAATGAGAATCGAAAAACTTATAGACTCTAAAATAATAAAAAATTTATCTAATCCTAAAAAATTGGGTAGAGTTAAAAGGTTAGAAAATGCGAACGACAACTATATTAAAATTTTAAAAAAAAATTTCCCTAAGAATTTTAATCTTAAAAAAATGAGGATTGCAATAGATTGTGCAAATGGTGCTGGATATAAATCAGCCCCAAATCTTTTAAAATCACTGGGTGCAAAAATTTATGAGACCGGAACTTCACCTAATGGATTTAATATAAACTCAAAATGTGGATCAACTTTTCCACAAAAAATACAATCATTCGTAAGAAAAAATAAAGCACACATTGGTATAGCTTTAGATGGTGATGCAGACAGGGTAATACTAGCAGATGAAAGAGGCAAAATAATAGATGGAGACCAAATTATTGGAATGTTAGCCGCAAGATGGAAGAGAAAAAAAATATTAAAAGGTGGTGTAGTCGGAACCTTAATGTCAAATTATGGACTACAAAAATATTTCAAAAATGAAAAAATAAAATTCTTAAGGGCAAAAGTTGGTGACAGATATGTAAAAGAAAAAATGCAGAAAAATAAATTTAATTTGGGAGGTGAGCAATCAGGACACATTATTTTGGGAAAGTTTGCAACCACAGGAGATGGCTTATTGGTTGCTTTAGAAGTATTGTTTGCAATGAGAAAAGGCAAAAAAGCTAGTGAAATTTTTAACGTATTTAAACCAACTAAACAATTATTGGAAAATGTTACTGTTAAAGATAAATCAATCATAGATACTCCTAAGTGTAAAAATGCTATCAAAAAAGCCTCTAAAGTAATTAAAAAACAAGGAAGAATTTTGGTAAGAAAATCTGGTACAGAACCTAAAATTAGAATAATGGTTGAAACAGATAATAAAAAATTATTATTAAATTGTATAAATATTGTTAAAAGATCTTTGAATTAATTTGAAAATAAAATCTAAAGTATTAGTAATTGCAGGATCAGACTCGTCTGGTGGAGCAGGTATTCAAGCAGACATTAAAACTATTACAGCCCTCGGTTCTTATGCAATGACTGCAATTACAGCGGTCACATCTCAAAATACTGTTGGAATAAATTCTATAATTCCAATCCCAATAAACGTTATTTCAAAGCAAATTGAATTTACCTCGAAAGACATAAAACCAGATGCGATTAAAATAGGGATGTTGCATTCTGAAAGTGTGATTAAAACAGTTCTAAAATCATTAAATAAATTAAATATTAAAAAAATTATACTTGATCCAGTTATGGTAGCAAAAGGAGGTCAAAGATTAGTTAATAAAAAATCAATCAAATTATTGAAAAATAATTTATTAAAAAAAGTTACATTAGTTACTCCCAATGTTCCTGAGGCAGAAGTTCTTTCAGGTATTTCTATAAAAACAGTTGAAGACATGGTTTATGCTGCAAAAAAAATAAATATTTTAGGTGTAAAAAATGTTTTAATAAAAGGTGGTCATCTCAGTACAAAGAAAATTCACGACGTACTTTTAAGTAATAATAAAGTAGAGATATTCATTAGCAAAAAAATAATAACTAAAAATACTCATGGAACTGGCTGTACTCTTTCAAGTGCAATTGCTACATTTTATTCATGTGGAAAAACTCTAAAGAAATCTTGTGAGCTGGGAATAAATTATGTTAACCGTGCTATAATGTTAGGACCAAATTATGGTAAAGGCCATGGACCAATTAATCATATAAATAATATAGAAATAAAAAAAATTATATGAAAAATGTTGCAGTAGTCGGATCTCAATGGGGTGATGAAGGAAAAGGAAAAATCGTAGATTGGTTGTCTAGTCAAGCTGATATTGTAGTGAGATTTCAAGGAGGCCATAACGCTGGGCATACACTAGTGATAGATGGTATTACATACAAGTTAAGACTTTTACCATCGGGAATAGTAAGAAAAGACAAAATTTCAATAATTGGAAATGGCGTGGTGGTTGATCCTTGGGCTTTGTTAGATGAAATTGATGAGATTAAATCTAAAGGTGTTAAAGTTAGTCCAGAAAATTTAATAATATCTGAGTCTGCAAATTTAATATTGCCATTTCATAAAGAAATGGATGAAATTAGAGAGGACGCTGCAGGAAATGCTAAAATTGGAACTACCAGAAGAGGTATTGGACCAGCATATGAAGACAAAGTTGGCAGAAGATCTATAAGAGTAATGGACTTAGTATCTGAGGAAAATTTAGACCATAGGCTTGAAACTGTATTATTACATCATAACGCTATAAGAAAAGGACTGGGTAAAAAGATCTACAAAAAAGATAAGTTAAAAAAGGATTTATTAAAAATTGCTCCAGAAATTTTAAAATATTCAAAACCAGTATGGAAAAAAATAGATGAATTTAAATTTCAAAACAAAAAAATTTTATTTGAAGGTGCACAAGGCGTTCTTTTGGATGTTGATCACGGTACCTATCCGTTTGTAACTTCTTCCAATACTGTAGCATCTTCAGCAGCCACTGGTTCAGGTTGTGGGCCAAATTCCATAAATTATGTTTTAGGCATAACAAAAGCTTACACAACTCGCGTTGGTGAAGGACCTTTTCCCACAGAGTTAAAAGATAAAATTGGTGAACAACTTGGTACCAAAGGTAAGGAGTTTGGAACGGTAACTAACAGAAAAAGACGTTGTGGTTGGTTTGACGGAGTTTTAGTTAGACAAACAATTAAAATTTCAGGAATTAATGGAATAGCCCTAACTAAGCTCGATGTTTTAGATGATTTAGATCATGTAAAAATGTGTGTTGCATATGAATTAGATGGAAATAAGATTGATTATTTACCAGCAGCAGTTGACGATCAATTAAAAGTAAAGCCGATTTATAAATCTTTTGAAGGCTGGAAAACTTCTACAAAAGGAATAAAAAATTTTAAAGATTTGCCTGAAAATGCAAAAAAATATATTCGTGAATTAGAGCAATTTATAGAAACTAAAGTATCAAGTATCTCAACTAGCCCCGAAAGAAATGATACTATCTTAATTGTAGATCCTTTTAAAGATTAATTAGCAGGTAATAAATTTTTAGAGTTAGCTGAGTTAAGCATATGTTTTTGAAGTTTTTCAAATGCTTTATTCTCAATTTGTCTTATTCTTTCTCTACTGATTTTAAATTTTTTACTCAAGTCCTCTAAAGTTTTTGGACTATCAGTCAAACGTCTTGAATACAAAATTTCTTTCTCTCTTTCGTTAAGAATTTTTATTGAATCTTTTAATAGATCTTTTCTTTGCTCCATTTCTTCTTGATGAGCAATTTTTAGATCATGGTCCATTGTTTTATCGACTACCCAATCTTGCCATTCATCCCCATCTTCACCAATTGGTGCATTCAATGATTGTTCTTTACCCGACAATCTTCTATTCATTGAAACAACTTCATCTTCACTTACATCTAAAGTTGATGCAATTTTTTTAACGTCTTCATCTTTTAAATCTCCTTCATTTTTAGGAGCAATTTGATTTTTTAATTTTTTTAAATTGAAAAATAATTTTTTTTGAGCTGTGGTAGTACCTATTTTAACTAAGCTCCAAGATCTCAAAATATATTCTTGTATAGCAGCCTTTATCCACCACATAGCATATGTTGCAAGTCTAAAACCTTTTTCAGGTTCAAATTTTTTAACAGCTTGCATTAGACCCACGTTGCCTTCTGATATTATTTCATTTAAGGGTAAACCATAACCCTTATAGCCCATTGCAATTTTAGCAACTAATCTCAAGTGACTTGTAACTAATTTTTCTGCAGATTTGACATTACCCGTATTTTTCCAATTTTTTGCTAACATGTACTCTTCTTCTGCATCAAGCATAGGAAACTTTTTGATTTGCTCTAAATATAGCGATAAACCACCTTCATTGGTTAAAGCCGGATATTTGAATGTTGAACTATTCATTTGTAAGACTTATTTAATTAATTTTTTTAAATTTACAATGTATAAAATTTTAAGCATTTCTTAGGCTTTTTAGAATATTTTCAAGATCATTGGGTAATTTAGATTTAAAATTCATTCTTTTATTTTTAGTCGGATGAGTGAATCCTAAGCTGACGGCATGTAAAAATTGCCTGTCTAAATTCATGATTTTTTTTTCCAAGTCTTTATTTATATTTTTTATTTTTTTAAATTTCTTTTTATATTTTTGATCACCAACTATGTTGTTACCTTTATAACTCATATGAACTCTTATTTGATGGGTTCTTCCAGTTTCTAATTTACATTCAATTAAACTAAAAGTGGGAACTGTTTCTTTTTCGAATATTTCAAGCGTTTTATAATTTGTAATTGAATTTTTTCCTTTTGATGAACTAACGGACATTAATTGTCTATTTTTGGAGCTTCTTGTTATCAAAGTTTCTATTTTACCAATACTGGGTCTAAGTTTTCCCCAAACTAAAGTTTGATATTTTCTTTCTATTGAATGTTCGCTAAATTGATTTGACAAGTTTTCATGTGTAAAATTATTTTTTGCAATTACCACTAATCCTGAAGTATGTTTGTCAATTCTATGAACGATACCTGGTCTTAGCTCACCGTTAATATTTGATAATTTTTTTTTATAATTAATTAATGCATTAACAAGTGTTCTGTCTTTATTTCCTGCGCCTGGATGCATTGAAATGTCCGCTTTTTTATTTAACACAAGCAAATCATTGTCCTCATAAATTATCTCAATTTTATATTCAAATGGTTTAAGGTTTACTTCTTCAGGCTCAGGAATTATTAGGCTAATTTTGTCGTTTATTTTGATTTTTTTAGAGGGATCGTCATTAAGTTTATTGTTTATACTTAAATTTTTTTTTAGTATTAAATTCTTGATTTTAGATCTACTTAAATCTTTTTCATATTTATTTATAAATTGATCTACCCTTAAAATATTATCCTGTGTCCCTACTAATAAATTAATGATTTTTTTCATAAATTACTATATTAATACTTTATGCGCTCGTAGCTCAACTGGATAGAGCGCCAGATTTCGGCTCTGGAGGTTCAGGGTTCGACTCCTTGCGAGCGCGCCAAAAATTATTCACCTATATTAATTAATGTCCCTTTATCACGTGCCTTATTAAATGAATAGTAAAATAAGGAAATTCCTAAAAAAAGATAAAAAAAGTTTAAATATATTGCAGACATTATACTTGAATAGTCCACAGTATTATTTACTAAAATTGATCTTGCTTCCTCAAAAATATAAACCAAAGGTAATAACTTTGCTACAGTTTGAAAAAACTCAGGCAATATTTCAATTGGATAATAAATACATCCTAAAGGTGCTAATAAAAAAAGTGATGACCATGCAATGTTTTCAAACGCTGGCCCATATCTTAGTAGACCTGATGAAACAAATAAACCTAATGTAATCCCAAATGTATATAAACTAAAAAATAATAAAAAAAGAGGCGTACCAAGATCTAAAATTGATATACCAAATAACGGCGAGGTAATTAATATTGCAGGCACCAAACCTATCAAAGTTCTTAAAAGAGCAGTCAAAACTAATGATATAATTATTTCACTTATACGAAGAGGCGCAATAAATAAATTTGTAAAATTTCTACTCCAAATCTCCTCTAAAAATAACATATTGAAACTTATGCTTGATCTAAATAAAAAATCGTAAAGAATTGCGCAACTTAGTATGACCCCAACAGTATTATTGTAGTAATCACTATACACCGTAAAAAACTTTGAAATAAAACCCCAAAGGATTATTTGAATTGTAGGCCAATAAATTAAGTCTAAAATTCTTGGTAGAGAACCTTTTATTAAAAAAAAGTGTCTTAAGAAAAGTCCTAAAATTCTATTATAACTCATTTTTAGTTCTATTAAGTTTCAAAAAAACTTCTTCCAAGTTTTTTTTACCGTGTTTATTAATAATTTCTGACGGCGTGCCTCTATCTATAATTTTCCCGTCTTTCATCATTAAAATGTTTTTGCAAAGCCTTTTTACTTCATTCATATTATGGGAAGCAAGCAAGATTGACATTTTTTTTTCTGATGAAATTTTTTCTATAAAAGTCCTGACAAAATCTCCTGTCTCTGGATCTAATGAAGCTGTTGGCTCATCTAATAATAAAATGTCTGGATCATTAACTACTGCTTTTGCAAGACTGACTCTATTTTTTTGGCCTGAAGAAAGTTCACCAGTTTTTTTATTTATGAATTCACTCAACCTTAATGTTTCAGTAAGATAATCAATACGATTATTTATATTATTGACAGAATATAATTTACCATAAACTGTTAGATTTTCTTTAACAGTAAGTTTTTTTGGTAACTCAATATAAGGAGAAATAAAATTCATTTTTTTTAAAAGATTTATTCTATTCTTTTCAACATTAAGACCATTTATTATAACCTCACCGCTTGTTGGTTTTAATAAACCTAACATCATTCCAATTGTTGTAGTTTTGCCACACCCATTTGGACCTAGTAATCCAAGAATTTCACTTTCGTTTATATTAAAACTAATTTCTTTTACAGCTTCAAAACTTGAAAAGTTTTTAGATAGATTATTTACATTTACCAAAGTATTCATTTATTTTTTTGTTGAAGCCTTTTGCAGTCTGTCATTTATTGCCAACCCAATTCCCTTATTTTCTATTTTTTCAACAGCGATTTTTTTATATCCTTTTTTTTTAACTATTCTTAAAACCGAATACAAATTTCTTGCTGCCTCTTTTAAATTTTTGTTTTTACTAAGATAAAAAAAATTTTTATTACTATTATTTCTTTTTTTCATTAGTATAAATGCCTCATCTTGACTTGCTTTTTTACAGTTCATTTTTAATGGTATGCCTGGAGAATAATGTAATCTATTTTGACCCGGTACTTTCACAAAAGTTTTTTTTCTATAAAGTAACTTTTTTTTTAATGCTTTGCTTAATTTATTAATACCTATACTGCCAATACGAAGAATTTCAGGCTTACTTGTCAAATTTATAATTGTAGACTCTAACCCAATCTTAGAGAGACCTCCTTCAATAATATATTTTATTTTTTTACCAAATTCTTCTTTCACATGATTTTTTGTTACCGGACTTACTCTCGATGAAATATTCGCGCTAGGAGCAGCCAATGGATAATTTAATATTTTCAAAAGACTTATTGCTTTAGGATGTGAAGGAAATCTTACAGCAAGTGTTTTTTTTTTATTTGTTACAAATTTTGAAATTTTACTATCCTTTTTTAATTTTAAAATAAATGTTAGTGGACCGGGACAAAATTTATTATAAAGATTTGTAAAATTCTTATTCAAAATACAATCTCTTTTTAACATTTCAAGACTGCTATAATGAACTATTAAGGGATTGTTTTTTGGCCTTTTTTTTAATTTGAATATTTTTGATATAGCTTTACTGGAGTAAGCGTTAGCAGCTAGTCCATAAACAGTTTCTGTTGGCATACCTATACAATTGTGTTTATCGAGGAAATATTTACCTTTTTTAATATTTGAAAGATTATTATTCATGTAATAATAAAACTAATATATGAAAGATAAAAATTTACCAGATGATATTAAAGCAAAGTCACTAGATGAATTAAGAGAAATTCTCAATAGTTTGTTAACTAAAATCGAAACATCTCCAAATTTGGAAAATTCTGCTGATGATTACCAAAAATTAATTAAAGTTAACAATTTAATAGAAAAAAAATTTCAATCTCTCTCAAAAGAAATTAGCAATAATTCAAAATCAAAAATTGATGAAATTATAAAAAAAAATGCAAAAAAAACTAAATAAAGTTGCAAGAGATACTAATACATTTTTAAAAAATTACATCAGAAGTCAAAAACAAACAAAATTAATAGATCCAATCCAATATGGATTGTTCCCTGGAGGGAAAAAAATAAGAGTAAAAATTTTAGTTGATATAGGTAAGATTTTATCGGTTCCTTATAGACATTTAATTAGAATCGGAGCTGCCATAGAGTGTATTCATGCATATTCATTAATTCATGATGATTTACCATGTATGGATGATGATGATATAAGACGAGGAAAGTTAACTGTTCATAAAAAATATGGAGAGTCGACAGCTGTTCTGGCAGGCAATTCACTTTTAACAATGGCTTTTGAAATAATTAGTGAAAAAAAATTCCCTATTCAAGATAAAAAGAAAAACCGGCTTGTTCATATTCTCGCAGCTAGCTCAGGTCATACCGGAATAGCGGGTGGGCAGTTCCTTGATTTGAGTTTTGAAAGACAGAGAATAGGAAAAAGGAAAATATTAGAAATGCAATTAAACAAAACTGGTAAGCTGTTTATGTTCTCAACTTTAGCTCCAGTGATTTTGAGTAATAAGAAAAATATATTCAAAAAATTTTCTAATTTAGGTCTAGAGATAGGTTTATTATTTCAAATAATTGATGATTTATTAGATTTCAAAGGAAATGCAAAAAAACTAGGCAAAAAAATTCATAAAGACAAGAAAAAAGGTAAAGCAACTTTAATAAGTTTACTCGGATACAAAAATACTGTTAAGTATTGTAATTTTAAAAAAGATAAAATATTTAAAGTTTTAAAAAACTTAAAAAAAAGCAATGATTTAAAAGATACGATTGAATTTATTGTTAATAGGGAAAAATGAAAAAATATAAGTTTTTAGACAAAGTAAAATTTCCATCTGATATTAGAAAATTAAAATTAAGTGAACTTAAAATTCTTTCTAACGAAGTAAGAGAAGAATTAATTGATGCTGTTTCAGTTACGGGAGGTCACTTAGGAGCTGGATTAGGTGTGGTTGAACTCAGCATTGCTTTACATTATATTTTTGATACTCCAAATGATAAATTGATTTGGGATGTAGGACACCAATCCTACCCGCATAAGATTCTGACTGGTCGTAAAGAAAAAATTAGAACTTTAAGACAAGGAAACGGCTTATCCGGTTTCACAAAAAGATCAGAGAGTGAGTATGATCCTTTCGGTGCAGCTCATAGTTCCACATCTATTTCTGCAGCACTTGGTATAGCAACAGCTAATAAACTGTCAAAAAAAAATGATAACGTAGTTGCAGTAATTGGAGATGGAGCAATTAGTGCCGGCATGGCTTATGAGGCAATGAATAATGCCGGAACTTCAAAAACAAAAATGATAGTTATTTTAAACGACAATGATATGTCAATTGCAAAACCTGTTGGAGCAATGAGAACATATCTAGCAAAATTATTTACTGGAAAGATGTATTTTAGTTTTAGGGAAACTGTAAAATTAATTATTTCATCGTTTTCTAAAAGATTTAGTAAAAAAGCTGGACAAGCTGAAGATTTTTTTAGAAGTGCTGTCACAGGAGGCACCTTATTTAATTCATTAGGATTTTATTATGTAGGTCCAATAGATGGTCATGATATAGAAACACTGGTTTCAGTTTTAAAAAACGCAAAAAACAGTAATTTTAATGGACCTATAATGATACATATCAAAACTGAAAAAGGGAAAGGATATCAATTTGCAGAGAAGTCAAATGATAAGTTTCACGGAGTTTCAAAATTTAATGTCAAAACAGGAGTTCAGCAAAAGTCAAAAGCAACTGTACCATCTTATACTAAAGTTTTTGCTGAAACATTAATTAAACACGCAGAGAGAGATAGTAAAATAATTGGAGTTACAGCAGCTATGCCATCTGGTACTGGCATGGATTTATTTGGTAAAAAATTTCCTGATAGAATGTACGATGTTGGAATAGCTGAACAGCACGCGGTCACATTTTCTGGGGGATTAGCAACAGAGGGATACAAACCTTATGCCGCTATATATTCTACTTTTTTACAAAGGGCTTATGATCAAGTTGTGCATGATATTGCAATTCAAAGCTTACCAGTTAGGTTTGCAATTGATAGAGCTGGATTAGTTGGAGCTGACGGCCCAACGCACGCAGGTTCATTTGATATTACATTCTTATCTACATTGCCAAATTTTGTTGTGATGGCAGCTAGTGATGAGTCAGAGTTAGTTAAGATGATTAATACCTCGGTCGATATAAATGACAGACCAAGTGCCTTTAGATACCCAAGAGGTAACGGGTTTGGAATTACGCTTCCAGATATTAGTGAAAAAATTGAAATTGGAAAAGGCAGAATAATTCAAGAGGGAAAAAAAATAGCTTTAATTAATTTTGGAGCACGATTAAATGAGTGCAAAATTGCAGCACAAAATTTGGAGAAAAAAGGCTTAAGCATAACTATTGTAGATGCAAGATTTTGTAAGCCACTTGATGAAAATTTAATGTGGCAAGTTGCTAGAAATCACGAAATATTGATTTCAATTGAGGAGGGCTCAATAGGTGGATTTGGCTCTCACTTGAGTAAGTTTTTATCCGATAAATCTTTATTAGAAAAAATAAAATTCAGATCTATGATTTTGCCTGATAGATTTATAGAGCATAATGATCCAAAAAAAATGTATGAAGAGGCTGGTTTAGATAGCCAAGCAATAGAAAACAAAATTTACGAAATAATTGACTCTAAAATTCTAGCTCAAAAGCAAAATTAGTTACTGCACTGAGCTTCATTCATTAAATAATGATCTAGTAATACACAGTGCATCATTGCTTCACCAATAGGGACTGCTCTTATTCCAACACATGGGTCGTGACGCCCTTTGACAGATATAGAAGTATTCTTTCCGAATCTATCAATAGTTTTTCTAGAGGACAGAATCGATGAAGTTGGTTTTACGGCAAAAGATACTATTATTTCTTGTCCACTAGATATACCTCCAAGTATGCCTCCAGCTTTATTTGATTTAAATTTTATATTTTTTCCTTTTGAAATAATCTCATCAGAATTTTCTTCACCAGTTAATTGAGCTGCATTCATACCAGATCCTATATTCACCCCTTTAACTGCGTTAATACTCATCATTGCTGAAGCTAAATCCATATCAAGCTTTGCATATATAGGTGCTCCTAGGCCAACTGGCACACCTCTTGCTCGTACTTCAATAATAGCACCACAAGATGAACCCGATTTTCTGATGGCCAACAAATATTTTTCCCATAACTTTATAATTTTTTTATCTGGACAAAAAAATGGATTTTTACCTATTTCTTTATCATTCCATCTAGTTACATCACAACCTAATATTCCAAGTTGGGTAACCGCTCCTACGACTTTATATTTTTTCCCTATTTTTTTTTCTAAAACTTTTTTTGCTATCGCTCCAGCGGCTACTCTAGAGGCAGTTTCACGTGCTGACTGTCTACCACCTCCTCGGTAATCTCTAATCCCATATTTTTTAAAATATGTAAAATCTGCATGACCAGGTCTAAATTTATTTTTTATGGTTTCGTAGTCTCTAGACCTCATATCCTTGTTATAAATGATTAATGATATGGGGGTCCCTGTCGTTTTTCCTTCAAAAACACCAGACAATATCTCAACTTTATCATCTTCTTTTCTTTGCGTAGTAAACTTTGATTGTCCTGGTTTTCTTTTATTTAGTTCTTTTTGAATATCTTCCTGTTTTAAAGCTACATTGGGCGGACAACCATCAACAACACATCCTATAGCTGGCCCATGTGACTCTCCCCATGTAGTAAAACGAAAAAACTTTCCAAAAGTGTTAAATGACATTATTGTATTATATAAATTATTTTGTTTAAATTATGAATCAAAAAAACTCTCTTGGACTAGATATTTGCTTTAAAGATGAGGATAATCCTTTTAAATTATTTGAAGAATGGTTTGATTTGGCCAGGGAAAAAGAGCCAAATGACCCAAATGCCTTAGCGTTAGCAACTTCTGATAAAGAGGGAAATCCTAATGTACGAATGGTTTTACTAAAAGGATTCAGCGAGAAAGGTTTTGTGTTTTATACAAATTTAAACAGTCCAAAAAGCAAAGCTTTGTTTGCTAACCCCAAAGCCTCAATGTGTTTTCATTGGAAAAGTTTATTAAGACAAATAAGAATTTTTGGATCAATAGAAAATGTCTCAGATAAAGAAGCTGACGATTATTATAATTCAAGAAAATACGGTAGCAGAATAGGAGCCTGGGCATCAAAACAAAGTACAACTTTAAAAAATAGAGATGAGCTATTATCATCTATAGAGCAATACAAAAAAAAATATCCAGATACTAATGAAGTGCCAAGACCTGAATATTGGTCAGGATGGAGATTAATTCCAAATGAAATAGAATTTTGGTTAGACGGTGAAAATAGAATTCATGAAAGATTAAAATATAAATTTGAGCAAAATAAATGGGATAAGTTTTTACTTAGTCCTTAAAAAGATCTTTCGATACTAAAAGACGTTAACTTTTTTAGAATATTCTTTTCTTCACAATCTTTAATAATATTTAAAGAATTTGACGCTAGAGAAATAAAATAATCTGCTTTTTGGTAGCACTCTGATATCACATTATATTTTGTTATCAGATCTAACACGAAATTAAATTCGTTTTCATTACGATATTCTTTTGTAAATAATTTTTTTAATTTTATTTTTTCATCTGAATTACATTTCTGGTTTAATATAATTACAGGAAGTGTAATTTTACCTTCAAAAAAGTCATTTCCAATTTTTTTACCAAATTTTTGTATTTGAGAGTTGTAGTCTAAAGCATCATCTGCAATTTGAAATGTTATACCTAGATTTTTGCCATACGAGTCTAACGCATCCTTTATTTTTTCCTCTTGCTGACCAAGTATTGCGCCAACTCTGCTAGAGGCTGAAAATAAGGAAGCTGTTTTAGATGTTATAATTTTTAAATATGTTTCCTCTATAATATCTAACTCAGACTTATGTTGTAATTGCAATACTTCACCTTGTGCAATTTGAGCTGAAGTTGATGATAATAATTTTAAAACTTCGATGTTCCCATCTTCCACCATCATTTCAAAACATCTACTTAAAAGATAATCACCGACCAGAATTGAGGCGTTGTTTCCCCAAATTGATCTAGGAGTTTTTTTTCCTCTCCTAATTTCTCCATTATCAAGTACATCATCATGCATTAATGTAGCAGCATGAATTAACTCGACACATGCAGCAAGATTTACGTCTCTCCCACCTTTTGAATAACCACATAATTTTGCAGATCCTAAAGTTATTAAAGCCCTAAGTCTTTTTCCACCTGTGCTTAAGTTGTAAGTTGTCATCTTTTCTACCAAAGAGACATCACTTTTTAACTTATTTTTGATCTTATCTTCAACAAGCTCTAATTTATGCTCTACAGAATTTCTTAGTTCTAAATAAGCATTATTAATTTTTGTTTTAAGTTGTATTACCGAACCCATGTACTTAAGTTAATATAATTGCGCATTAATTATACTTATCAATTGACGCACCCTAAACTTCAACTATAAGTAGACTTTATATTATTAAAAAAATTTTGTAAGCATTTCCAATGTTCTCTTTTTTCAAAAAAAAAAAAATTATTCCTCATATAAGATTAACTGGCGTCATAGGAAGCGTAGGAAAATTTAAACAAGGAATTGATTTTAATGGTCAAGAAGAAATTATTAAAAAAGCCTTTGCAATTAAAAAGTCACCTGCAATTGCTATATCAATTAATTCCCCTGGGGGATCACCAGTACAATCCCATTTAATTTATAGTTTCATTAGAAGACTTGCTAAAAAAGAAAAAAAGAAAGTTATTGTTTTTGCTGAGGATGTTGCTGCATCAGGTGGATATCTTATAGCCTGTGCTGGTGATGAAATTTACGCCAATTCAAGTTCTATAATTGGATCTATAGGAGTTATTTATTCATCATTCGGATTTAAAGATTTTATAAATGTTGTTGAAAATAGCAGAGGATCGAAACTAAAAAAGGATTTAGGAATAGAATTATTTTCTGGGGAGTTTTGGTCTGGTAGCAAATCAAAAGAATTGGGATTAATTGACGGAATAGGTGATGCAAACCACATTTTAAAAGAAATTTATGGTGAAGATGTTATAATTAAAAAATTTGAGAAGAGCAAAGGATGGCTTGCTAAAAGATTATCATCAGAAAATTATATTGATAGTTTGTCAAATGTAATCGAAGAAAAATCTATTTGGCAAAGGTATGGCTTCTAAAAAAAAAACTAAGATACAAACTTTTCAAGATACAATTTTTACGTTACAAAAATTTTGGGCAAATCATGGTTGTGTAATTTTACAACCATATGATTTAGAGGTAGGGGCCGGAACTTTTCATCCAGCTACAACTCTTAGATCACTTGGACCAAATCCTTGGAAATCAGCTTATGTTCAACCATCTA
>CACLVA010000008.1 GCA_902610315.1 uncultured Pelagibacteraceae bacterium
TTTAACACTATTAGAAGATGAATATGGTATTTCGCCAGGCCAAGCATGTGTTTTTTATAAAAAAGATATAGATGGTGATAGAGTTCTAGGTGGAGGCTGGATTACTCGATAATTAGCTTTGCTTTTTCCACATAAAGAAAGTTAATACATAAAATAATATAACACCTAGAAAAAAATCCCACTCTAATGCATGCTTAATATGTTTGTTACCTGGCATACTTACTATTGGGATACTAACAATCATAACAAAAACTAAAATTGATACTAAAATAGCTTTTAATTTTAAGATTTTTAAATTTATAAAACTTAATAATTTATTTTTGATTGAGTACAAGGTAATAACTAAATAAGCCTGGGCTACCACTTCAAAAATAATGAAAACTAGCATGATTACTCTTCTGAATAATTTATAGAGATCATAATCAAATTTTATACCTAAAAATATTGAATGAATGATTAAACAAATAGCTGATCCAATACCAAATATTAAAATTTTCCTTAAATTTTTATGCTCTCCATGTATGTTCAAAATAATTTTTTTTAAATACAGCCAATATCTTATCAATAAGTACGCCGTTAAAAACATAGCAGGTTTAAAAATTAAGTATGTTGGAAAAACTCTTGCTGTCCTACTTATTGAGGCTCCTCCATCAATGTAAGGAAATGTAAAATGGATTATATGTGCTTTATTTGGAAAAAGATCATGAAAGGATGTAATCAATACTAAGCAAGTATTAATCGCAAAGAATGGAATAATAAAAATCCATATGCTCATGAATTTTACTTTATTTATAGTATCCATTTTGAGAAAAATTATTTTTTCTTATTCTTTTTTCTAGCTCTTCTTTTTTTTGATCCCATCTTTCTTCTACCACGATGTTTTTTTGGGTATCCCATAAAATTTCTCCTTTAATTATTTTATTGACTTATATGTGGGATATAGCATTGTCATATTTACTTATCAAATTTTTTATGGGTTATTCATTCAAAACTTTTTTAAAACATACAGCTAAAGATTTCTATAATCAGTCTGTAAATCCACCAGTTGTTAGAGCATCTACAATTTTGTTTAAGTCTCTTAATGATATAAGAAAAACTCAAAAAAAACACTTAAAAGATCCTACAGGAGGCCATTTTGATTATGGAAGGCAAGGAACTTCGACAACACACGCATTATCAAAAATTTTAACTAAATTAGAAGAATCATATCATGTTTTCTTAACACCAACTGGTTTTGGTTCCGTTTTTCTTGCAATGTTTAGTGTAGCAAGACCTGGAGATGAAATTATAATTTCTGATCCAGTATACAGCCCCACGAGAATATTAACTCAGGATTTTTTCAAAGATTTTAATATTAAAGCCGTATTTTATAATCCAAGAGATTTGTCCACATTAAAAAATAATATAACAAAAAAAACAAAATTAATATTTGTTGAAAATCCGGGTAGTAATACATTTGAATTTCAAGATCGCTCAAAACTACATCAATTAGATCTTTAATTTCATTTTTTTTTATCCCTACGGCTCCAAGTTTCAAATATTTTTTAAGTAAATAAGTCCTTAATTGCTGCTTTGATGGGGCATACTTTTCAATATACTTCATTGAAAAATCTCTCATCTCTTGAACTGTATCTTCAAAACTCTTTTTTTTATTTTTTATAGGAATCATTTTAATTTTTAATATATTATAAACTTTAATGATTGAACAAATTAATAACTTCTTCACAGTTCCGATGATTTACTTATGGTTGAATTTAGGTGTTCTGCCCTTTTGGTTAGTATTACTATTTTTTCCAAGCTCAGGTGTAAGTAAATATATGGTTAGATCAATATTCCCATTTATGATTTTTTCATTTATTTATGCTTATTTATTATATTACTTTTTTCTAACAGAATTTGATTTTAAGAATAATTTTAATCTTTATCTAGGTTTGGAACAACTGTCTGAATTGTTTTCTGAAAAAGGTTTTTTAATTATGTTTTGGTGCCATTTTTTAGCGATGAATTTATTTTGTGGTGCTTGGATTGTAAGTGATAGTTTAAAATTTTCTATGTCAAAATTTTTAGTTTTTTTTCCACTATTGATTACATATTTTATAGGTCCAATTGGATTATTTTTATACTGGCTGATAAGAATCTTTTTTGCAAAAAAATTATCATTGTATGATTAAGGAAATTCATTTTTATTACGATTTTTCAAGTCCATATACATACATTGCCCATAAAAAAATTAAGAAATTTAAGAATGATAATAATATTAATTTTTTATACAAACCAATGCTTTTAGGTGGTTTGCACAAATTAGCTGGGATAACCGCGAATGCATTTATTGGTCATAAAAACGAATTTATGATTCAAGATTGTGAAATGATTTCAAAGAAACTTGGTATCAATTTTCATTTTAATGAGAAATTTCCTATTAATTCTTTATATTTAATGAGAGGAACATTGGTTTTAAAGGATAATTTACTTGAAAAATATATAGATGCTTTTTTTGACTCCTACTGGCAGTTAAATTTAGATTTATCAGACAGAAGTATTTTTGAAAAAAAATTAAAAGAAATAAATATTGATGTTGATAAATTTTTTCAAGATATTGAAAAAAAGGAGACTAAAGAAAAGCTAAAGTTGCTCACCGATGAAGCTTTTTCCAAAAAAATTTTTGGCGCTCCGACTTTTTTTTATAATAATAAAATTTATTGGGGGCAAGACAGATTAGATTATGTAATTGATGAGGCAATTAAATAATTTCAAAATCGCTTGCTTTAATAGTACTAAAACCACCATCAACATGAGACACATTTTTAAAACCCATGTCTTGTAAAGTTTTAGTGGCAAGAGCAGATCTTAAACCAGCAGCACAAAACAATATTGTTTCTTTTGATGGATCGATTTTTCCTTGTTTGTAATATGGACTAGATGGATCCATCCAAAATTCTAACATCCCTCTTGGAATATGTAAGGAATTTTTTACTCTTCCATCTCTTTCAAGTTCTCTTATGTCTCTAATATCTATTAAATTACATTTGTTTTCCTTAAATAATTTTGCAGCCTCATTACTTGTAATAGTCTTAATTTCTTTTAATGCATTATTAACGAGATCTTGTGATGATTTAATAGTCATATATATGTAATCTGTTAATATCAAAAAAAATGAAAAAAAACATCTTAAAAAAATTATTTATAAAAATATCTAAGTTAGTAGGTTACGAATTAATAGATCAAAACGAATTTTACTCACCAACTCTTGAAAAAAATCTTGATGAAAAATTATCTAATAAAAAAAAGTCAATAATTCTTCCTTTAGGTGAGGTAAAATTAACAAAAAAAATTAAAAATCTGTCAGTTATATTTAGGACTAATTCTAATATAGATATTTGGGACCAAAACAAAAAGAGAGTTTTTGAAGAACCGAAAATCGAATATGTATTAAGATGTTTGTTTTCATTAATAAAATCTATTAACCGACTTAAAAAAGAAAATTCATCAATTAACGTTAACTTACTGATTATTGATGACAATTCTAAATCAGATAATCTAAATAAAATTAAGGATGTTTTAAATAAAAACCATTCAAAATATTTAATTATAAATCACAAAAAAGAGGAGCATAAGGAAAAAATATTTGAGAATACAAATGATCAAACATTTTCAAACCTATCTAGCTTGTTAAAATGTTTCGAAACCGCAAAAAAGGAAAATAGCGATTTAATTTATTTTGTAGAAGACGATTATTTGCATTTTGAAAATTCTTTAACTGATATGATCAATACTTATGAAAGGGTAAGCTCACAAATTGAAAAAGATATTATAATTTGTCCTTGCGACTATCCTTTTAATTATATGTCTAATGAAAAAACAAATATTTTAATAGGTAGTAATCAACACTGGAGAACAGTTCAAAAAATTTTATGTACCTTTATGATTTCTAAAAAAATGGTTGAAAAATATTGGGATAATTTAGTGAAAACTTGTGAAAAAAGACACGACCCTTTTGAAAAATATATTAATGAAATTTTGTTAAATGAAATTGGTATATCACCAATAAATACACTCTCTATTCATCTAACCAATGTAAATTCAAGTTATGGCTTATCTCCCTTTGTGGATATCAAAAAGCTTTGGGATGAAAACAATACTAGTTGATGCAAATGTTTTTTTACATAACTTGCGCCAATACTAAAGAGGCTAAAAAAATTTCATCAGTTTTGGTAAAAAAAAAATTGATAGCCTGTGCAAATATTTTTAATAATATTCAATCTGTTTTTTCGTGGAAAAATAAAGTTAACTTCTCAAAAGAGGTTATAGTAATGGGCAAGACAACAAAAAAACTACAGACTAAAATAATTTCAGAGGTAAAAAAAATACACTCTTATAATGTGCCTTGTATTGTATTTTCTAAAATTTCGTCAGGAAATAAAGATTTTTTGAAATGGATTAGCAATTCTACAAGATGAAAAAAGCAAAAAATTTTAAGCTATTAGGAACATCAAATAAACTAGTTGAATTAAATAAAATAAAATCAAAATATACGGTTTTGTATTTTTATCCAAAGGATGACACTCCAGGGTGTACTCTCGAAACAAAAGATTTTAACTCGTTTTACAATAAATTTATAAAACTTGATTGTGAAATATACGGAATTTCTAAAGATACAATCGAAAGCCATTTAAAATTTAAGAAAAAATACAAAGTAAAATTTGAGCTGTTATCTGATGAGAATAAAATTGCTATTAAAGATTTTAAAGTTTGGGGTAAAAAAAAATTTATGGGGAAAGAATTTATGGGTTTAATTAGAAGTACTTTTTTATTGAAAAAAAACAATATTATTAAAGAATGGCGAAATGTAAGGGTTAAAGGTCACGCCGAGGAAATTTATAATTTTATTAAAAAAAATAAGCTATAAAAAAAAGGCCTCCTATTTCTAGGAGGCCTTAATTAAACGTCAAACCAAAGAGGGAGAGATGCTTAATCTCGTATAGCGTAACCTATTACGCCAGTTTCGACGACGTCAGTACCTTTAAGCTCTGCTTCTTTACTTAATCTAATACCAATTGTGCTCTTCATAAGTGCCCAAACGATATAGGCAACTACAAAAACAAAAACGTTAATTGATATAATACCAAGTAACTGAGCTCCAAAAGTTGCATCTGGATTTGTTATCGGCACAGCTAATGTACCCCAAATTCCAGCAAATAAGTGTGCAGGCACAGCACCCACAACATCATCTATTTTTAATGCAAATAGTAGTTTAGTACCGTAGACAACAATTACACCTCCAACTGCACCAATTAAAATTGCTGCGAATGGAGAAGGCATTAATGGTTCAGCAGTTATAGCAACTAATCCACCAATACATCCATTTAACATTTGAATTACGTCTGTTTTACCAAAATGTAATCTTGTCATTGTTGCAGCAGCCATTACACCACCAGCACCTGCTAAGAACGTGTTCATGAAGATTTTTGCTACAGCAATTGCATCTGCACCTGTTCCTATTGCAAGTTGTGAACCACCGTTAAATCCAAACCAACCTAGCCATAAAATAAATACACCAATTGTAATTAATGGAATCGAAGAAGCTGCAAATGGTTTCATTGGAGCCGGTTCACCTTTTTTAGTGAATCTTCCAAGTCTTGGTCCTAGTAAAAATGCACCAGCAAGAGCAGCTGCACCACCAGTTGAGTGAACTAGAGTTGATCCAGCAAAATCTTGGAAATTAGCAGCAGCTAACCATCCGCCACCCCATTTCCAACCCATTACGATTGGATAAATAATACCTGATAAAATTGCAGCAAATAATAAGAATGGCCACAATTTAATTCTTTCAGCTAATGTACCAGAAACAATAGATACTGTTGTTGCACAGAATACCATCTGGAAATACCAGTCTGATGCATCTGAATAACCAGTCTCTATTTTACTTGCATCCGACCATGGCAAAAATTTTCCGATATATCCACCCTCTGGAATACCATATGCAAGATTATAACCAACTAGCCAAAACATCATTCCAGCTATCGAAAATAATCCAATATTTTTTGCACAAATTACTGATACACTTTTTGAAGTTACACTTCCTGCCTCTAGCATAGCGAAGCCTGCAGCCATAAACATGACTAAAAACCCACAAACTAAAAAGAGAAAAGTGTTAAATACAAATCCGACTTCAGCGGATACCGTAGTTTCAGCGTAGCCAACACTGGTCATATTTAGTAAGAAAACCGAGCTTACAGCTGGAACTAACAGTTTATTTAAAAGTTTTTTCATTATTTCTCCCTGTTAAAAAAGAAGTTTATAAATTTTTATAAAATCAATAACTATTGCTAAGACTATTTAATAGATATGCAGTAAATGCATATAGAAACAGCCTTTATTAACTTTAAATTAATAAAGGCTGTCTAGAGGAAATATCTATTTATTGAATATTTCTTTAAGTGCTTTTGCAGGTAAAAATTTTACCTTTTGAGAAGCTGCGATTTGGATCTGTTCTCCAGTTCTTGGGTTTCGGCCAATTCTAGCTTTTCTTTTAGCAACTTTATAAGTACCAAAACCTGCTATTTTTACAGAATCATCGTTTTTTAATGCATCTAAAATAGTATTTGTTATGGTATCAAATGTTCGCTCAGCATCAGCTTTACTTTGGTTTAAAGAACCAGCTAATTTAGCGACTAATTGTTTTTTGTTCATTTTAGCTCCGGTATTAGGTTATTTCCATAGTTAACAAAATCCTTTATAAATCAAGCTTTTTTTTAGTGTTTAATTTGGTTCTTAACACAAGATGTGGTGTTAAAAAAACGTTGAATTTATTGATTTTTTTAAGGTTTAAAAAAGCCTTTAAAATAGGCCTAAATCCTTAAGATCGTTAAAAGTTGCAAAAAACATTAGGGATAACAATAAAAACATTCCGATTCGAAAAAAACCTTCTTGAGTTTTTTGTGTTAAAGGTCTTCCAAGAATTTTTTCAATTCCATAAAACATCAAATGACCTCCATCTAAAAGTGGAATTGGAAAAAGATTAATTAAACCTAAGCTTATAGATATGTAAGCCATCATGCTTAAAAACGGCACTATTCCAAATTCTGCAACTTGTCCTGAAATTTTTGCAATTCTTATTGGTCCACCAAGCTGTGAACTGTCACCTTTTCCAGTAATAATAGTACCTAAATATTTAAGAGTGGAAGTTGTCACAAAATATACCTCGGTAATAGAATAATAAAAAGCTTTGACAGGTCCAAGTTTTTGGTGATTTACAGTATCTTTATAAGGTGAAAGTTGAATGCCAACCATCCTTTTTTTAATTTTATTTCCTAAGTTGTCCTCAGTCTCTACGAAATTAGGTTTTACTTTTACATTTACTTCCTGGTCATACCGTGAAACTTTAAAATCAATAAATTCAGATGTCGATAAAGTTATAAATTTAGATACATCTAAAATACTCTTGACTTTATTATTATCGATAGACAATATTATGTCGTTCTTTTTTAATCCAGCTACTTGTGCAGGGCTATCTTTGGTGACCTCACTTATCATTGCTGGAGTAAAATCCTTTCCAACAAAAATATTTATCATTAAAAATATAAATATAGCCAATATAAAGTTAGCAAGTGGGCCTCCAAAAACAATCCATGCTCTTTGATATAATGGTTTTAAGGTAAAAAGTTTTTCTCTATCCTTTTCATTGTACTTTTTAAAAATTTCATCACGATCAGCTTGGGAAAATACATTCCTATCTCCAAAAAATTTTACATAACCTCCTAAAGGAATCCAGCAAACTTTCCAACGAGTACCTGATTTGTCATTCCATCCAAATAATTCTTTGCCAAAACCAATTGAAAAATCTGTTACACCTACACCATATCTACGAGCAAAATAATAATGTCCATATTCATGAACAAATACTACAACGATGATTAATATTATAAAGGGTAAAACAAATTCAAACATACTTATATAATAATATATTTACTTTACTTTCCAAGTCAAAACTGGAAGTAATGTTGCCGCTATAAATGACAGAAATAAAAGAGATTGTGTTACAAATTCTGGGAAATAACTTGCAGGGAACAGAATACCAACTAAGATACTTTTTGAAAAATCAGGACTTGGAAATAACAACATACCTCCTAACAACCCGACTACAATTGAGATATAAGCTGTTTTTTCATTAAATGATTTTGAGTAAAAACTATAAAATATACTCAAAACCGCCGCACAACAAAATAAGTCAGCTAGTAAAAATAGATACAAGATACTAAAACCTTTTGAGGCAACATATAAAGCGATAAAAGAAAGGCCTATAATTATATTTCTAGATAATTTTAAGTAATCTTTATTAGAACTTAACACTTTTTTTCCATCAACTATTATCAAGCTAGATATAGCATTTATAAGTGTATCTATACTGCTTATAGTCAAAGATATACCAAGCACAATGACTATAATAGACAACGTAGGTATTTCATTATTTAATAATAAGGAAAAAAAAGCAAGATCAGGTGTTACATTCAAATTTTTAGATACAGATACTAATCCTGTAAAACCCATCATATATACAATGGGAATTATAATTAAAAAGGAAAACAACAAACTCTTTTTTAAAACATCGTTATTTTTTGCAGCATAAACTCTTTGCCAATTTCCTTGGTGAAAAAGATTAGTAGCTGCAACAGCAATAAAGAATGTTAAGCCTGCGGTAAAGTTAGGAATATAATTTTTGCTTAATAAATTTGGCTTATTTTTATTTATAAATTCAAAACTAAATTCGTTTGTGTTAAATGAAAATAAATAAGAAAAAGCTATTAATAACAATAATGTAAAAACTATGAATTGAATATTATCCGTGAATATTGATGCTCTTAAACCACCATATAGAGTATATATAAGTGAACTAGAAATAACTATTAAAGCAGTAACCCATAATTTGGTTCCTGAAATATAATTTATCAAAATAGATACAGCTGTAACCTCTGCAATCAAAAAAATGGTCATGTAAAATATCGACAAAATTAAGATCAACTTAAATATATGTTTTCCAAACCTTAATCTAATAACTTCAATTAAAGTTTTTGCTTTTGGGTAAGAATTTCTAAATATTTTTCCAATAAAAATAATTGCAAATAAGGGAAACGCAGTTCCTAGTGAATAACCAATAACCGCACCAATCCCACCCCATGTTGCAGCTGATGCGGGACCAAACAAAATCCAAGTACCCAAAGCTGAGGCTACTAGGCTACATGTTAATGAAAATGTTCCAACTGACCCGTTAGCTACCAAGTAATTGTCTAAACCTTTGAATTTTTTCGAGTAAAAAAAAACAACCAGGACAAAAGAAAAACTAATTAATAAAATTAGTGTGATAGCAGATGTTGGATTTAAAATATTTTGTTGTTCCATTTATCCCTTTCTGAATTACCGGACAGGTTCAATGGGTATTTCTCAGCCATAACAGCACCCCATAGGGTAAATTTATATAAATATTTTTTGATTGTAAATAATTTATTTAAAATTGCTCTTTTTCCGTTGAGCCTTCCATGGCAGTTGTAGAACTTTTTCCACCACTAATCGTATTTGAAACAGCATCAAAATATGATGTTCCAACTTCTCTTTGATGTTTCACACTAGTATATCCATCTTTTTCTCTTGCAAATTCCTGCTCTTGAATTCTTGAATATGCAGTCATTCCTTCTTTTTTATACTTTTCCGCTAATTCAAAAATTGCAATATTTTGTGTATGAAAGCCCGCAAGTGTGATGAATTGAAATTTATATCCCATACCACTAATTTTTTGTTGAAAAGTTGCAATTTCAGAGTCTGACAAATGTTTTTTCCAATTAAAAGATGGTGAACAGTTATAAGCTAGTAATTTACCTGGAAATTTATCGTGTATTGCGTCAGCAAATTTTTTAGCTTCCTCTAAATTTGGAGTTGCTGTCTCGCACCAAATTAAGTCAGAGTATGGTGCGTAAGCAAGTCCTCTGGATATTGCTTGATCAATTCCGTGTTTAACATAATAAAATCCCTCTGGTGATCTTTCACCAGTTAGAAAAGGTTTGTCATTTTCATCATGATCGTTGGTAATTAGTTTTGCTGCATTTGCATCTGTTCTTGCTAAAATTATTAAAGGAACATCAGCGATATCTGCAGCCAATCTAGCTGCTTTTAAATTTTTTATCATTGTACTTGTTGGAACCAATACTTTTCCACCCATATGTCCACATTTTTTCTCACTTGCTAGCTGGTCCTCAAAATGAACACCAGCAGCGCCAGCTTTTATAAATTTTTTAGCTAACTCAAAAACATTTAGTGGTCCACCAAATCCAGCCTCACCATCAGCAATTATTGGCAACATGTAATCAACTCTATCTTTAGATTTCATTTGACCGTCTTTAATTTCCATATGTTGAATTTGATCTGCTCTCATTAAAGCATTATTCATTGATTCTACAAGTTTTGGGGCACTGTCATATGGATATAATGATTGATCTGGATACATTTCCCCTGCACTATTAGCATCAGCTGCTACCTGCCATCCACTTAGATAAATTGCTTTAAGGCCTGCTTTTGCATGCTGAACTGCATGATTTCCAGATAATGAACCTAATGTATTAATATAAGGTTCAGAGTTTAACAGTCTCCATAATTTTTGAGATTGATGTTTGCACATTGAATACTCTACTTTTATAGATCCTCTTAATCTTTCAACATCTTCCGGGGTATAATCCCTTTTTACTCCTGCAAATCTTTTTAGGTCATATGATATCTTAGACTCGGAGCTCATTTTTTCCTTAGAAATAATTAATAATTAAGACTTTAAAATTAGTTACTATTATACTCGTTAGTAAACTCATTCATTCCACTTGAACCCCAATCGCAATGATCATCTCTTAAGTAAATGCCAGAGTTGTCAGAGTGGTTTTGATTTTCATGGTCAGAATTAAAAGCCTTATTTACTTGATTTTTTATCTTGTTTTTGTTGTTCATGTAAACTTTATAATTTACAAAATTTACAAAATCCAGTAATAAGTTAATAATGCTTGTAAAATTGATAAATTTATTGTAAATTATAATTTACAAAGTTTACAAATAGAAAATTATGAGTCAATTAGATGTAAAAATAGGCCCAAAAATCAAGTCTTTTAGACGGCAATTAGGTCTTCAAGCTAACAAATTGGCTGATCAACTTGGAATTTCACCTAGTTACCTCAATTTAATAGAAAGTGGTAAAAGAAAAATCGATGGAGATCTGCTTCTTAAAGTTTGTGAAGAGCTCAAAATAGAATTATCAGATTTAACAAATAAATCAGATTTAAATTTAGTGAATGATATTTCAGAATTGTTAGATGATCAATTATTTGAAGATCTAGATATTCTTGGTCCTGAAGTAAAAGATCTTGTAAATACTAACCCTAAGATAGCAAGGGCTTTGATCAAACTGGGGGATAATTATAAACAAAAAGATCATGAAATTATAAGTAAAGTTGAAACACTTTCAGGTAAAATAATTGATAGCCGTAAGACTTCATTTCCGGGAGAAGTAATATCTGATTTTTTACAAGAGAAAAAAAATTATTTTCCAAAACTTGAAGAGTTTGCAAATAAAATTTTTGATAAAGTGCAATTAAATAATAGAACTAGATATGTTGCTCTTTGTGATTTTTTAAAAACAGAGTATTCAATTAATGTTAAAGATATTATTCCGGAGGAAGGAAAACCATTTTCAAAAATTTTTAACAAAAATAATAAAGAACTTTTATTAAGCGAATATAATTCATTAGAGACAAAAAAATTACATGCTGCAGCTCAAATAGCACAGGAAGGAGCTATAAATGAAATTAATGAGTATTTATCAGAATTTAAATTTCCCTCAGATGAGGCAAAAAGATTAACAAAAATAGCGTTATTAAATTATTGTGCTGCAGCTATATTGATGCCTTACAAATTATTTCATTCTGAATGTAAAAAATTAAAATATGATTTGGAATTACTACAAAATACATTTGCTACGTCTTTTGAACAAGTAGCGCATAGAGTTACTTGTCTGCAGGATCCTAAGTTACCTGGTATACCTTTTCATATGTTAAGAGTAGATATAGCTGGAAATATATCGAAAAGATTTTCTTTGTCTGGTATTGAAATACCAAGATACGGCGGAGCATGTCCTAGATGGAACGTCTATTCAGCCTTTACTAGACCTGGCGTCATTCAAGCAGCTGTTAGTAAAATGAGTAATGGAAAAAAATATGTTTGTATTGCAAAAACAGTGGAGAAAGGTGTTGGTAGATACGGAAGAAAGAAAAGTATGCTGTCTATTGGATTAGGTTGTGAGGCGAAATACGCAAAGGACTTTGTATATACAGAAAATTTAAACTTAAATGATAAAAAAACTGAAATACCGATTGGCGTATCATGTAGAACTTGTGATAGATTAGATTGTTCTCAAAGGGCGTTTCCTCCTCTTCATAAAAAATTTGATGTGGATATAGATACAAGAGGTGTCTCAGTTTACGTTAAGACAGATAAATAATTTAAAAACAAACTAAATGATCTATATAAACTGGTTTTTTTATACCAAATTTTTCATCTATATCATGTAGGTGAATATGGTGAGAGTGAACGAAAACTGGTATTAAATTACCTTTTTCTGTTCTAAGAGTATAGATAAAGTTAGTCCCTCTAAATTTTCTGTCTACCACATCAAATTTTAAGTTACTTTTATCGTCATGAATAAGATCTTCAGGTTGTAATAATAATTTAACATTAGAACCAATTTCAACAGGTTTAACAAATTTACCCTCTATAGTGCCTAAATCATCATTTTCTAATGTGTTTTTTCCAGTGACTTTGGCTGGTATTAAAATTCCTCTATTTAAAAAGTTAACTACACTAACAGAATTTGGATAATGGTAGACTTTATAAGGGTCATCAAACTGTTTTAATTTTTCATCTAAAATAACACCACATTTATTGCCTAAATAAAAAGCTTCATAAGAATCGTGAGTTACTACAATTGTAGTTATCTTTAAATTTTTTAAGATTTTTTTTAGTTGTATTTGTATTTCTTCCTTAAAGCTTTGATCAACGTTTGACAGTGGCTCATCTAAAAGTAATAAGTCCGGTTCAAATACTAATGATCTTGCTAGAGAAACACGTTGTGCTTCACCAGCACTTATTTGATGAGGAAATTTTTTTAAGACATTATTTAAATTTAACAATTTAATTATAAAATCTGGAATGATTTTTTTTGTTTTGTTTCTATTTCTATTTACAGCTATTTGGATATTTTTTTCTACAGTGTAATGAGGAAATAAACAATTATCCTGAAAAGCTAATGATATATTTCTATTCTCTGGTTCCACATGATTATCTTTTGAGGATATTAATTGTCCTTTTAAAAAAATTTCACCTTTATTAATTTTTTCAAGCCCAGCTATAGTTCTTAAAATTGTAGTTTTACCTATACCAGAAGGTCCTAACAAACAAATTATATCTCCTTCATTTTCGATCGAAAAAGAAACATTTTTTACTTTTTCAATTCCATCTACTGAAAAATTTACGTTTTTTATTTCAAAAATATTTTTCATTTAATCTCGCAATATAAACTTAGATGTCGATAAAATAAATACACTAGCAATTAAGATTAAAATTAAGGACGGTGCTGCAGCTGCCTCTAATAAATCCTCAGATGCATATATATAAGCAGTAGTTGCGAATGTCTCAAAATTAAATGGTCTTAAAATTAATGTAATTGGAAGCTCTCTAATTATTTCAAGAGAAATTAAAATTGCCACAAATAAAACTGAATTCCTTAAATAAGGTATATGTATATTAACAAATGTTTTAATTTTTGAATAACCTAGTAAATACGCACTCTCGTCAACAGAAAGATTAATTTTTTCATATCCTGACTTTATACCGTTACACGCTAACGAATAAAACCTTATAAAATAAACTATAACAAGTCCTAGTATTGAACCAAAAAATACTTTTTTTATAGATTCAAATCCAAATAATTTTACAAAATTATTATCAAACCATGCGATAAAAGTAATAAATGCAATTGCTAAGATTACACCTGGTATTGCATATCCAGATATTGATAGAGTATTCATTACATTTAAAGGTTTGCTTTTTGAAACTCTCATTCCGTAATTAGATATAAATGAAAAAATGATAAGTGCTAAACTTGATAAAAAAACTAAATATAAAGTATTATAAATTAGACTTAACACTTCTAAATCAAAAAGATTATCAGAATAAATAATTGTCCAATAAAACATTTGGCTAGATGGAAATATGAAACTTAAAAAAAATATTAAAAAGCAAAATAAAAATGCCAAAAAACTTTTTCCTCCATCTAGTTTATATTTCTCTCTTTGTTTAAATCTACTCGATGAGTTTGAATGATATTTTGCTTGTTTTCTTGATAAATTTTCTAAAATGAATAAAGCGAAGATAAACAGTAATAAAAAGAATGAAAGTCTATTTGCAAACGCAAGGTCATCAAATGTTATCCATGAATTATATATTCCAGTTGTTAGGGTGTTTATTGAAAAAAAGTCTACAGCACCAAATTCTGCCAATGTTTCCATTGCCACTAAGGATAATCCAGCGACTATCGCAGGCCTAGCAGATGGTAAAATAACCTTTAAAAAAGACCTTATTTTAGAAAATCCCAAATTTTTGCTGAGATCTATCAAATTTTGAGATTGATATAAAAAAGAAGCTCTGGCTAAAATATATACATAGGCAAACAAAGAAAAAGATAATGATAATATCGCTCCAAATATTCCACTAAATTTCGGTATGTGTTTATTGTATTCCCCTTCACCAAATAAATTTTTAAGAATAGTAAAAGCTGTCCCGTAATTATCAAAGAAAGCAAAAATAGAGTATGCGTAAATATACGGAGGAACAGCAAAAGATAATATTAAAGCCCATTTAAAAAAATTACTTCCTGGAAAATCATAAAAAGAAACAAGATAAGCTGTGCCAGTTCCAAAGATAAATGTTAAAATCAAAACTCCAACCAATAAAGTTGCAGAATTATATATATATTCGAATAAAAAGGTTTCCTTTAAAATTTTGTAATATTCTGTTGTCTCCTCGAAAAAACTGAAAGAAACAGTTGCTATAGGAATTAAAACTACAAATGAGATGAGAAAAGAGCTTAAGTACCAAATATTAATTTTTTTCATATTATAATCCGCCTTATAATCATGAAATTAAATATGTCCATGGAGGAGATCGTCCACGGGCATATAATCAAGAAATTATCTAAAAATCAAAAACCTTTAGGATGTGCGGAACCTCCTTATCTTTAATATCAGATAAATTTCTTTTATTTATTCTGTCATTGATTTTTTTACACTCTGAAAGACACGGTGAGCATCCTTTAGAAGATTTATTATAATCTATTTCAGAAATAAATTCTTTTTTATCTTTCATATTATTTCCAACCAGCTGCTGTCATTACTTCTAATGCATCAGCTTGTTTAGCACCGTAGCTTGAAACTTTAGTTTTTAGATCTTGTTTAAAATCTAATCCTATATTGTTCACAACCAGTGGGCTTGGAGAAACACCATCGATCATTGGAAACTCAAAAGTATTATTTGTAAAGTGCTCTTGAGCTTCTGGAGTTAATAAAAACTCTACAAGTTTAATCGCATTTGCTTTATTAGGTGCGCCTTTTACTAAAGCAGCACAACTAATATTCATATGTGTTCCTCTATCATTTTGGTTAGGAAAGAAAGCTTTTACTTTTTTTGCAGCAGCTTGTTGCTCTGCTCCTTTGTTTCCTGATAACATTAATGCTAGATAATATGTATTAGCAACAGCAATATCTGCTTCCCCAGCAGCGACTGCCATAATTTGAGCTCGGTCATTTCCTGTTGGTGTCCTAGCCATGTTTGCAACAACACCTTTTGCCCAATCAGCTGTAGCTTTTTTACCATTATTTTTAACTAATGATGCTACAAGTGATTTATTATAAATATTACCTGATGCTCTAATTACTAATCTACCCTTCCATTTTGTGTCAGCTAAACTTTCGTAAGTTAAACCTGACAACTCCGCACCTGATACTCTGTCTGGAGCGTAGTAAACAATTCTTGCTCTCTTAGCAATTCCTGTCCAATGGTTCGTTCTAAAGTTTGACGGAACAGCTGCTTTTATTGCAGGTGAAATTAAACCACCTTGCGTCATCCCTTTTGCTTTGAATGCTCCACATCTACCAGCATCAGCTGTGATGTAAAGATCAGCGGAAGAATCTGCTCCCTCTTCGATCATTCTTTTTTCAAGAGCTCCTGCTTTTCCGTTTATTAAATTAACTTTAATCCCAGTTTTGTTTGTGAACTTACTGTAAAGTTCTGCATCAGCTTTGTAATGTCTTGCATTAAAGATATTAACTTCAGCAGCTATCGTTAAACTAGAAATGAAAGTTAAAAGTATTGTATATATACTTAGTTTTTTCATTTTATTAATTACCCTTCTTCCGCACTATTGATAATGAGAATTAATCTCATTGAAAATGATTATTAATCTCACTGATAATGATTATCAATCGCATATATTGACGCAGGGGTCAAGCGATATTTAAAATTCCCACTCTGAGATTTTGCTGTATAAAAAGTTTCTGAAAGCCTGAACTCTAGCTACATTTTTCATTGATTGTGGGTAAACAAAATGGGCCTCAGTTATTGGGCCTTCAATGTTTGGTAATACTTTAACAATATTTGGCTGATTTACGGTAATATAATCAGGTAAAGCAGCTAATCCAACTCCACTTTGAACAGCTAACAATAAGCCATAAACACTGTTAACTTTCATCACAGTTTTTCTTTTTTTATTGTCTTTTGTACCTAATTTTAAAGCCCAATCAGGATTATAAACAGGTGAAGGAGCGCCTCTTCCAAATGATATAAAAGAGTGTTTGTTTAAGTCACTTGTATTTTTTGGAAAACCGTGTTTTTCCAAATATTTTGGCGAACCATAAATATGGTAATTTATATCTATTAATTTTTTTTGTATATAATTTAGTTGTTTAGGTCTTCTCATAAAAATACCAATATCAGCTTGTCTGGTGCTTAAATCCAGCTCTTTGTCGTCAAAAATAAGCTCTACTTCTATATCTGGATTTAGTTGCATGAATTCTTGAATTCTTGGAGTTAGCCATGTTGTTCCAAAACTTACAACAGTGGTGACAGTTAATTTTCCGCTTGGTTTATTCTTTTGATCTCCAAGTGAAGTTTCGACCTCTTTAAGCTTGCTGATTACCTCGTGGGCAGTTTTAAATACATACTCCCCATTTTCTGTTAAAGTAAGACCTCTTGCATGCCTCTCGAATAGTTTGACTTTAAGGTCCTCCTCTAAAGCCTGAATTTGTCTACTTATTGCTGATTGACTGAGATTTAGATTAACTGTTGCGCTTGTAAAACTACCAGCTTCTGCAACTGCATGAAATATTTTTAGCTTGTCCCAATCCATTATTTATTAACATTAATAATGTATCTTCCAGAAGTTTTGCCTTCAAGCATTTTTGAATATTCAACTAAAAGTTGTTCGAGACTTATTTCTTTGATGGACTTGTCAAGTAAATCGAAATCTACAAGTTTTGAAACTTCATCCCACAGGAATTCTCTTCTCTTTATAGATACACTTACAGAGTCTATTCCCCAAAGTTTTACACCTCTTATGATAAAAGGCATTACAGTAGTATTTAATTTTATACTTGATGCATTTCCACACGCTGCAACTATTCCGTTGGGCTTAACATGAGATAAAATATTAGCTAAAATATTTCCACCAACTGTATCAACTGCACCATCGTACAATCCTTTATCCAATGGTCTTGCCTCTTTGTCTAAGTCACCTGATTTTATTATATTTTTTGCACCTAGTGATTTAAGATATTCTTCATTTGGTTTAGTTGTTGCGGCTGTTACATTGCAACCCATTTTACTAAGTATCATGACTGCAATACTTCCAACTCCACCAGAGGCTCCTGTAACAATTACATCGTTAACTTTTTCTCCAAGTAGCAAAACTTCTCTAGTTTGTTTAGTCGTAAAAGCGCATTGGATTGCTGTCATACCAGCAGTACCTAACATCATTGCTTGTCTAGATGTAATTCCTTTAGGTTTTTTTACCAAAAAATTTGAATTTACTTTTGCAAATTGAGAATATCCACCAAAGTAAATTTCACCAACCCTCCAGCCGGTCTGGATTATTTCATCACCCTCTTTAAATTTTTCACTTTTACTTTCAACTACTGTACCTGAAAAATCGATACCTGGAATATGTGGAAATTCTTTAACTAATCTTGCGCCATTTTTTAAAATTAAAGCATCTTTAAAATTTAATGTAGAATAATCAACCTTAACTAAAACATCACCATGTTTTAAAAATGATTTTTCTATATTTTTAATTTCTCTTGAAAATTTTTCACCCTCTTGATTTACAATTAACGCTTTAAAATTATCAGACATTACTTTTTTTAAATTTATTAGATTTTACTACTAATAAATCTTAGATATCTATTTTGACAAGCTAGGTCGTCTTTAAATTTACCTAAATAATAATTAGTTATAGTTGTAGCTTGTTCCTTTTTAATCCCTCTAGTTGTCATACATTGGTGAGTTGCATTTATTGTAACTGCTACTCCTTTTGCTTCTAAAGAATCCATTAAAGTTGTTGCAATTTGTTTTGTTAATCTTTCTTGAGTTTGCATTCTTCTTGAAAAAACTTCTACAACTCTTGCAAGTTTACTTAAACCTACAACTCTTTCGTTTGGCATATAAGCTACATGTGCAATTCCTAAAATTGGTGCCATGTGATGTTCGCAATGACTCTGAACTGATATATTTTTTTGTATTACCATATCATTGTATCCCTCTACATCGCCAAAAGTTTTGCTTAATATTTTATTAGGGTCTTCCTGGTAACCTTTAAAATATTCTCTATATGCTTTTAATACTCTCTTAGGAGTTTCTATTAATCCTTCTCTGCTTGGATCTTCCCCTATCCATTTTAATATTTTGATATAAGCCTCTTCAGCTTCTTTATCTGATACTTCGTTATTATTTATTGGTCTATTTTGCTCTTTAACTAATTTCATCGAGATAGTTATATATATAATTTAACCTTTTTAAAATATTTATTATAATCTTTTATGTGCTAAATACTTCTAAAAATATGTTTAAAAAAAGAGAAAATGTCACAGATATTGAAGAGGGAAATTTATTATCCCCTAAATTTGATAATGATGGATTAATTCCAGTCATCACTACATGTTCAAAGACAAAAGAAATATTAATGCATGGTTATATGAATGTAGAAGCTTTGAAAAAAACAATTGAAACTAAAGAAGCTCATTACTGGAGTAGATCAAGAAATCAAATTTGGCATAAAGGTAAAACAAGTGGTTTTGTGCAAAAAGTTATAGAAGTTAGAATTGATGATGATCAAGATGCTGTATGGTTAACTGTAGACATTGGTTCAGGCTCAAGTTGCCATGTTGGATATAGATCATGTTTTTATAGATCCGTTCCTCTAGGAAAAATTGACAATGCGAGAGAGATAAAAATGAAATTTGAAGAAAAAGAAAAGAAATTTGACCCTGAAGTTGTTTATAAAGGTCAGCCAAATCCAACTAAAATATAATGTCAAAAAAAATTAATATAATAAGTCCTTTTGGTCCTAAATTGGCAAAAATAAAACTTAGTAAAAAAGTTGTAAACGATATTAATCAAGAGGTTGAAAGAATTATATTAAATGAAAAAAAATCTAAAAAAAAAGATTACTCTAAAAAATTAGTTGGAGAAGTATATCAAGAGATTGAGCTTTCCAAAAATTTTATAAATAAAAAGCTTAAAAAGTTTATTCACGAAAAAGTAAAAAATTATTTAAAAGGTACAATTAATAAGTCAACCAATAAAATAAATATTAAAAATTTTTGGGTGGTTAGACAATTTAAGAATGAATACAATCCAGTTCATTACCATGATGGAAATATATCCGGTGTAGGATATCTAAAAATACCAAAAAACTTAAATTTTAGTAAAAAGAAAAAGAGAACTAATGGAACTATAGATTTTATAAATGGTTCTAGGATGTTTTTAAATAAAAGTATTTATAATCATGTACCAAAGGTTGGTGATTTAATATTATTTCCAAACTACCTTATGCATACTGCATATCCTTTTGTAGTTGATGGCGAAAGAAGATCATTCTCTTTTAATGTTGAATTAGATAAAAAAGTTGCTGACGTTTTTCATGACTAAAAAACAAAAAAACGTTTTAGGTGAGGATCTTGAATTATGCTCATCAGATCCATTAACTGGTTGGTATAGAGATGGATGTTGTAATACAGATGAAAACGACAAAGGTGTTCATACAGTTTGTGCAAAAGTATCTAATGAATTTTTAAATTGGTGCAAAGAGGCTGGTAATGATTTAATAACACCTCATCCAGAATTTGGATTTCCTGGATTAAAAGATGGTGATTGCTGGTGTGTTTGTGCAAGTTGGTATGCAAGAGCAATTGATGCAAACAAAGGATGTCCTATTTTTTTAAAAAGAACTCACGAAAATACTTTGAAACTTATTCCGATTGAAACCTTAAAAAAATACGCAATAGACTTATCTTAAATTACATATTCCCATATCTTGGACCACCACTTCCTTCAGGTGTTACCCAAGTAATATTTTGGGATGGTTCTTTGATATCACACGTCTTACAATGAATGCAATTCTGAGCATTTATTACAAATTTCGGTGAACCATTTTCATTTTGAACTTCGTAAACACCTGCTGGACAATATCTTTGTGCAGGTTCATCATATTTTTCTAAAGTATATTTTATTGGTAACTCTTTATCTTTCAGCTGGAGATGGACTGGCTGATTGTCCTCATGATTTGTTCCAGTTAAATATACAGAGCTAGTTTTGTCAAAAGTTAAGATGTTATCTGGTTTTGGGTACTCTATAACTGGCATTTTATTTGCTGGTTTTAAAGTTTCATGATCTGCGTGCTTATGTTTCAACGTGAATGGTAGCTTTCCTCTAAATAATATTTGATCAATTCCTGTAAAAATAATGCCTAAAATTAAACCCCAACTAAAGCTTGGTTTAACATTTCTTGCTGCATGTAATTCTTCATAAGCCCAACTTTTTTTGAATTTTTCCTCATAAATTGATAAATCTTTTTTATCTTTTAGATGCTCAACTATAGTTTCTGCAGCTATCAAACCACTTTTCATTGCTGTGTGTGAACCTTTTATTTTAGGCATATTTAAAGTACCTGCATCACAACCAATTAATAAAGCGCCAGGCATAAACATTCGTGGTAAACTTTGGATACCCCCTTCAATTAAAGCTCTTGCACCGTAAGAAATTCTTTTACCTCCATTAAGCATTTTTGAAATAGCAGGATGTGTTTTAAATCTTTGAAATTCATCAAATGGAGATAGATGAGGATTTTGATAATCTAAACCAATTACATATCCTAAATAAACTTCCTTGTTCTCAGCATGATAAACAAAACTTCCACCGTATGTATTATTATCTAATGGCCAACCAGCAGTGTGCATAACTAATCCTTCTTCATGATTTTTTTCATCTACTTTCCAAATTTCTTTAAAGCCGATACCGTACTGCTGTGGATTTTTTCCTTTGCTCAAATCAAATTTTTTAATCAAATTTTTTCCTAAGTGTCCTCTGCAGCCTTCAGCAAAAACAGTTACTTTTGCATGAAGCTCCATTCCAGGCTCATAGCTATCTTTTTTTTCTCCGTTTTTATCTAAACCCATGTCTTGAGTGACAACACCTTTTACAGATCCATCCTCATGATACAAAATATCAGAAGCTGGAAAGCCCGGGAATATTTCTACACCTAATGCCTCTGCTTGTTCAGCCAACCATCTACACAAATTTGCAAGGCTAATAATATAATTTTTATGATTTTGTTGAACTTTTGGTAACAACCATGTTGGCCAACTTATTGATTTTGTTTTTCCAAGAAATAAAAATTTTTCTTTTGTAACTTTTGTTTTAATTGGTGAATTTAATTCTTTCCAGTTAGGTAATAATTCATCCAAAGCCCTCGTTTCAAAAACATTTCCTGATAAAATATGGGAACCAATTTCTGCTCCCTTTTCTAAAATACAAACATTAATTTCAGAATTTAATTGTTTAAGTTTTATCGCTGTTGCTAACCCTGATGGTCCTCCACCAACAATAACAACATCATATTCCATAACTTCTCTAGTCATGAATTACTTTTGAATACTATTGAGTTTATTTAATTCTTCTAAAAATTGAGGTAATGCTTCAAATAAATCTGCTTCTAATCCATAATCGGCAACACTAAAAATCGGAGCTTCTCCATCTTTGTTAATTGCAACGATTACTTTACTCTCTTTCATTCCAGCTAAGTGTTGGATCGCGCCAGATATTCCAACTGCAATATACAAATCAGGTACAACAACTTTGCCAGTTTGACCTACTTGATGATCATTAGTGATATAACCTGCATCGACAGCTGCTCTTGAAGCTCCTATCGCAGCATTAAGTTTATCTGCGATAGCAGTAATCAATTTAAAATTATCCGAATTTTGCATTCCTCTTCCACCAGAAATAACAACTCTTGCAGTGCCTAATTCTGGTCTATCAGATTTTATTTCCTCTCTCTTAACAAATTTTGAACTCTCAAACTTGTCCCCTGGCTCGGATTTAACTATTTCTGCTGATCCTCCAGTTGAAGATGCTGGATCAAAAGATGTTGGTCTTATAGTTACGCATTTTTTCTTGTCATTACTTTTAACAGTTGCAAATGCGTTACCTGCATAAATTGGTCTTAAAAAAGTGTCTTCAGAAATAACATTAACTATATCGCTAACTTGTGACGTATCTAATAATGCTGCCACCCTAGGCATTAAATTTTTTCCAAATGTATTTGCTGAACAAACAATGTGTGAATAATTATCTACATGCTTTAAAATCGTAGATGTGTAATTTTCAGCAGTAAAATTGTCAAATATTTCATTATCAACATGGATCACTTTTTTGACTAATGGTATTTCGCTTGCAGCTTTTGCAACGCTATCTGATTTGTTACCAAGTACCAAAACATGTAAATCTTCATTAATTTTTGATGCAGCTGTTGCTGCATTAAAAGTAAATGGTCTAAGATCTGTGTTATTATGTTCTGCTATTAATAAAACTGACATTATATTACTTTAGCCTCATTTTTTAATTTTTGAACCAATTCTGATACACTTGCGACTTTTATACCAGCTTTTCTTTTTGGCGGTTCTTCTACTTTAATTTGCTCGATTCTCGCTTTAGTATCAACCCCTAAATCAGATGCATTTAACTGTTCTAAAGGTTTTTTCTTTGCCTTCATAATATTTGGTAAAGATGCGTATCTAGGTTCATTAAGTCTTAGATCACAAGTTACAATTGCAGGTATGTTTACTTCGATCGTTTCTAAGCCCTCATCAATTTCTCTAGTAACCTCTAAAGATTTTTCCTTAACTTCAATTTTTGAAGCAAAAGTTGCTTGGGGCCAATTTAATATTGCAGCTAACATTTGACCTGTTTGATTGCAATCATCATCAATTGCTTGTTTTCCCATAAATACTAAATCTGGATTTTCTTTTTCGACTATCTTTTTTAATATTTTAGAAACAGCTAATGGCTCAACTATACCATCAACTTTAACATGAATTCCTCTGTCCGCTCCTACTGCAAGAGCTTTTCTTACTGTCTCCTGCGCTTTATCATCTCCGATTGTAATTGCCACAACCTCTTTAGCTTTACCTGATTCTTTTATCTTTACTGCTTCTTCAATTGCATTATCATCTGGTGGATTGGTAGACATCTTTACATTATCAGTTACAACACCAGTTCCATCATCCTTTACTCTTACTTGGACGTTGTAATCAATTACTCTTTTTACAGCTACTAATATTTTCATTATGCTCTCAATAATTTATTTTCTGGATCATAAGGACTTTCGTCCAGAATAGTTGCATCATATTTTTCACCTAAAATTTCAACTTTTAATTTTTGCCCTACATTACCAAGCTCTGGTTTAACCATGCCTAGTGCAATTGATTTACCTAATCTAAAACCGTAATCGCCACCTGTTGCTCTTCCGATAACACTTCCGTTTTCGTAAATAGGATTGTTTCCAAGAACATCTGCATCTTTTGGATTATGAATTTCTAATGTAACTAATTTATTATTAAATCCCTTCTCTCTCCACTTGTTTAAAGCTTCTAAACCTATAAAACTTCCTTTATTTGGATGAATGAATCTATCTAAGCCACTTTCATAAGGTGAGTATTCGATTGATAACTCTGTACCAACTAGTTTGTATGATTTTTCAACTCTTAAACTATTCATAGCTCTTATACCAAAAGGTTTAATTCCTAAATCTTTACCTGCTTCCATTAATTTATCAAAAATATGATTTTGATATTCAATTGGATGATGAAGTTCCCATCCAAGTTCTCCTACAAAATTCACTCTCATTGCATTAACAGGTGCATAACCTACATCAACCATTTTAGAACTTAGCCATTTAAAATTTTCATTTGAAAAGTCATCTTTTGAGACTTTTTGCATTAGTTCTCTAGCTTTTGGTCCTGCAACAACAAGGACACCATTGCTATTTGTTAAATTTTCAAATTGAACAGATCCATCGTTTGGCATCCATTTTAAAATCCAATCGTGGTCTAATCTTTGAAAAGCACCAGCAGAGACAAGATAAAAACTTGTTTCAGATTCTCTCATGATTGTAAATTCTGAGTGAACTCCCCCTTTTGTATTTAGTGCGTGGCAAAGATTAATTCTTCCAATTTTTTTTGGTAATTTATTTGCTACAAGCTTATCTAAAAAAGCCTCAGCTCCAGGTCCTTTTATTCTACATTTTGCAAAAGCCGTCATATCTAGCAGGCCAACGTTTTCTCTTACATTTTTGCACTCTTTTTCTATAGCGCTAAACCATTTAGATCTTCTAAACGACCAATCATCTTTTTGTTCCATTCCATCTGTTGCAAAAAAATTCGGTCTCTCCCAACCAAATTTTTGACCAAAAACAGCACCTAAATTTTTCATTCTATCGTAACACGGAGCTGTTCGCAGAGGTCTTGCTGCTGGTCTTTCTTCATCTGGGAAGTGATTTATAAAAACATGGCTATAAGCCTCTTCATTCTTTTTGATCAAATATGATTTAGAGCAATAGTCGCCATATCTTCTTGGTTCAACACCAAGCATATCAATTGTAGGTTCACCATCAACAATCCACTCAGCTAGTTGCCAACCTGCTCCTCCGGCTGCAGTTATTCCAAAACTGTGTCCCTCATTAATCCAAAAATTTTTTAATCCCCAAGCTGGACCAACAATTGGATTTCCATCAGGCGTATAACAAATTGCACCATTATAAACTTTCTTAACTCCAACTTCACCAAAAGCTGGAACTCTGTGTATCGCACCCTCTATATGAGGTGCTAGTCTATCTAAATCTTCTTGAAATAATTCATACTCAGACTCTTTAGATGGTCCATTAACGTAACATGCTGGAGCACCATCTTCATATGGACCTAAAATTAATCCTCCTGCTTCTTCTCTCATATACCATCTGCTGTCACTGTCTCTTAATACTCCCATTTCAGGTAAACCTTCTTTTTTTCTTTTTTGAATTTCTGGATGAGGTTCTGTAACAATGTATTGATGCTCAACTGGTATAACAGGAATGTCTAATCCTACCATTTTACCAGTTTGTCTTGCAAAATTTCCTGAACAAGAAATTACATGTTCACACTCTATTGATCCTTTATCTGTTTCAACAACCCAACCATTTTTGGTTTGTTTAATTCCTACAACTGTTGTGTTTCTATAAATTTCTGCACCTCTATTTCTTGCTCCTGTAGCCAAAGCTTGTGTTAAATCTGCAGGTTGGATGTAACCATCTTCAGGATGTTGAATAGCCCCAACTAAATCAGATGTATTACAAAGCGGCCAAATTTCTTTTACTTGATCTGGAGTTAAAAATTTTACATCGACACCAATTGTTTGAGCAACACCTGCGTACTGAAAATATTCATCCATTCTATCTTTATTGTTTGCAAGTCTAATATTAGATACTCTGCTGAAGCCTACATTTTTTCCTGTCTCTTCCTCTAACTTACCGTACAAGTTAACTGCGTATTTATGTAATTGACCAACTGAATAGCTCATGTTGAATAAAGGTAATAGTCCAGCTGCATGCCAAGTGGATCCTGAAGTTAATTCTTTTCTTTCAACTAGAACAACATCCGACCAACCTTTTTTTGCTAAATGATATAGTGCGCTAACTCCTACTACACCTCCACCAACAACAACAACTTTAGATTTAGATTTCACAATATGGTTTTACTAAATTTTGATAAATTACGAAACATAATTTTTACTAATCATCTTCAAAGTCTCGCCAGTCTTTTATATACATAAGATAACCTGCTACAGTAACGCTGATAGCACCTACAATCATTCCACAGTTAAGACCTGCTGCTTTACCCCAAAAATACCATCCAATTTGGGTTGCACCAATAGGTGGTAAACAAAGGATCGCCATTAAAATTGGGATTCTTAAATAAAAAGGAGGCTTAGACATTTTGTGAAATTACCAAAATAGGGATTTTAATATATAATTCTAATGACGCACTATGACAAAAAAAATATTAATTATACTGAGTATTTTAGCTCCTTTTATAACTTTTTATTTAATTAAATTTGCTTTTAAATTATCAGATAAAAAAATACCTTTCCTAGCACTTTCTCTAACAAGCTTAATACTTTTAATTTTAACTTTGGTTTACTTCAGGTTTGATAATAGTTTCCTGCCAGATACAAAATATACACCTCCAAAGATGGAAAATGGTAAAGTTAAACCAGCTGAGAACAATTAAACGGAAGAACCTAACACTTTTGGTGCTAAAACAGCTGTCGTTAACCAGCAATTTTTAAGTGGTCCTTCTTTATTATACTTTTCTACCTGCCACTTAAATTTATAAAATTTTTTATCTTTTCCTAAAATAACTACTTCATATGTAGCAACGTTTTCATTTTTAAACACCTCTTTTACTTCATGTGACTTATGATTAATTAAGATTGAATATGAGTCTTTTTTAATCATATTCTTAAATTTATCATAAGGACCAGTAAAACTTTTATTTTTTGGATGTGCAAATTCCCAGGTTTGTAAAATTCCAGAGTCGATATTAGGAGAATTATTATTTTGTAAACTACTTAATTGTATTTTGACAACTTCAGATGGCAAAATAGAAATATTAGGTTTTAAAATTTCTGCATAAGAAAAATTTGTATTAAAAAAAATGATTATAAAAAAAAATGTTTTAAAAATATTAAATTTCACAATTTTATAATATAATATTTAGATATAAATTTAAGAAAAAATGACTCTTTATTTAACATCAAAAAAAATAATTAAGGATTGGACTGATTATAATGGACACATGAATGTCGCATACTACGTTTTGATATTTGATATATTTGGTGCAGAAATATTAATGAACAAGTTTCAAATGGGAGAAGAATCTGCAAAAACAACAAAAAAAAGCACAATGGTTGTGGAGTCTCATATTACTTATAATCAAGAAGTAAAAGAAGGAGAAGATGTAGATGTTAACTTAATTTTTTTTGATCATGACAAAAAAAGACTTCAATATAAGCTTGAAATGGTACACAAAGAAAAAAAATATGTTGCATCAACAATTGAGGTTTTGTCATTATATGTTGATTTAAATCAGAGAAAAGTTGCAGAGTTTGAAGACGAAAAATTAAAAATTATGGATCAATACATTAAAGAAAACTCATCAAAATTTAATTCTGAGAATTTAAAATTTTCTAACAAGTTAAAAAAATAAATTATAAACTAGCAGCAGTATTTTCTACGTCTTTTAAATATTTTTTTCTTTTTTCATCTGATACGAAAGGAACTTCAAAATATCTTCTGTAAAGTACATCTTTAATACCACAAATGAAAAAAACTCCTCTTTTTAATCTTCTTATAGGCATATTTAAAAAGAAAGTTGTCACTGCAAATCTTGGTGAGCCATAAGTACAAAATATAATAACTTTTTTTCCTTTTAAATTTCCTTTTGGGTAACCATAATTTCCAAATAACTTTTTAAAAGTAAATGCCCAAGGTGGAGAAAGAACTCTGTCAATCCAACCCTCTACAATTGCTGGCATTCGATAGTTCCAAATAGGTGCTACTAAAACTATTACATCTGATTTATCAATTCTCTTTTGATGATCTAAGACTACTTCATCTGGTTTTTCACCTGCATAAACTGGGTTGAAATTCTCTTTATATAAATCTACACAATCAACAGCGTGTCCTTTTTTTTGAGCAGCTTCTGTAAATGTATTCTTTATAGCTGCATTAAATGAATTTTGGTTATAGTGACCGTAGACAATAAAAATATTTTTCATTTTTTCCAGATTTGATCTAATCTATTCTCTCTACCACAACCCTTTTTATAAAGTAAGTAGTTAATAAAATTAGTTTGATAATAATTTTGGTGGTAATCTTCAGCTTTATAGAACTTATCAAAATCTCTGACATAAGTTACTACACTTTTATTATACTGAAGCTCAATTTCTTTAATTCTTTTTTCTATTAATTTTTTTTGTTCTTGATTTTGATAAAACGCAACTGATCTGTAGCTGTATCCTTTATCACAAAATTGACCAGCTTTATCAAATGGATCTATATTTTTCCAAAAGATATTTAACAAATTTTCAAAGTTTGTTATTTTACTATCATAGACAATTTCAACTACTTCAAAGTGTCCAGTATTTCCGTAAGTTACTTCTTTATAGGTTGGATTTTTTGTTGTACCTCCAGAATATCCGGAAATTACATCTTTTACTCCTTCGGCTTTATCAAAAGACTCTTCCATGCACCAAAAGCACCCGCCACCGAAATAAACTTTTTTTAAATCTTCGGCAAAAATGTTGGTATTAAAAAGCAAAAATAAAACTAAAAATATTCTCAGCATTTTATGGGTATTTTAATTTTTTAATGCTGGAAAAACTGGATTAACTTTTTGAAAAATATTTTGATAATCCTGTTTAATGCAGCGATTTGAAATATACTTGATTTTTGCATCGTTTGCTATTTTCTCGGCTGCGTCATTTTTAATTCCGTATTGTAACCATAAAACTTTAGCGTTAATTTTAACTGCATCTTCTGCTATTCCTGGAGTTTCTTTAGATGGTCTAAAAACATTAACTATATCTATCTTTTCATTTATGTCACTTAGTTTAGCTACTACTTTCTCACCATGAATTATTTCTCCTACAGCAAATGGATTGACCGGTATAACTTTATACCCAAATTCTTGCATATACTTCATAACAATTGTTGAAGGTTTTCTTTTTAAATTTGTTCTATCCTCTTTTTCTTTTAAAGAACTAACTCCAATCATTGCAATTGTTTTTGAATTTTTCAAAATAGTTTCTATCTCCCGCATTATCTATTTTTCCATTTGGGAGATCTTTTTCCTAAAAATGCTGATATTCCCTCTTTTGCATCTTGTTTCATCATATTTAAAGTCATCATCTTGCTTGTGTAAGTGTAGGCTTGTTTTAGTGGCATCTCTAATTGTTTATAGAAAGCTTTCTTTCCAATTCTAATTGAAGCATTTGATTTAGATGAAATAACTTTTGCAACCTCTAAAACTTTTTTATTTAGTTTAGATTTTGGATAGTAATCATTTATTAAACCAATTTCTTTTGCGTATCTTGCATTAATTGGCTCACCTGTTAAAAGCATTTTCATCATTCTTTTTCTGTTAATTTTTCTACTTACTGCAACCATGGGAGTACTACAAAATAAACCTATGTTTACACCTGGTGTTGCAAATTTTGCGTCTGTTGAACAATAAGTTAAGTCACAACTAGCAGCTAGCTGACATCCTGCTGCATAAGCAGATCCATGAACTTTCGCAATAACTGGCTTTCTACATTCAACTATATCCATCATTAGTTTAGAACATAAATTGAATAGTTTTAAGTATTTGGATCTTACTTTTAAACCTTTAACCTCTTTTAAATTATGACCGGCACTAAAACCTTTGCCATTTCCACTTATAACAATCACATGAGTTTTGTTATCGTTATTTAATTTTTTAAATATTTTTATTAAAGATCCTAATGTTTTAAAAGAAAGTGAATTATAAGTTTTAGGATCATTTATAATTACACTTTTTATACCATTGCCTAAATCTTTTAAAAGAACTGACATTTTACTCTAGTTCTCCATCTTCACGCATTTTTTTTCTAATATTTGTTGCAGATATTTTTTGAATATCCTCTGGCAATACTATTTCCTCAATTTTATATCCAACCCCTCGTCCATAGCAAATATTTGTAATGTTGGGTACCAATACTATTTTAAATCTTCCCTCAAACTTTGGGTTTAATCTTTCTTCAATTTTCTTTTTTACTGTTTCAAAATCAAAAGGATTATCATCAACACCTTGTACATCTCTTATCTGAATGCAAACTTGTCCTGTTTTTTTAATAATTTCTTCAAACAGAGCATAATGACCATCGTGAAATGGTTGCCATCTTCCAAGCATTTGTGCTGTTGGTTTTTTATTGTCCCATTGATAACTCATATATACCTCTTTTTTTTGAGTTTAATCTTATTGAAATAAATTAAAAGACTTTATTTAATACAATATTAGCTTCTCTGTTTTCACCTAAATTTGTTAAATCATCATTAACATTAAAGCTTAAATTTAAACCGTTTACATTTTTTTTAAATTCTAACTTTGATAATAAATTTTCTGTACCATTGATTGTAAATGCATATTCGGCACCTTCATAAGGTAAATATCCTATTGCAATGTACAAATTATCATTGTGACCAGAATTTATAGCTTGATTTCTCTCGTAAATTAAAAATATACTATATCTATCAGGAAAAATTAAATCTAAACCAATTTCAGCGTTAATATTATGAACTGAACCTACTTCAAGTTTATCCTTATAGGAATTTGACGGATCATTAGCATAACTATACTTAATATCAGAAGACCGATCACCATCAACTAAATATTCTAGTTTACCATGCCTTTTGAATTGATATTTTTCATTTGATAAATCTTCAACTACAGCAATTGAATGTCTTAAATTAAATGTTCCAACATGTTGGTCCTTAACTCTTATGGCTGCTTCTTCTTTTCCAGATTCTTTATATCTCTTTAAAAGAGTATGCCCTAAGTCTAATTGTCCAGAATTTATAAAAGTTAATTTACCTTTTATAAATTCTTCTTTAAGCCTGTAAGTTCCATAAACTTGATAACCTTTTCTTTCAGCTGTTAATTTATTTCCACCAACATCAGTGATAATATCAGAACTCAATTTTCCTATCCCAAAAAATTTATCTACAAATTTTGTATCATTTTCTAAAGGCGATGTATTGTAATAGGTTACATTAAATGTATTAGAGTCTAAATGACTTCCAGAATTACCAACATCAACATCATCCCTTCCAAATCTGAAAGCTAATCCATCGATACCATAATCATCAGTGAATTTGTCAAGACCAAAAGTTAAAGAATTTGTACTAATTTCCTTTGTAGATGCAATGTCACTGTCTCCAACTCTTCCTAGTGTAATATTGCCTTCGCTCCAGTAAAAATATTTTTTATTAGAGTCAGTATTTCTTTTAGTCGTTGATATTTTTTTAAAGGATGAAATAGGTAATTGGTTTAAAGATGAAAGCATGGTATTTGAAAAGTTTAATTTAATATTTTGGTTAGATAAATTTTGTTTATCCTCGTTTCTCTTTATCCACTTCAATCTATTTAAAACTGAATTTGTTGACATATTAATTGTTCTTTTTGCAAGTTCCATTTGTGCCTCTGCTATTCCTGCACGGTCGCTATTTTGAGTAATCTTTTCACATTTTCCAGCAAAAAGATTGAACGGACAAGGCAAGTGATGCTCTTGCACTTCTTTATTAAAAGTATCTAAAAGATACATTATTAACCCATCAGGACTAAAGTCTATACCATTGGGGTTATCAGCTCCAGCTCTACCTGCGCCACCATCAAAGGAAGCTGTGGAAATGTTAAAAGCTTCAGATAGAGTATATTGATTAACGTCATTACCTTTCGTGCCTACCAAAAACATTCTTGTTCCACTCTTATTAAACGCTATACCATTTGGTTCATTTTCTTCAGGTAGCAGGGTTTCCAAACCTTCAGTTGTTGTTTTAACAGATCTTAGAAGATTAGCTCCGCCAGACAAATCAAAACTTTTATTCAATGAAAATTGATAAATACTATCGGTTGATTCATTCTTCTGACCATCGGTTACATACATCATTGTTCCATCATGACTAAAAGCTAAACCAAGAAATACGCTGGCAACTTGCGCTGAAACATCAATAAAATTTCCAGTATATTCTGCTTCTGATACATCGAAATTTACAGAGAGAGAATATTCAAATACTTTTTTATGTGATCTTCCAGCAATAAACATTTTTGATCCGTCGTTGTTAAACCTAACTCCCATTGGGTTACCATCTTCACTGGCAACTGAAAAGCTATCAACAAAAACAGCTGTCGATATGTTATATGCTATTGATAGGGTATATTCATCTACATCATCACCACCGTTTCCAACAATAAACATTTTTTTTCCATCATTACTAAATGTAACATCTCTGGGCGTAGTTTCTTCATCTGAAACATCAAATGTTCGCACTTCATAATTGGTATCATCAAGATTGTCGCCGCTTTCTATAAAAGCATAAGCGTTTTGAAAAAAAATATTAGATATGCAAAAATAAAAAAATAGAAATAGAAGTGTTTTTTTAAGCATGCTCATCTAAATTTTAAAGAAATTAATTTAACCCTTAAAATTTAAATTAAAAGACTTTATTTAATGCGATATTAGCCTCTCTATTATCTCCTAAATTAGTTAAATCATCATTAAAATTAAAGCTTAAATTTAAACCGTTTGTATTCTTTTTAAATTCTAACTTTGATAATAGATTTTCTGATCCATTAATTGTAAAAGCATACTCAGCTCCTTCATATGGTAAATATCCTATTGCAATATATAAGTTATCATTTTGAGCAGAATGAGCAGATTTAATTGTCTGATTTCTCTCATAAATTATAAAAATGCTATATCGATTTGGAAAAACTATATCTAACCCAATTTCAGCATTGACATTGTGCAAAGATCCCGTGTGTAGCTTTTCAGCATATTTAGTCTCTTTATCAAAGATATAATTATATTTAAAATCGGAAGAGCGATCTAGATCAGCTAAATATTCAATTTTTCCATGTCTTTTAAATTCGTATTTATCATTTGATAAATCTTGGGTTACTGCAAGTGTTGCTCTTAAATTTTTTGTTTTAACGTGTTGTTTGTCAACAATAACACCATTATTATTAACCGTCTCTTCATACCTATCTAATAATGTGTGACCGATATCAAATTGTCCTGATGGAATAAATATTAAATTATTTCTTTTATACTCATCTTTAATTTTTACTGTTCCATATATTTGATTTCCATTCCTATCAGCTGGAAAATGCTGTCCATCTATTACAGTTAAAATATCAGACCTTATTTTCCCAATACCAAAAATTCTATCAATTAATTTATCATCATTTTTCATAGGGGCAGAACTATAATAAGTGATGTTAAAAGTTTCAGTGTCTAACTCACTACCATTTATTCCAAGAGTTGTCTCATCGTTTCCAAATCTAAATGCATATCCTTGTATACCTTTTTTCTCTGTAAATTTATCAAATCCAAAATTTAAAGAATTTGCTTCTACAACTTTTGTTGATGAGATACTTGTGTCGCCTACTCTTCCAATTGAAACACTGCCCTCACTCCAGTAAAAGTATTTTTGACCAGATTTGTCCTTACTTTTCTTTGAAACAATTTGTTTAAAGGATGAAATTGGTAATTGGCTTATTGATGAAATTAAATTATTTGAAAAATTTAATTTAATATTTTGGTTAGATAAATTTTGTTTATCTTGATTTCGTCTAATCCACTTTAATCTATTTAATGCTGAATTAGTTGATAAATTGATAGTTCTTTTTGCTAATTCTGCTTGGGCTTCAGCGATTGACGTTCTTTCTTTAGACTTATAGGTTTGGCAAGATGCTGAAGTAACAATATTAAATGGACACGATAAATCAAATTCATATATTGTTTCAATTCCTTCACTATGTCTATCATTAGACACAAACATTTTTAAACCAAGTGCACTAAATGCAAGTGCTCTAGCCTGTTTGATAGTTTTGCCTGAAATCGCTGCGTTAAAGTCAAATGCTCCATCTAAAGTAAAGTTTGTGGTATCATATGCTATAGATAACGAATATTGTTCAACTACTGCTGAGCTGCTGTGATAGACAACGAATATTCTTTTACCATCCGCACTTAAATGAATAGCATCAGGGTTTTCTGAGCTACCAGAATTTGGTAGAAGAATTCCAGCATCATCTTCATGAGTAAGAGTAGTTATATCAAAAGGTGTTGAAAGAGTGTACTCTCTGATACCATCTTTGCCATTTGCAGCTCCACCACCCGTTCCATTAAAACTTATAAATACTTTTGTTCCATCTGGACTAATTGCTACACCTTGCATATGGTGGTATTTATGATTATCTCCAACAGCTCCTGATCTCCAGTCATTTAGAGCTCCTGAAGTTTCAGCATCTGCTTGTTGAGCAAGTGTACAAGTTGAAACATCAAAGGGTTTTGTTAAGTCATATCTGTATAATTTATCGTTATCTGCATTGTTTGTACCTCTATTTAGAGTAAATATATGCATACCATTGCTGCTGAAAGTTATATCACCGATGTTACTTGGTTTTTGATGTACACCTGAATCATAACCATTAGCTAAATTACATCTCTCACTATCACCTGCATATGTGTGAGTGGAAATATCAAATGGTGTTGAAAGATCATACTCATTTATAAAATCAATGTCATCGTTATCAGTACTAAATAAATAACTTGTGAACATTTTTGTTCCATCACTATTAAAAGCTATACCGTTTAAAAAAGATGATCCACCGTCTTCAAACGTTTGGTTGTCGACATGAGTAACTTGAGCTAGTGATATTGAACTATGAATTAGAAAAAAAAATATTACTATTATTTTTTTTAAGAAATTCATAAAACTTTGAGTTATTTTTTTAAGTCCTCAAGTATTTTTGGTGCCCAATTTTTAGCATCCTGAGAAGTTACATGAAAGTCAAATTTTTCAGGTTTTACGAACATCTGATTAGTATCTTCAAATCTACCTTTTTGAATGGTATCAACCCAAACTGTATAATCTGCAGGAAACAAACTTCTTGCCTTTGGTGTTGGACAAATAAAGTCTGCAATAACATAATTACCTTCTTCTTTTAATTTTAAAGCAAAGTCTGCCATTCTTTTTGCTTGTCTAGTTCTTCCCTCTGGTGAAAAGTCCCAGTCATTAGCAGCCTTCCTAACTTCATCTGCATTAAGTCTTTTAGCTTTTAACATGGGGGCTAGTTCATCGGCCAAGGTTGTTTTCCCAGCTCCAGGAAGACCCATTATTAGTATTATTTTCATAAGTAAATTTTAGACTTATATAATAGATAAATTTTAACATTTATAGATGTATATTTGGGCCTCCATATCTGACTTTATGACGTCAATATTTATATAGACAGATAATTTAAAATAAATAATGATCGCCGAATGAATTTTTCTATAGAAATTGGACCAAAAACAAATTTAGATACCTTGCCAGCTTTAAAAGACGTTTACATTACTATGCTACCTGGTGGTGATTTTAAGGAGACAGCTCAACAAGCAATCAACTTAGTAAAAAAGGGCTTCAATCCTGTCCCCCATTTTCCAGCTAGATCAATGGCTAATGAAGCACAACTAAAAGAATATATAACAATGTGTAAAGACGGCGGGGTAAAGCAAGTGCTTGTAATTGGTGGTGGCAGAGAGCCCATGGGAAAATTCGATAGTTCTTTCCAGCTTTTAGAGACTGGTTATTTTGAGAAAATGAAGATAGGAATTGCTGGACATCCAGAGGGGAGTCCTGATATATCCGACGAAGTGTTAGAAAAAGCGATGATTGATAAAAAGCCTTACGCTGATTACATTGTAACCCAATGGTTAATGCAGTCAGAACCAATTATTAATTTTATTTCTAAACAGTCTGTCCCAGTTCATGTTGGAATTACTGGACCTATGAAAATATCAAGCTTAATTAAGTTTGCAAATATTGTAGGAGCAAAAAATTCTATAAATTTTATTAAATCCAATTTTAGTAGGGCAATTGATTTATTAAAACCAAAAGACCCAAATGATCTTGTAGATAAGATAAAAGAGCATACAAAACATTTTCACATCTACACATTTGGTGGGCTTAAGGAAACCAACAACTGGCTAAAGGAAAATAACTATGCCTAAAAAAAGAAAAAAAACAAAAAAAAAGTCCAACGGAAAATTATCACCAAGCAGAATTATTGAAAAAGTTGATTATTCAAAAGTATCACATACTACAAAAGTAGATCAGTCAGACAGACACGTTCCATATAACTTAAGACAAAGCGGTCCAACAAAAGTAGAATTGTTAATGTCAACAAGAGTTAGAAAATCTCCATACTGGCACTTATCAATGAAAGCGGGATGTTGGAGGGCCACAGTTTATAACAGAATTTATCACCCACGTGGATATGTAAAACCTGAAAAAGGTGGAGCGATGGTTGAATATAAAGCAATTAAAAATCACGTTACAATGTGGAATGTTGCTGTTGAGAGACAAATTAGAGTTAAAGGTCCTGATGCAGAAAAATTTACTGACTATGTAATTACAAGAGATGCAACTAGAATTTCACCGATGAGAGCTAGATATGTAATTCTTTGTAATTATAAAGGTGGAGTTCTTAATGATCCAATTTTATTAAGAATTGCTCAAGATGAATTTTGGTTTAGTTTATCAGACAGTGATATAGGCTTATATCTACAAGGAGTAAATGCAGATAAAAGATTTAATGTTGAAATAGATGAAATAGATGCATGTCCTGTGCAAATTCAAGGTCCAAAATCAAAAGCTTTGATGAACGACTTAATTGGTAAGCAAGTTGATTTAGATAATATGCCTTATTATGGATTAGCTGAAGCGAAAGTTGGTGGAAGAAGTTGTGTAATTTCTCAATCTGGTTTTTCTGGTGAAGCGGGCTATGAAATATATTTAAGAGACGCAACACTTTACGCTGAGGATATGTGGAATGCAGTTTTAAAAGCAGGTAAAAAACATAAATTAATGGTTATTGCTCCTGCGCATCACAGAAGAATTCAAGCTGGAATTTTATCTTGGGGTCAAGATATGGACAATGAACATAATCCATTTCAATGTAATTTAGGCTATCAAGTTTCATTATCTGGAAAAGGTGAATGGGCTAAAAAAGGAGATTACGTTGGTAAAGAAGCACTAGAAAATATGAAAAAAGAATTATTAAATGGACAAAAACCTTACAAACTTCAACTAGTTGGTATGGAACTAGGTGGAAAACCAATTGAAGAGTATGCCCCAGATTTTTGGCTAATATCAAAAGATGGAAAAAATCCAATCGGTTTTGTTACATCGCCTTGGTATCATCCAGAAAAAGGTACAAATATTGCAATGGGTTATGTTCCATTTGATGGAACGATTAACAAAAATGGATTTCCTAAAGGTAATGTGGGTGATAAATTTAAAGTTCACTTACCTAAAAAATATTGTGAAAAAGGAAGTAATCCTGTTGATGCAGTTGTTGTGGATATTCCTTTTACAGAGTCTTATAATCCAAACACCAGGGAAGTTGCGAAGTAGATTTTTATAATTTATCTGTTTTTATATGACAAAAATTGTCATAATAATCGCAAGTATCATTATTGCTGTTATTTTGTTAATATTTCCTTTAATAGTTTCATTAATTGAAAAAAAAAATAAAAAGTAATGTTTGCACAATTTTTGAGTATCGTATTTAGATCAATCAAACTTGACAAAAACCTTTATAGAGAAAGTAAGAGTTTTGGTGAAGCAGCAATATATTTTTCGGCTCTTATTATGGTTTTAGATGGGGTGGCTGGAGCTATTGCTGCAAACACATTTTACAAAACATCGATCGGTTTATCTGCGATTACTGCTATTTTTACTTGGTTTGTTTGGGCAATATTTATATTTGTTATTGGAGTAAAGCTTTTTCCAGACAAAGATACTAAGGTTCCATTTAAAAAAATACTAATAGCCGTAGGTTTCGCTCATGCCCCTGGCCTATTAAGATTTTTCGCTATTACGCCAACTATGGTAATGCCAATTATATTTCTTACACAACTATGGATTTTTGCATCTCTTATAATTTCAACAAGGGAAGTATTACAATTAAAATCTAATTTTAAATCTTTTGGGATTATATTTTTGTCATTTTTAATACTAGCCATATTATCAGTGTCTTTTGTTATGAGTAGAATGGATACATTACCAATAAGTAATGTAACCTAAATTGGAAATATTGTTTTAGACGCTCTACAAGATTTACAAATTTTAAAGCCTGTGAGTATTAAGTTATGAGTAACACTTTCGTCACTTTTTTTACATTCCTCACATAAATCGTCTAATGACTCTTCAGTATAATCAATGTTTGTGTTTTCTTTAGTCATTATCTGTCAAACCAGCTCCAGCAGCAGTATTTTTTAAGCTTTCATTTTCCTTAACGAAAGTTTCTTCAGATATTTTATACAATTCTTCCCAATCTTTTTCATTAAAAGTATTTTCATTTTTTAAAAATTCTATTTCTAATACTTCAACTTTATCTTTTAAATTATTTAAGTTACTTTTTAAATGTATAGACTGGTTAAAATTAAGTAAAAAAGTTTCATTCTCAACTTTAAGGCTTAACCTTTTTCCAATTATTTCTGAAGATCTTGAAATAAATGGTATCAGTAATATTGGATAAGCCATATTGTTAAAAATTATTTTATTGTATTTTTCCAAAGAATGAATTTGATCCATAAAGTTTATACCTGTGATTAAAGGACAATAAGGAATTTTGTTTGAAATATTTATCTCTGTAATCAAGCTAATATTCTGGAACTGACTTTTTTTGATAACTTTAAAGTAGTTATTAAGATTTTTTAAACCTGGTAGTCCGAACATTTCCATCAGTTTTATAGATTTTCCAATTTCTTCTGAGATTCCCCATGAAAAACCCATGCCTTTAGAAGCTCTTTTAGATAGTGTATCAATTTCGCTTAAGGATCTCATTAGTTTAAAGAATTATAAATCCAATTATCTTTAAAATTATTTAAATCCTCAGGCAAAGGTGCTCCTTGGAACATGCAAATCCTTAACCACTTGTCTGATCTTGGGTCAAATTTACAAGCACCAAAGAAAGATAATTTAAGTCTAAGCATTTCAATTGGAATTAATTTATGTCCGATTGTATTATCTTGAATTTCTGAATATGGGAATTTTTCAATAAGGAAAGCTCTTCTGACAACATGTCTTAAATCATTATTATCTACCAAAAATCTACTTACCGGCAAACTTTGTTTAAAATTAGTAACTTTAATATATAATTGATTTATATCTCTTGCTATTGCAAGCGGTTGTTCTAATTCAGATCCTTCTTCTTCAAATCTATTTGCAATTCTTGGCTCTTCTTTATTTTGGGAAATAAACCAAAAATTTTGGTTATTTTCATTTTGATTAAAATCGATCTTTATTAAATTTCCATAATATTTTTCTAAAATATTTACTAAATCTCTAACAGTTTTATGAGTTGGGATATTAAAATATTTATCCTCATTTGAACTCATTGTTGCAATTAGAGGTTCGGTTATGTCATCAAAAGGTTCCATTAACATTGAAACTATGTATTCAATGCCCTCTTCGCTTAAGTTCTCCTCTGCCCATAAATAAAATTCATTGAAAAAATAATCCTTTTTTTCAGAATAATTTTTATCTAAGAAATTTGTTACTTTCTCCAGATCATTTTTTAAATTTTGTATCTTTTTTTTTTGATAATCGCTATCTGTTTCCCAAGAAAAAATATTCTTGAGAGACTTTTTTAAACAATCTAAAAAATAGTTATAATCATTAATATTAATTCTTTTTAATTCTCTAATCTTTTTTAATGCAACTTCCCTCGCATTTATCCAATTATTTAATAAAGTTGGATGATTTATTATAAATGGTGCCATACCTAAACCTGTGGAATTGCCTATGCCCAAACTTCTACATATATTTTTATCCAATTCGATTGCTGACTTAGGGCTCTTTGATTTTGCAATATGATTAACTTGATCAAAAGTAAATTGTCTTACAAAATAAACTAACATCATTTCTAATCTAAAAGGACCAACTATTTCTGGTCTATCTTTAATTCTAAATCTGTCTGCTAATCCGAATTTTCCTGAGCCATATACTGCAGTAGTTCTGTAAAGGTATCCAATTTTGCCTATGGTACTTTTATCTGGTTGTTTTCCAGCTGATAAACAGTCGACTACATAATTAAAAGCTCTTAATGATTTATTGGCTCTTGATAAAGTTAATTCTTTATAAGTCATTCTACCAATTTCTTGTTTTGGTACATTTTGTTTTAATCTATCGATATCCTTTTTAGTAGGCACACCATCAAAGAGTGTAAAGCTTGCATCCCATTTAGTAGCAATAACTCTATCTGATCTTTCATGATCATCAATTTTATTTGAAAAACAAATTAATGAGTAATTTCTAGTTTTTTTTTTTAAAGAATAGACAGCAACGCCATGTCCATTTTCATCTAAATCAAACATGTCTCTTTTGTAATCCCAGTCTTTAAATTCTCTTAGGAAAGATCTTAAAAATGACAATTTCGATTGATGGAATGAACCCAATCTTGAGAGTTTCATGATTTTTTTTGGATCTCTTAATTCAATTTGCATTTTATATTTCTTTATAAAAATTAAACCAATTATTACCTAATATTGCATTAATATCATTGTTATCGAAACCAACTTTTTTAAGTCCATTTTCAATATTATTAAATCCTCTCGCATCTTTAAACCATTCAGGTTGATCAGGAAATCCTTGATTGGTTTTTGACCCCTCTCCTAAATTTTTTGACTTTGCCCACGTTCCATTTCTCATCCACTCTACAACACTATCAGGCTGATTTAGACAGAGATCTGAGCCAATACCAATATTTTTAGTCCCCATGATATCTACTAATCTTGCAACCATTTCGCAAAAACTATCTAATGAACAATTTGTTCCATCTTTTAAATGGTGAGGATAAAGTGATAAGCCTAGCATACCTCCACTTTTTGATAATGTTTTAAGAAGGTCATCAGACTTACTTCTTTTAGTTTGATACCAAAAAGATGGATTAGCGTGAGTAATTGCAATAGGTTTTTGGCTTAAGTCAATTGCATCGTAAGTACTTTTTTCTCCTGAATGAGACATATCAACAACAATTCCTAATCTATTCATTTCTTTTATTGCCTCTCTTCCAAAATTAGTAACACCACCATCATTTTTTTCATAACATCCTGAGGCTAATAAAGACTGATTGTTATAAGTGAGCTGCATAAATCTACACCCATGCTCATAAATCTTTTCAATTAAATTTATATCATCTTCTATTGGTGAACAGTTTTGAAAACCAAAAAAAATTGCTGTTTTATTTTCATTTTTTGCTTTTTCAATATCTTTGAAATTTTTACCTAAAAAAATTAAATCTTTGTTTTTCTCAAAATTTTCTTTCCACTCTAAAAGTCTCTTTTTAAATTCATCAAAATCTTCGTGATAAACAACTGTCACATGTACTGCATCTAAATTAGCTTCTCTATTAATCTCAAAAACAGATCTTTCCCATTTGCAGTATTGTAAATTGTCAATTTTGAAATTCATAACAATAGTTATATATTAGTAGATAATTTTTTGATATTAAAAGATAAATGAGTAATAAAAAATTAAATAAAGTAGCAATTATAATGGGTAGTCAATCTGATTATTCTACTATGAAGTATTCAAATCAAGTTCTTCAAAGCTTTGGTATAAAATGTGATGTGAAAATAGTTTCAGCACACAGAACTCCAAAAAGAATGTTTGAATTTGCTAAGAATGCTGAAAGAAATAATTACTCTGTAATAATTGCAGGAGCTGGTGGTTCTGCACATCTTCCTGGTATGGTTGCATCTTTGACTAGCATTCCAGTTATTGGAGTTCCAATTGAGTCGAAAAAATTAAAAGGTATGGACAGTCTTTTATCAATAGTACAGATGCCAAAAGGTATCCCAGTTGGTACAGTTGCAATTGGTAAAGATGGTGCGATAAATGCTGGACTTTATGCTGCATCAATTATTGGACTTCAAAATAAAAAAGTTAAAAATTCATTACTAAAGTTTAGATTGAAACAATCAAAATCAGTAAAAAAAAAACCTAAATAGAATGAGTAAAATTTCTTTAGGTATAATTGGTGGAGGCCAACTAGGATCTTTACTTTGCGCGGCTGCAAAAAATATAAACATAAATACAGTTGTAATTAGTGACGATGAAGACTCGCCGGCTAAACATTTTGCAGATCATTTTATTTATTCTAAATATGACAATGAGGAAAATTTAGCAAAGTTTACCTCAATGGTAGATAAAATAACCTATGAATTTGAAAATATTCCATATGATGTGTTATCAAAATTAAACAAAATTAAAAAAGTAGATCCTAACCCAGAAATTAACAAAATTGTTCAACACAGATACTCGGAAAAAAATTTTCTAATTAAAAATAACATAAAGACTACAGAATTTGAAAAAATCATTAATGAAAGTGATATAAAAAAAAATAAAAATTTATTACCTGGAATACTAAAAACATCTACACTTGGGTACGATGGTAAGGGTCAATATAAATTGAAAAATTTGGAAGATTTAGATAATCATAAAATTAATTTTGATAGAGAGTTCATATTAGAAAAATTAGTAAATCTAGAAAAAGAAATTTCTGTAGTAATTACAAGATTTTCAAAAAGTAATTATGAAATTTATGAGCCAATAGAAAACTTACATGAAGAACAAATTTTAAAACATTCGACCATTCCAGCTCAAATTAATTTATCTCATTTTAAAAAATCTCAAGAATGGGCTAAACTTATTTCAGAAGAACTTCAGTATGTTGGAACTTTATGTGTTGAGTTTTTTATAGATAAAGAGCAAAATTTATACGTAAATGAAATTGCCCCAAGAGTTCATAACTCAGGTCATTTAACTATAAATACCTATAATATTAGTCAATTTGAAAATCATATCAGGGCCGTTTGTGGATTAGAAAAAATTAAACTAAAGAAAATATGTAATGCAAGAATGATAAATATTATTGGTGATGAAATAAATAATTACAGAAACAAAAAATATACTGAAAAAGAATTTTTTTTTGACTATTTAAAAAAACAAATTAAACCTAAAAGGAAAATGGGACACTTAACTATAATTGAAAATAAATGAAAAAATTTTTATTTATTTTATTTTTAATTATTATTACAACCAGTATTGCAATGGAAAATAAACCTTCACATCATCAGTCTAACGGTACATTTAAAAATCCTGAGGGCTCGCCAGAACGTTCTGGAAAAGTAAAATGGTCTTGGAGTACGTTTAATAAAGAGAAAAAAAAATTAGATATGACCGTGCCAAAAAACCATGTTTTAAATAAAAATGAGGTTTTAAAAAATTTAGAACTATATAAAGATAAAGATTACATCGGGTGGATTGGTCATGCTACTTTTTTAATAAAACTTGGAAATACAACTATTATTACTGATCCAGTTTTTTCTAAAAATGCGGGACCATTAATATTTGGCCCAAAAAGATATGTTGATCCAGCTTTGAGTTTAAAAGAAATTCCTAAAGTCGATTTATTTTTACTTACGCATAACCACTATGACCATCAAGATACAGCAACAATCAGAAAGTTTCCTTATAAAAATGCAAATGTTATTGTGCCTCTTAAGTTGGGTAAGTATTTTACCAAATACAATTATAAAAAAGTTAATGAGCTCGATTGGTATCAAACAATTGAAATAAACGATTTAAAAATAACATTGCTACCAGCTGTTCATTGGTCAAAAAGAAGTTTGACAGATACTAATAAAACACTTTGGGGAAATTTTTTAATAGAATATAAAAATAAAAAAATACTGTTCGCATGTGATACTGGGTATGGACAAATATATAAAAAACTTGGTGAAAAATTTGGTCCAGTCGATCTTACGATGATAAATATAGGTGCATACGACTTTAGACCGATGTTTGAAAAATCTATATATCACACAAATCCAGAAGAGGCTTTACAAGTTGCAAAAGATCTTAAAAGTAGAAAGGTAATAGGAACTCATTGGGGTACTTTTGTGCTTTCTTTAGAACCTATTATGGAACCTCCTGTTCGTTTTAAAAATAATGCAGAAAATTATGGTTTTCAAAAAAAAGATGCCATTATTTTTAAAATTGGAGAAATAAGACCTCTGCAAGAAATATTAGATTAGTTTTTATTTGATAAATTAAATTTTCAATATAGATATTCAATTGATATGAAAACTATTGAAGGTAATTTTGATAATCCTGAAGTTAATCAACTTTTAAAAAAACATTTTATCGAATTAAGATCGGTTTCACCTGAAGGAAGTACCCACGTACTAGACATTGAGGGTTTGCAAAACAAAAGTATTAAGTTTTGGAGTATATATGAAAATGATGAGTTAATCGGGTGTGGAGCGTTAAAATTTTTAGATCCTAAGCATGGTGAATTCAAATCAATTCGTGTTTCCGACTCTTTTAGAAAAAAGGGTTATGGAAATAAAATTATTAAAGTTCTTATTGATAAATCTCGAAAATTAAATATTAAAAAAATTAGTGTCGAAACAGGTTCAGGCGAATTTTTTCTACCAGCTCGTAAATTATTTAAAAGTTCAGGTTTTATAGAATGTAAACCTTTTAGTCATTACGTAGACGACCCAAACTCATGTTACATGTCCCTAAAACTTTAAAAGTTAATTGATTATCTTTTTTCTATGACGAATAGTTCATTTTTAAAATATAAACCTTTATATTTATTAACCACTTGTTGAACTATTTTTTGATAATTTTTTGATCTTTGCACTTTAAAAATTTGTTCATCTGTCATTTGATTAACATATACTGCAGCATTCCAAGCTGAAAAAATTAAAGAAGTGGCAATACCCCCTTTTATTTCATTTGGAAGAGCTCTTAAAACATAACTAATTTTTTTTACTTTATGAAATTTCAAAGTTTTTAAAAATGATTTTTCTGCATTAGATTTTATATATTTTTCAATTGAGGAATATAGGTATGGGAATGGATTTTCTTTCGGCCACAACTTTTTGATTATCTTATTGCCTGGATCTCCACCACATGCATGAACTACTACTAATTTTCCTTTTTTAGCTAAAGATTTTAACATTGGATCAATCACATACTTTACTTTTTTTTCAGCAGAAACTCTCGATCGATAAGGTTGTGATGCAATAATTAGATCATAATCAGTTTTGCCATTATTTTTTTGCGGAATTACATTTTTAAGAACAAATTCTTGATCTTTTCTGTAGATTACTATTACTGATGGTTCTTTGTAAGTTGATGTACCAGTTTTAGGATTTGTTTCAACTTGCCATTTTTTTGCTAGGAATTCTTGATTAAGTTTTCTTAATTGATTTGAAAAATCTAAAGATGAATTTCCTCTAAGTTTTACAACTTTCCAATTCATTTTTTTTTGTTTTTTAATATTTCTTGATTTTAAAGAGGTAGACTCAACATAATTTAAATTTGATATTACAAAAACAGTATTTTTATGTTCAGCAAATCTGTCTGGAAGTTTTTCTAAACCAAGTCTAACATCTTCCATACTAATTTCTTTTGTTGAAACCAGCAAAGGAATGTTAGGCATTTTTTGATGACATTGTCTCATAACGTTCATAAGTAAAGACCCATCTCCCATACCAGCATCAAAAACTTTTAATGCGGGGTTTTTAGGTTTTAAATTTTGAACAATTGGCTTTAAAGCATCGGCAATTCTATTTTTTTCATTGGTGGTGGTGACAAAAAGCAGATATTTTTGTCTATTATCAAAAAAGCGGAAATTTTTTTTCATCACTTAAGATATGTATTATGTAATTAAATGTCCATTATAAATATTTCTTTTAAAGTAGATAAATAAAGTATAAACACCCATAAAAACCCGAGTAATGAAAAAATTTAAATCTGATATAGAGATTGCAAGAAGTTGTAAACTTAAACCAATCTCAAAAATTTTAAAAAAAATAAATGTTCCTGATAACCCAAAAGCTTTTAGTCCTATGGGAAGACACATAGCAAAAATTAATTTTGAATTCTTAAACAAACTTAAAAAAAAGAAAGATGGTCATCTTATTCTAGTAACAGCAATCACGCCAACCCCAGCTGGGGAAGGTAAAACTACAACATCTGTTGGTTTAAATGATGGATTAAATAAAATTGGAAAAAGATCTATTGTTTGTTTGAGAGAGCCTAGCCTTGGCCCTTCTTTTGGAATGAAGGGAGGTGCGGCTGGAGGTGGTAATGCGCAGGTAGTTCCTATGGAACAAATAAATCTTCACTTCACCGGTGACTTTCATGCTATTACATCAGCACATAATCTTCTGTCAGCTTTAATCGATAATCATATTTATTGGGGAAATAAACTTAACATTGATGAAAAAAAAATTGTGTGGAAAAGAGTTGTAGACATGAACGATCGGGCTTTAAGATTTATAGATATAAATACTAAGGGAGTGGCAAAGGATTTTGCTAGAGAAGATGGTTTTGATATTACTGTGGCATCTGAGGTGATGGCAATTTTCTGTTTATCTAATGATTTGTCTGATTTAGAAAAAAGAATTGGAAACATCACAATTGCTTATGATAAAAATAATAAACCAGTCTATGCAAAAGACCTAAATGCTCAAGGTCCAATGACAGTCCTTCTGAAAGAAGCAATTAGGCCAAATGTTACTCAAAGTCTAGAGCATAACCCGGCTATAATTCATGGAGGACCCTTCGCTAACATTGCTCACGGATGTAATTCAGTAATTGCAACCAAGTCAGCTTTAAAGTTATCTAAATACGTAGTAACAGAGGCAGGTTTTGGTGCTGACCTTGGCGCTGAAAAATTTTTGGATATTAAATGTAGAAAAGCAAACATAAAACCAAGTTGTGTTGTTATAGTTGCCACAGTTCGTGCTTTAAAAATGCATGGTGGTGTGGAAAAAGAAAATTTAAAAACTGAGAATATTGATGCTTTAAAAGAAGGATTATCAAATTTAGACAGGCATATAAATAATATTAAAAAATTTGGTATAGAGCCAATAGTTGCGATTAATCATTTTGTTTTAGATACTAAAAATGAAATACAAACTATAATAAATTTTTGTAAAAATTTGAATGTTGAAGTTAGTAATTGTAAACACTGGACAGAAGGTGGAGCAGGAACAGTTGATTTAGCAAAAAAAGTTGTACGAGTTTGTAATAATTCAAAAAAACAAAAATTTAAATTCTTGTATAACGATAGTAAAAATTTATGGGAAAAAATTGAGATTATTGCAAAAGAAATATATAGAGCTGATAAAATTACAGCAACAGAAGAGATTAAACAAAAATTAAAGATATTTGAAAATAATGGGTTCAAAAATTTTCCAGTTTGTGTAGCAAAAACTCAATATAGTTTTTCTACTGATCCAAAATTAAAGGGTGCCCCAACAAATCATGAAATACCAATTAGAGACGTAAGATTATCTTCTGGAGCAGAATTTATTGTTGTGATATGTGGATCAATTATGACTATGCCTGGCTTGCCGAAAATTCCTGCTGCAGACAAAATTAAATTAAATAAAAAAGGTCAAGTAGAAGGTTTATTTTAATTTTTCTAGCTCGTCCCAATAATTTTTTGCAAGATTTACTCCTGTTAATTCTTTAAATTGAGGAAGCCCCGTTGGTGATGTTACATTTATATCACCAATTAGGTATCCAGAAACTAGATCTATACCTGCAAAAAATATTCCATTTTTTTTTAAAACTTTAGCTACTTGATTTGAAACGTTAATCTCTTTATGGCTAAGAGTAGTTTTTACAGCTTTGCCCCCTTGGGATAAATTTGATAAAATTGAATTTGAGGAAGGCACACGGCTTATTGCACCTTTAACCTTACCGTTAATTATAAAAACTCTCTTATCACCATATTTAATTCCTGGTAAATATTTTTGGGCCATAACATGACCAATTTTTTTTAGATATTGTCTAATTTTTTTTATATTTGTTATGCCGTTAATATAAACTATGTCTTTTCCTGCATACCCATGTATAGGCTTTAATACAATTTTTTTGTTAATTTTTATAAATTTTTTAATCTCATCTAAATTTTTAGTGAAAATTGTTGGTGGCATAAGTTTTTTAAAATTAATTGAAAATAACTTTTCAGATATATTTCTGATAGAGGTTGGGTCATTAACTATTTTTACACTATTTTTTATAGTATCTAAAAATAATGTAGAAGTTACATAATCCATATTGAAAGGTGGATTTTGCCTTATAAATATAACTTTTGATTTTTTTAATTCAAACTTCTTTTTTGATATAATTTTAAAGTAAGTTTTATTATTTTCTAAAAATTTAATATGACAAACCTCGGCAATCAATTTAGAATTTATAAAATTTATATCTTTTGTCTCATACCAGTAAATCTTATAACTTCTTCTTTGTGCTTCTAGAGCTAAAAGATATGTTGTGTCTGTGATAATGTTGAGATTTTTAAAAGAGTTACCTTGTATTGCTAATATTTTTTCAGCCATATTTATAATTTTTCCAATACCTTTTCGGCTCTAGTTTTTTTTTCATTTAGTATATTTTCAACATTTTTTAAAAAAACTGTCTCATCTTGATTATTGCTATTTATATATTTCCTTTTTTTTAGACCATTTTTTGAAATATCTAGGAAAATCTTACCCCATTCTAAAATAGTTCTATTATTTATTAGTGTGTTTAAACCTTTTCTAGGTGAGTCATAATATGCATTTAAAATTTCACTTTGGTCCCATTTTTTTATTACATCTAAAGATTCCTCTAAATTCCCGTAAATTAAACCGGTGTAAAATGCGGGCCCTGCGCAATGACAATCCCATTCACACTCATCTATTGATCTAACCTCTAAATATTTTTTTAATCTCACCTCGGTAAATATTGTACTTAAATGCAGTCCAAGATCTTTATCAGTCGGTATAGATTTGTTAGATTGTAAATTTCCCTCCATAAAGTCTTTGAATGTTTGGTCACCCCCATAATGGTAAGAGTTATTTTTTTCAATAAATAATAAAGGAAATTTAATAATGAAATCTGCGTATTTTTCAAAATCCATGTTTTCTAAAAATATTTTCGGTAGACCTGCTCTTGCGGTATTTTGCCAGACTTTTGCACGATAAGATAAATAACCACTTGCTCTGTTTTCATATACGGCTGAATTAGCAAATATGCCAATGGCTAAAGGTGTTAAGTAACACATCAACTTAAATTTTTTTTTAAAATCTTCTTCAGAGCTATAGTCCATGTTTACTTGCGTTCCAGATGTTTGGTACATCATATTTAAACTTAGCTCGCCACCTTTTGGCATTTCATTTGTCATTATTTTGTATCTTTCTTTTGGATTATTAGGTGCATCCTTTAATTTAGTCACAGGGTCGTACCCTGTTGCCATATTTGTTAAATTAGTATCAAAACAAGCTGAGTCTAATTCTTTTTGAAAATTGTGTAACTCTACACAAACCTCATGAATATTTTTTAATTTGTCTCCTGATAACTCAATTTGATTTCCAGGCTCTAGCGATATCGATTTACCATTAAATTTTAGCCCTATTAAATTTTCGTTTTCTTTAATTTCTTGCCAGCCAAATTTTGTTATAAAAATTTGTAATAATTTTTGAATATTTTCATATTCAGCTCTTTTGTTTGTTTTAATATTGAATAAAAACTGCTCATTCTCAACACCTATTAATTCATCTTGCTTAATACCTGATGCAAAATAATCTATAATGTCATTTTTAGATTTAATTTCCATTTATACTACCAAGCCAGTTCTTTAATTCTATCATTCTATGATTTATTTCAGATTTTGATAATTCATTTTTTATCAAACTTATATGATGATCGATTTCATCATATGATTTAAAAGCTTTTCTTTGATTTATTAATCTATCTTTTCTAAATTTAATTAATTCTATCATTTTTTCATATTTAATCTCTGGATGATATTGAATTCCCCATATTTCGCTTTTTTCATGAGTAAAAGATATGCTTGAAATTTTATTGATATTATTTGAAGCCAATAGAATTGCATCTTTTGGTAAAGTAACCACTTCATCAAAATTAAATGCTGGTGAACAAAATTTATTTTTTTTACCTTTGTAAATAGGATGTCTTTGACCATTAGAGTTTAATTCAATATCAAAAGCAATGCCTATATGAGATCCGTTAGATGATTTTTTAACCTCTCCCCCTGCTGCAACTACAGCAACTTGCATGCCCCAACAAATTGCTAAAATCTTTTTTATTTTTTTTTGACATTCTTTCATAAACATTATTTGTCTCTTAATTTCATCAGTATTATTGTAAATATTTAAACTACTACCACCCCACACTGTCCCATCATATTTTTCTAAATTTCCAATATTTTCAAAAATTTTAGGATCAGCAGATGGATTAACAACATCTATGTCGAGATCTTTGGTAATGTAAGCAAGACTATCTTTTAAACTTTCTGTATGTGTTTGAATACCAGCGTTTTTAAAATTTTGATTCTCTTCTTGTAGGTTTCCTTCAACTATTAGTAATTTAATTGCCATGATTAAAGATTAATTAAAATATCACCAACTGATTTCTAATTTTTTATTTTCATAAATACATTCAATAACACTAAACATAAGCGGAAAATCTTTTTCATTTAAGTCTTGTTTTAATTTTTTTCCCACTTCAGTTGCAAGTTCTGCTCCCTCAACGGTAACTTCGTCCATAAATTTCTTCTTAGCTTCTTTGTATAAATATCCCTCGCCTAAGTATTTTCCCATTTGACTATTTCTTCCACCAACTGCGCTTACATATAAATCTCCAAGTCCAGCTAATCCATAAACAGTATCTGATTTACCTCCATAGTGTTTTACAAATTTTGCCATTTCAGAAATTGATTTATGTATTAATGAAGCGGATGTATTATGAAAATATTTAGATTTAATCTCACTTTTTGCAGATGAACTACTCAATCCCTCTGAGGCTCCAATAATCATAGAGTAAATATTTTTAATTGCTCCAGATAATTCTACGCCATTAAGATCTTCTGAAATTTCTGTTGAATAATAATCTGTTGAAATTATTTTTTGTAATTTTTTGGCTTCATCAATATTAGGGCTTGCAATTAATGTGCTTGTTCTAATTTTGTTAGCTAGACCAGCTGCTAAACAAGGGCCTTTGATTGCAGATATATTTGTAAATTCAATTCCTTTTTCACTTAACATTGTTTTTATCTTATCTGAAATAGTGCTGAGTTTTTTATTAACAATTGAGAGACCTTTGGTGAGTATTACTAAAGAGGTTTTGTTATCAATTTTGTCTGCAATTTTATCTACAAACCAGTCAATTCCGATAGAACTTACTCCAACAACCAACACATCTGGTTTTTCCTTCATCAAATCATCAAGTTTTTCAATTTTTTCTACTTTTAATTTTGAAGGTAAGTTTACATTTAATTTTGGATGAAAATTATTTTTAGATTTAATCGTTTCAATCAAACTATCTTCGAGGTGAGTCCCCATAAGAGATACATTATTATTATTTTCAACACATGGTACTGAAAATGCTGAACCCATTGCTCCTGCACCAATAATTAAAATATTTTTCATGATATAAAATTTTTTACAATCAAATTAATACTTAGTTTTATAAATTGATATAAAATTTTTATTAGTTGTTTAGCGATTAATTTTAAATGAGGTATAAAAAAAAGGCCCCATATATGAATATGGGGCCTTTTTAAATTAGTTAATTAAACGTTACCTTTTTTAAGTTGATCAGCAAGATATTCACCTTGTCTGATAGCTAATGCAGTAATCGTTAATGTTGGGTTACATGCTGCACCTGTAGTCATGACAGAACCATCTGATACGAAAAGGTTTTTCACATCATGGCATCTGCCCCATTTATCTACAACACCATCTTTTGCCTTAGCGCTCATTCTCATAGAACCAAGGTTGTGTGTGTGTGGATATGGTGTAACTCTGTATGTTTGTGTTGCACCAACAGCTTTGTATATTGCTTCACCTTTTTCATACGCATGATTTCTCATTGCAGTATCATTCGGGTGATCATCAAAGTGAACGTTAGGAGCAGGAAGACCAAAAGCGTCTTTTGCAGATCCTAATGTTATTCTGTTGTTTGCTTGAGGCATATCTTCACCTACAATCCACATACCAGCCATATTTTGATATCCATCCATCATGTCAGCAAATTTCTTACCCCATTTACCTGGATCTAAGAAAGCTCCTAAGAATGATGGTCCTAAAGCTAATGTCTCAAGATAGTATCCACCTACGAAACCTCTTTTAGGATTGTGTTTTACTTCATCTGCTAAGAACCCAGCCATAGTCTCTCCTCTAAAGAAGTTAACTGGCTTATCAAATGTAGCATAAACTGAACCTGTTAAGTGTCTCATGTAGTTTCTTCCAACTTGATCTGAGCTGTTAGCTAAACCATTTGGAAATCTTGATGAAGCACTCATTAAGAACAATCTTGGTGTCTCAATTGAGTTACCAGCAACACAAATAACTTTAGCTTCTTGTCTGTGTAAAGCTTTAGTTTTTGTGTCCATGTATAAAACACCATCAGCTTTTCCTGAACTGTCAGTAGTTATCTGAACAGCTTGAGAGTTTGTTCTTAGTTCTAATTTTCCAGTTGCAAGGGCTTTTGGAATTTCACTTACGTTAGGATTCCATTTTGAACCATTTTTATCACCTTGGAAATTAAAACCATCTTGAATTGATGCTGGTCTTCCATCATATGGAGCTGCATTAGTACCGTAAGGTCCTGTTGCATAGAACTTGTAACCATTTCTTTTTGCTCCTTCAGCAAAAACTTTATAGTTGTTATTTGCTGGTAATGGAGGACGTCCACCTCTATGTGTTGATCCGATAGCATCTTCAGCCTTTACATAGTAAGGCTTCATTTCTTTACCATCGATCGGCCAGTCCATTAGAGTTGCACCGTCAACGCTTCCATAAGTTGATTTAGTTTTCCACTCATAGTCAAGAAAACGTGGAGTAGCACCTGCCCAGTGTGTAGCAGTTCCACCCACAGCTTTTACTAACCATGTTGGTAAACCGTTAAAATCTTGAACTATTCTAGCATTACCTGACATAGTTCTTTTATCTAACCAAGCCATCTGGCTGAAAGCTGGCCATTCTTCGTTTACGTACTCTTCTTTCATAATACGTCTTCCAGCTTCTAAAAGAACAACAGGAATACCCTGTTTAGTTAATTGATAAGCTACTTGTGCGCCACCAGGACCAGATCCTATAACGACAACAGCTTTTTCTTTTTTATCTATTTTCATTTATATATCTCCCCTAGTTAAAATGTTTTTTTAATTTTCAAAGACGCATATTTTTTCGGTGAGCTGTCGTCTAGAAAAGCAGTTAAATCTGGGTGCTCTTCAATCCTTGGCTCCGGTAACCATGATAGGTCATTATATTCACCGTCTTTGTATCCACCTTTATCAAAGCTTGCACCTTGGTATCCAAAGATTTTGTGTACTTCTTTGTGATCATAAAGCGCTACTACCGTGTGACCTCTTACTAAGCCAAAGAACGGCGTGTTCGCTATTGATTTTAGGTATTTAGTTTGTTTTTTAAAGTTCATCTTGTCGAACTTGTTAATTTTCAAGCCATCTAAACCAGCTCTAAAGGAAATTTTTGCACCTGTATCTGCATTTCCTTTTTTGATAGCTCCAGCAGCTACATCCATGTAGATACTCATTGGGAATCTATCATGCGGATATAGAGCTTTGCACATAGAAGCGATCATTTCTTGATCACCTGGCTGTGCAGCGATATTAACTTCAGCGTTAGCTAATGAACCCAGCTGTGAGTAAGCAAGTAAAGATCCAGCACTAATAAGAAGTTCTCGTCTAGTTATTTTCATCTATTCTTCCTCCAATTGTTGAGAGCGGGAAACTTGAGGGCTTCAAGTGGCACTCTCAAAATTTAACGTTAAATTTATCTAATGATAAATTTTATAATCTAAATTTAACATGATCTAAAAAAAGAAGTCAATTATATTGATAATAATTCGCAACGAAAAAAATTATTTTAATCAACTTCAGATTGTAAAATCTTGCTAAATTTTTCCCATCTCTTTTACGATATTTGCAACTTTTTTTGATTGAACAATTTCAATCCAATATCCATCTGGATCTTTTATAAAAGCTAAACCTTTCATGGATCCATCGTCTGGTTTTTTAACAAATTCAACGCCATTTTCCTCAAATTTTTTACAAGCAGCGTATATATCAGGAACTGAAAAACATATGTGTCCAAAACCTTTTGGCTCTGCATTCCCATCATGGAATTTTACTTTATCATCATTTTCTGATCCCCAATTATGCGTAAACTCGAGCATTCCTTTTTGAGTGAAAGTCCATGCAGATCTATCAAAATTATCCTTTGGTACATTTGCAATTTCATCATCGGTAAGATTGCCTAAAAAATATAGAGAAAACTTCATTGTTGGAAAGTCAAATTTTTTAATTAGTCTCATTCCCATCAATTTTGAGTAGAAATTTAATGTTTTTTTGGGATCTTTTATTCTTAGCATTAGATGGTTAAAAACAAATCCATCAGTGTCTTTGTCTGGAGCCATTAAACCATCGGCTTCTTCACAGTGTTTCATATTTCCTCCGTAATTAGTTCTTTGAAATTCTTAGGCTAGCATTAATAAGTATAAAATTAAATAATTATTTCACAAATATTATAATAAAATACACCTATACGTTTAAAAATTTTTAAAATAACTTAAAAAATAAATGGCAAAAAAATATTTAAATTTTAAATTTTCTGAATTTACTACTAATAAAAATTTTAATTTTAGTAGGAAAAGGATACTAAAAATACTACCAGAAAAGCATCTATTAGATGCTCATAAAGTAATTTCAAAATGGAAAAGATATAAAAAAACCCCTCTAATTAATCTAAGGATATTGTCTAAGAAATTGCGTACAAATAACATTTTTTACAAAGATGAGTCTAAGAGATTTGGTTTAAAATCTTTTAAAGCATTGGGTGGGGCTTATGCAGTAGAAAAAATTGTTAAAAATAAAAAAAAAGTAACAGTATCAACTGCAACAGCTGGAAATCATGGAAAATCTGTGTCTTGGGGAGCAAAAAAAATAGGAGCAAAATGTAAAATTTTTATTAGTGAAAATGTGAGTAATACTAGAGCTATTGAGATGGAAAAACTCGGAGCTGATGTAATTAGGGTGAAAGGAAATTATGAAAAATCTCTGAAAATTTGTAAAGAAATATCCAACAAGAGAGGGTGGAAAATTATTCAAGATGTTGCCTGGCGGAATTATGAATATGTTCCTAAATTGACAATGGCCGGATATTCAGTGATGATCAAAGAAATTTCTAATCAAACGAAACATTACATTACGCATGTTTTTCTTCAAGCTGGGGTTGGTGGCATGGCAGCAGGAATTATAAGTGGGATTGCTAAATATTTTAAAAGAATTCCAAAAATAATTGTTATTGAACCGGAGAATGCGAATTGTGTAATGAAAAGCATTAAATATGGATATCAAAAAAAAGTTAATATCCAAAAACAGAGTATTATGGGCGGAATGTCTTGTGCTGAAGTATCTTTGGTCCCATGGCGAATTTTAAAAAATGCTGTAAATAATTGTGTGAGTGTATCAGATAAATATGTGCCTCAAACTTTAACAATGTTAGCAAAAAAAAAATTTGGTGACAAAAAAATAATTGCAGGGGAATGTTCTACCCCTGGTGTAATAAGTGTAATCTCTTGTTGTAATGATCCACTTGTGAAAAAAAAATTAGAAATAAATGAAGAATCTAATATTTTAATAATTGGTTGTGAAGGTGATACAGACAAAAATTTATATAATAAATTGTACAAAATAGGTAATCAGAAATTAAAAAAAATATGATTAAAAATTCTATAGTTTGGATAAGAGATGATTTTAGATTACAGGATAACCCTGCGCTATCATTTGCAACAAACAATCATGAATTTGTTTCTGCAATTTATATTTATGATAAAAAAGAATTTGATAATATTAGAGAGGCTCAAAAATGGTGGATATCTAAGTCTTTAAAAAGTTTAA
>CACLVA010000009.1 GCA_902610315.1 uncultured Pelagibacteraceae bacterium
TGTTGATAAGGCAAATTACGCTTCAAATTTCTATAACACGAAAAGGTTTCACAATTTACCAAATTATAAATTTTATAAACTAGACATTAATAATAAAAAAAAAATAAAAACTATTTTTAATAAATATAAACCATCTGCCATATTTAATTTAGCTGCTGAAACACACGTTGATAGATCAATTGATAATCCAGTTCAATTTATTAAAAGTAATATTTTTGGTGTTTATAATCTTTTAGAAATTTTTAGAGAATTTCAAAAAAAAAATAAAAAATCTAAGTTTATTCACATTTCAACGGATGAAGTTTTTGGTGATGTATTAAGTGGTAGGAGTAAAGAAACAGATGCATACAAACCTAGTTCACCATATGCAGCATCAAAAGCATCTTCAGATCACTTAGTATATTCATATATAAGAACATATAAATTAAATGGCATAGTAACAAATTGTTCTAATAATTATGGTCCAAATCAACATCCAGAAAAATTAATTCCAAAATTAATTTATAATATAATTCACAACCTTCCGTTACCTTTGTATGCAAGAGGAAAAAATTCTAGAGAATGGATATTTGTGAAAGACCATTGTGAGGCTTTGTTTAAAGTGTACAAAAACGGAAAGGCTGGCGAATTTTATAATATAGGTTCGAATTTAAACTTTAAAAATATTGATATTGCGAAGCAATTATTAAATATAGCTAGAAAAAAAATTAGATTAGGAAATAAAGTTAAAATTATTTTTGTAAAAGACAGACCAGGCCATGATTTCAGATACGCGTTAAATAGTAACAAAATATTCAAAAAATTAAAGTGGAGGTCGAAAACAAGTCTTAAAAATGGTCTTAAAAATACTTTCGATTGGTATTTAAATAATAAGAATTACTATACTTCATTAAAAAAAAGAGATATCAAAAAAAGATTAGGCTCAATTAGATGATTAAAAAAGCAATAATTCTCGCAGGTGGTAAAGGAACTAGAATGAGCCCTTTAACTAAAGCTGTAAATAAACAATTATTACCTATCTATGATAAACCTCTGATTTTTTATCCACTATCCATTTTGATGTTATCTAAAATCAAAGATATATTGATCATAGTTAATAAGGGTCAGCTAAATCAATACCAAAAAATACTACCTAATGGCGACAATTTAGGAATCAAAATTACTTATAAAGAACAAATTCATCCAAAGGGATTGCCTGATGCTTTTCTAATAGGAGAAAAATTTATTAATAATCAAAACGTTGCATTAATACTTGGAGATAATTTTTTTTATGGGCAAAATTTATCATCTAAACTTTTGGAGTGTACCAAATTGAAAAAGGGTGCAAAGGTAATATTACATAAAGTAATTAAACCTGAATTATATGGTGTTGCAAAAGTTAATAAAACTGGAATTATTAAATTACTAAAAGAAAAACCAAGAAATTTTATTTCAGACCTTGCAATTACTGGATTATATTTTTTTGATAAAAAAGTGGTTGAATACGCAAAAAAACTTAAACCTTCAAAAAGGAAAGAGTTAGAAAAGCTTGTTTAATGTCAAATCATGGACAAGTTGCATTTGGAGAAAATTTAGAAAGTGCTTTTGAGTTAGCTGAGGAATTAGAAAATATTTGTCATCAATACATAAATACAATAAAGTTAGGAGAACCTAAGATTCTTTCATCAAGTGAGATGGATGTAATATTAGAAAAAGTTAAAAATTATAAAAAAGGATAATTTTTATGACGAAAGTAGGGGAGCACGTCACTTTTGACATTATTGGAACTCAAAAAGAGTACGATCCAAAATTTTATGAAAAATTAGTATATAAAATTGCAAAGAAAGCAAAAGTAGTAGTTCTAGAGATTTCAAAATATAAATTTGAACCTCAGGGCTTTACCTTGGTAGCACTTTTAGCTGAATCTCATATTAGTTTTCATACATTTCCTGAAAAAGGAATTATAAGTTTTGATTTTTTTACTTGTGGCAAGATATCCCCATCTGTTGCATTAGAGGTATTAAAAAAAGAGATTAAACATACAAGGATTGTAAAGAAAGAGTTTAATAGAGATACAGTTGATTATTATGATGATATTTATAGCTCACCAGGCCTTAAGAAATATTATATGGTAAAAAATATTCTTGAAGATTTTACATCAAAAGTAGGACAACACATTCAAATTTTAGATCTAGAGCAATTTGGCAAAGCTTTGTTTATAGATAATGAATTACAAGTAGCAGAGAAAGATGAACACCTTTATAGCTCTACTTTTGTAAATTCTGGATTGAAATTAAATCCGGAAAAAAATAACTCAGCTATAATTGGAGGCGGGGATGGAGGAGTAGCGAGAGAATGTATTAATCAAGGTTTCAATTATATAGATTGGTATGAGCTTGACCCTCAAGTTGTTGATGTATGTGAAAGACATTTAAGTAAAGTTGGACAAAAAGCTACAAAAAAGAATTCTGTTAAGTGTGTATGGGGTGATGCCTTTGAAAGTATAAAAAAAGTTGAAGATAAAAAATACGATAAAATTTTTGTAGATTTAAATGATGATCAATATTGTATAGATTTAGCTGCTAAAAACATTAAGTCTTTAAAAAGAATTCTAAAACCAAATGGCACTATTACTGCCCAAGTTGGTAGCCAAGATAAAAAACCAAAACAAGTTGAAAAATGGTTAAATTTATTTAGAAAAAGTTTTGGTAATTCTTCTCTAGATAGAATTTACATACCAAGTTTCGATTGTTCTTGGAATTTTGCATCGTCATTAAATAAATAATCTCTTTTTTAATCAAAAAATTTATGAAATAATTGAATTTATATATTTGGAGGAAATATGAATGTAATAAAAAAATTCAGCTTAAGTATATTGATAATATTATTTTTATCAGTATCCGCTAATGCTGATAAAATAAGAATTGGTACTGAGGGTGCTTATCCACCATGGAATTCTAAAGATGCTTCAGGTAAATTGATTGGATTTGAAGTTGAGTTAGCATGGACACTTTGTAGATACATCGGACAACAGTGTGAAATTGTTGAGCAAGATTGGGACGGCATGATACCTGCATTAATAATGAGAAAATTTGATGCAATAATGGCTGGAATGTCAATTACCGATGAAAGAAAAAAAGCTATTAACTTTTCACAGGGTTACGCAGATGAAGTAGCTTCATTAGCAGTAATGAAAGGTTCAAATCTAGAGGGCATGCAAACTTCTGAAGGAATTAATCTTACTAAAAAGTCTGGTGCTGTAAAAAAAGATTTAAAAACTATAACCCAAGCTTTAGCCGGTAAAACCGTATGTGTACAAACAGCTACTATTCACCAAAACTTCCTACAATCTGGTGATGTGGGTAAAGTAAATGTTAGAACTTACAAAACTCAGGATGAAGTAAATTTAGATTTAGCATCTGGAAGATGTGACGTTGCTCTTGCTGCTGCTGTAGCCTTTACTGATTATGCAGAGAAATCTAAAAAACCTGTGGTGCTTGTTGGGCCTACATTTTCGGGAGGTGCTTTTGGAAATGGTGTTGGTGTTGGTATAAGAAAAGACGACACTGAACTATTAAAAGCTTTTAACAGCGCAATTAATAAAGCTAGAAAAAACGGAGACATCAGCCGAATTGCAACTAAATGGTTTGGCTTCGACGCTTCAATGTAAATATTTAATGATTGGCGACTATATATTATAGTCGCCTTTCAATATGGATCTTTTAGCATTTGGAAATACAGGTTGGGGAGATGAACTATTCTTCGCAACATTAATGACAATTGCTGTTTCAATATCAGCCATGGTCATAGGTTTTTGTTTTGCTCTAATTTTTACTCCACTCAAACTATCCAAAAATAAATTTTTAAATTTTATTGGAAATTCTTACACAACAATAATTAGAGGTGTACCAGAATTATTAGTTATCTATTTATTATTCTTTGGTGGTAGTGGTGCAGTTATGTATGTTGCATCAATTTTTGGATATAACAAATATATTGAAATAAATGCATTTATAACAGGTTCATTTGCAATTGGAATTATTTCAGGCGCATATTCAACAGAGGTTTTTAGAGGTGCCATACTATCAATTGACAAAGGTCAATTTGAAGCTTCTAAAGTTTTAGGTTTAAAAAAACCTGTTCACTTTTTTAAAGTGATAATGCCCCAAATGTTAAGACTTGCAATTCCCAATTTAAGCAATGTTTGGCAAATTACATTAAAAGATACTTCATTAATATCGGTCACTGGTTTGGTTGAAATAATGAGGCAATCTTATATTGCAGCTGGATCCACAAGAGACCCGCTATTCTTTTACTCATTTGCAGCAGTTTTATATTTACTACTAACTTTTCTAAGTATGAAATTAATAAATAAATTAGAAACTAAATATAGGAGAGGCTATTAATGGATTTGGATTTGATGATAAGTAGTTTTCCAAAGCTTTTAAATGCAACTTTAGTAACTTTAAAATTGTTATCTTTATCACTTATATTTGGACTTATACTTGGACTTTTTTTTGCAATCCTAAGATTAAATAAAAATATATTTTTAAATAAATTTTCTTACTTTTATTCATATATATTTAGAGGCACCCCTCTATTAGTTCAAATATTTATTATATACTTTGGATTAGGACAGATAGAATTTTTGAGATCTTCTTTTTTATGGATTATTTTAAAAGAACCTTATTGGTGTGCAATAATTGCTTTTTCTCTTAATACAGGCGCTTATACTTCCGAAATTTTAAGGTCAGCATTTGAAACTATAGATAAAGGTTTCCTAGAAGCCGGTGATAGTCTTGGTATTTCTAAAAAAATTATATTTTATAAAATTCAAATACCTATTGCCATAAGACAATCATTACCTGCTTATGGGAATGAGATTATATTAATGCTTAAAGGCACCTCACTAGCAAGCACTGTCACTTTGATGGACCTTACTGGAGTTGCAAAATACATAATATCAACAACCTTTAAACCTATTGAAGTTTTTATTGTTGCTGGTGGAATATATTTATTTATGACTTTTATTATTCATAACGTTATTAAATTTCTTGAGAAAAAATATAGTTATAAGTGATTAATTAACTTCTTTTAATATATCTGAAGATATACTTGTAAATAAACTTTAATAATATTGGTGGCATCAAAGCTTCAAAAAAATTTTTAAAAACAACAACTAAATCACCAAAATTCGATGATCTTTTTTTAAAATAAGTTCCTTTTCCAAAATCTGTTTTTACATCAGATCTGCCATGGCTATAATAATATAAAGCTAGTGATTGTCTTACAATATTTTCAGGGCAATTTAGAGGATCAGGATGTCCATGATAAGAGGTATCATCAGTAGAAAATATTACAGCACGATTAAAAAGTGGGGCAATTTTTTTTACACATTTTTTCATTTGTTTATCCCATAGTTCTAATTCACCACCGTATTCGTTACTCCAATTTTTGTTTAAATATAAAAGTAAATTTAATCTTCTGTCTAAATTAAAGTCTGGATGAAAATTTGTATCAGAGTGAATTTTTAGAAATCCACCTCTCTTAATTCTATGTATACCACCACCCCATAAATAGGGATCAGATAAAAGTTTTTCTTTAATCCCAGTTAATGACTGCAAACTATTTAAAAATGTCTGAGAATTGAAATACCTAATTATGTCAATCACTTCATCTGGCATTTCTAATTCATTATCTGATTTTAATTTCCTTTTTTGATTTGGATCAAAACGTTTATTATTTTCAAATATTTCAATTTGGTCTATTTTCTTGATTACACTATCTAACTTTGTTTCATCTAGAAAATTATCGATAACAATATGTGGATATGGTTCATTAGATCTATATACTTTTGATAGATTGAGGAATTCATCATTTGAAAATTTTTTATTTAGATATTGATTCATAATAGCAATTATTAGTTATACTACTTAAATAATTGTTAATTGTCATTAATTTCAAAATTAAACTAATAGGTAGTATATTCTTTAATCTCCTTTATTTTAGAACCAGTTTGATTATTTATTTCAAGTTTTATTGAAGCTCTTTTGTCGTTTAAAAAGTGAATATCCCTAGACAATTTTATAAATTTTTCACCAAAATCAGAATTCTTTTCACATAATCTCTTATCATCTTCAATTACCCATAGTTTAGAATTTATATCTTTCAAAGCGTTAAACAAACTACTCAACTTTTCATTGAGTTTTACTTTATTTACCATTTGTTCTTTTAATAAATTATACTCATCTATTATATATTTGAGTTTTTCCTTATCTTTAATTTTATCTTTTTTTATTTCTAAAATAGAAATTTTATCAAAAAGTTCACCAACAGATACTTCAACTAGAATTTTATTCATAAAATTTTTTAATATGATAAATTGTTGAAAATATGTCTAATATATTAATCATAAAACATGGATCTTTAGGAGATATAGCCCAAGCGAGCGGTGCAATTCAAGATATTTGTGATCACCATTCAACTGATGATATTTTTCTTTTAACCACCAATCCCTACATAAATCTATTTAGAAAAAACACTACTTTAAAAGATATTATTTTAGATAAAAGACATTCAAGATTTAATTTGGTTTATCTTTATAGTTTAATGAAGAAAATAAAGAAAAATAAATTTACTAAAGTTTATGACTTACAAAACTCGTCCAGAACCTCTTTTTATAAAAAAATTTTATTTCCTAATGCAAATTTAAATATTTGGTGTTCCTCAGAGACAACTTTACCGAATGACAAAACCAAGGAAGAATTTGACAAAACCCCTGTTCTTGAAAGGTTTAATCATCAGCTAAAATTTTCAGGCATAGAAACAAAACATACCATGCGCCCTGATTTCTCATGGAGTTGTGTAGATATTGAGAAAATTATTACTGAATATAAATTGTCCAATTATATATTATTATTTCCATTTTGTTCACCTCATCTAACATTAAAGAAGTGGCCGTACTTTAATGATTTAATAAATTTGATTAAAGCAAAATATGAGGATCGATTTAAAATTATTACTGCCCCTGGCCCTAAAGAGATTAATGAAGCAGATCAATACGATGCAATTAAAATTTTAGATAACGGTAAAGCTGTTAGTATTTCTCAATTATCTTCATTAATAAAAAAAAGTAGTTTTGTTATTGCGAATGATACTGGCCCAGCTCATATGGCAGCCCATCTTAACACAAAAGGGTTAACATTGTTTGGATCACATACAACTGCAAAAAAAGTAAGTATAGAAAGAGATAATTTTAAAGCAATTCAGGTAAGTGACTTAAATAAATTAAGTGCTGAAATAGTTTTTGAAAAAATAATTTTATAATATTTCTAAATATTTTTTTATAATTTCAGACCAGTAAAATTTTTTTGATACTTCTTCTGCTTTTCTCCCAAAAACTTTATATTTATTGTTTTCTAAAATATTAGAAATTGATTGATAAATATCGTCTAAACTATTGCCATCACAAATAAATCCTGTTTGTTCGTGAACAATTGCATCTGAAGCACCGCCATCTTTTCCACCTATTGATGGAACCCCAAATTGTGCCGCCTCTATATAAACTATTCCAAACCCTTCAACAGATTTTTTATAAGTTATAGAAGGCATAACAAATACATCAGAGCATTTAAGATAAGAATTTTTTTCATCTTTAGTTAAATTTTTAGGAAATATAACATGATTTTGTAATCTAAGTTCTGCGATCAATTTTTTTAGATTATCAATATTTTCTCCCTGTCCAATACAAACATAAATAATGTTTGGATAAATTTCTTTTAAATTTCTTAGAGCCATAATAATTTTTTCATGGTTTTTTCTTTTATCAAACCTAGCAATTGTAATTAATTTTGGAGTTCTACCTTCTAATTTCTTTTTTATATTTTTATGAATTTTTTCATCTATTTTATCTGCCGGAAAAACTCCTGGGTTGATTACTTTAATCTTATTTTCATTTACCCCAACACTTATTGCTAGATTTTTGGTAAAATTAGAATTTGCAACAACTGTATGGCAATTATTTAAAATTTTAACTAGTCTTTTATTAATAAAAGAACCTTTTTTATGATTAATTTCTTTAGAGTGTATTAAGCATATTTTTTTAAGTTCAGTATTTATATTTTCAAGGCTTTTCCAATGATCTGAAATTATGGCTTTAACTTTTTTATTATTTTCTAAATATGTATTTACTAAATTAGCTTTTCTGTATTTCTTGAATATTTTTGGTCCACTTACTCTTTCAATTGAAAAAGATAATTCCTTATCAAAATTATCTTGATTTGGATATTGATCAGCAAAAACTTTAATCATTACATTTTCAGATAATGATTTGGCTAAACCATACATTAAATTTTGCATACCACCTACTTCTGGAGGAAAAGTTCTAGTAACAATTAAATGCATTATGTTTTAAACCATTTTATACTACAGCCAAAGCTTGGCTTTTGTATATCAGGCCCTTTTTGTGTTTTAGATATTAGTTTCATAGCTTCGAATAATTCACTTGGTCCATTTCTGACAGGTTTTAAATCCCTAAGCTCTCTAATTCTACCTCGATAATTAAGTTTAAGATCTTTATTGTATCCAAAAAAATCTGGAGTACATACTGCATCGTATTTTTTTGCAATTTCTTGAGTTTCATCAATTAAATAAGGGAAACAAAATCTATATTTTACAGAAAATTTAATCATGTTTTCATAGGAGTCATCTGGATAATTGATTGTGTCATTTGGCATGATCGCTACTGAATTTATTCCAAAGTCTTTGAGTTTTTCACAATCTTCAACCAAGTCTCTTATGATCGCTTTTACATATGGACAGTGATTGCAAATGAACATTATTAATGTGCCGTTTTCACCCTTAATATCACTAAGCGATAAAACAGTATTTTCAACAGATTTTAATTTAAAATCAATTGCACTAAGATTAAAATCACATATTGGTGTTTTTATTAATGCCATGTTAAAATAATTTATAAATTATGTTTTACGATTTAAAAGATAAAAAACCAAAAAACTCTGGCGAAAATTGGGTAGCACCTAACGCAGTGATCATTGGTGATGTAACTTTAGAAAAAAATTCTAGTATTTGGTTTAATGCTACTTTAAGGGGAGACATAGAAAATATTTATATTGGTGAAGGCTCCAATGTCCAGGATGGTTGTGTACTACATACAGATCCCGGTTGTCCTTTGAAAGTTGGAAAAAATGTAACCATTGGACATTTGGTGATGCTTCATGGATGCACAATAGGGGACAATAGTTTAATTGGAATTGGTGCAGTGATCCTGAACAAAGCAAAGATAGGAAAAAATTGTATTATTGGCGCAAAAGCTCTAATAACAGAAAACAAAGTAATACCAGATAATTCACTAGTAATAGGATCGCCGGGAAAAGTAATCAGAGAAGTTACAGACGAAGAAAAAAAGGCTGTTGATGAAAATACTAAACACTATCAAGATAACTGGAAGAGATATTCACAATCTATATTTTAAATAATGCCAACTTACACAGTAACAACATCAAATGTTAATCTAAACTCTAAAAAACAAAAAGAATTAGCTCAAGGAATTACAAAAATTCATAATGTTGTAACTGGCGCAAATACTTATTTTGCTCAAGTTATATTTAATAACACAAAGAAAAAAAATCATTTTATGGGAGGTAAAATAGTAAAAGAACCTTCTATTTTTTTACTTGGTCAAATTAGAGCAGGACGCCCAAAGAAAACAAAAGATAAATTAATTTCTGATTTAAAAAATATCATAGTTGAAAAATCAAAATTAGATGAAACACAGGTATGGGTTTATATAATAGACTTACCACCTTCACAAATGATTGAATATGGAGCTGTATTGCCAGAATCTGGAAAAGAAAAACAGTGGTTTATGGGCTTATCTGACAAACTTAAAAAAAAATTGTCTGCTTTAGAAAAATAATATTAGGGAACAAGCCAACTATCTTTACTACTCTCTAAATCAAATCTAGCTCTTCTATGACCTTTAGCTGCTAAATAGAGCCACTCAATAGACTTTATCTTGCACTGAATAACAGTAAAGTTTTTATAACCTGCCTCGCTTTGTTCTTTTGTATAATCAAAATTATCTAATTCTGGTTTTAATCCTGACGTTGGAACATCAGACTCAGTTCCTGGACCTTTGTCTACTAAATAACATTTTCTACTTATATGTTGAGTTTTATCCCATGAAGTTTTAGTAATTTCATTTTTATGATTTATTACACAATTCACTTTTAACCTTACTTGGATTTTTTCATCTTTATCGTAAAATAACATCGAAGCATTTGGATTTTTTTTTAGAATTCCTATTTTATCTGATCTAATATCGCTATGGAATTGAACTAAATTATTTGATTGATCTGATTTTCTTAAAACCACAATTCTTCCATCGATATTATTATCATTACCACAAATAAAAGTCGGAATTCTAAATTGAGAAGCTCTATTTTTTACAGCATCATCAAGCATGAGCCAAATTTTCTTTTTAATTTCACTAAAATCTTCATAGTATGCTGGATGCATATACTATTACTTTCTAAATCTTTTGATTAAACTTGATGTATCCCAACGATTTCCTCCCATACCTTGGACTTCACCATAAAATTTATCAACTAATTCAGTTACAGGTAATAAGGATCCATTATTTTTTGCTTCATCCATTGCGATTTTTAAGTCTTTTCTCATCCAATCAACAGCAAAACCAAAGTCAAATTTATCATCTATCATTGTTTTATATCTATTTTCCATTTGCCAAGATTGAGCAGCCCCTTTTGAAATAACTTCAATTACATCCTCCATTTTCAATCCTGCTTTAATCCCAAAATTAATTCCCTCTGACAAACCTTGAACCAAACCTGCTATACAAATTTGATTAACCATTTTAGCTAATTGACCACATCCTGCTTTACCAAGTAATTTCATTTTTTTGCTATAACAATCTATTTTATCTTTAGCTTTATCAAAGTCAGCTTGATCACCACCGATCATAACAGTTAGCGCTCCATTTTCTGCTCCTACTTGACCACCAGATACTGGAGCATCTAAAAATCCAAATCCATTTGTTTTTGCATAATCATAGATTTCTCGAGCGATTGTTGCCGACGCTGTAGTGTTATCAATATAAACTGCGCCTTTTTTAATTGTTTTAAAAATTCCTTTTTCACCAAATGTAACTTCTCTTAAATCATTGTCGTTTCCAACACATGTAAAAACATAATCAGCGTCCTTTGCTGCTTCTGCAGGCGTTTCTGCCATTTTTCCTTTATGTTCACCAATCCATTTCTCTGCTTTAATTTTTGTTCGATTAAAAACAGTTACATTATGACCACCTTTTGATATATATCCTGCCATTGGATATCCCATGACACCAAGACCTATAAAAGCTACATTACAACTCATAATTTTTTATGTTTAATAGTTTAAATTTAAAAGTAATTTTATTTGGATTCATATTTACATTTTTTTCTAGCTTTGGACAGAGTTTTTTTTTAGGTCTTTTTAATTCTAGTATTCGAGATGCATTATCAATTACTCACGGACAATTTGGCACAATCTATGCATCAGCAACATTATTAAGTAGTCTAGTTATTATTTGGGTAGGAAAAAAAATTGATGATATTGATGTCTTTAAATTTGGTACATTTGTAACTTTGCTTTTATCTTTTTCATGTTATTTTTTTTCTAAGGTCTCATCGATAACCTTTTTATTTATCGCTATTTTTTTAATGAGATTTTCAGGTCAAGGATTAATGTCTCACACTGCTACTACAACAATTTCAAGATACTTTACAAAATCAAGAGGAAAAGCTTTAAGCACGGGATGGTTTGGATTATCTGCGGCTGAATTTATATTACCTGTATTTATCATTTATCTATTAACTTTTATGGAATGGAGAAGTATATGGATTAATATTTCTTTTATAATTTTATTTTTGCCAATAATTTCATATTTGCTTATTAAAAAGATCAAACTAGACTCAAGAGAAATTGACAACAACAAAGATAAAAAAAATATAAATATTAAAAATTGGAAAAGAATTGAAGTTATAAAAGATTATAGATTTTATATAGTTTGTGCAAATATGCTTGCAATGCCATGGATCGCAACTGGAATATTTGTCTATCAGTCATTTATTCTTTCCTCAAAAAATTGGGGTCCTTATGTTATTGCACAATCCTTTATGGCTTACTCTATTTTATCAGTAGTTACATTATTTATTGCAGGATTTTTAATTGATAAGTTTTCGAGCAGAAAACTTTTAATTTATATGAATTTACCTTTTTTACTCTCTCTATTTTTAATTATTGTTTTTGATAACCCTATAGTTTCTTTCTTATTTCTAGGATTAATAGGAATTTCAAATGGTTTAGCAAACGTGCTTGGTTCTTCAACTTGGGCGGAAATTTATGGAGTAAAACATATTGGTTCAATTAAAGCTTTAACAACAGCACTTATGGTTTTCTCAACTGCCTTTGGAACAGCGGTGTTTGGTATATTAATAGATAAAGAATTTTCAATAGAGCAGATTTCTATGATTTCAGGAACCTATATTTTTCTAGCTTTAATCGCTCTATTTTTTGTTAGAAATAAACTTAATCCGATTAAAATTTAAAAAAAACTTGATTTTTTAAAGTTGCATGTATAAACAATCCGCATGGCAAGAGTAACCGTAGAAGATTGTATAGATAAAGTAGACAGCCCTTATGAACTTGTTTTAGTTGCAAAAGAGAGAGCTACCCAACTTAATTCAGGTATAGAGCCATCGGTTGATAGAGACAACGATAAAAACACTGTAGTTGCTTTAAGAGAAATTGCTATTGAAAATGTTAAAGTAAATGAGCTTACTGATAGCGCTGTATACAAATTAAGAAAACATATAGAGCAGGTTGACGATTTAAATGAAGACGATGAGGATATTGGAGATGACTTTGAGAGCTTATATAAAGGTGAAATTTCCAAAAGTGGAGCACCAATTTTACCATCAAAAAGAGCAAGAAAAGTTCCAGAAAAAATTCAGGTTTCAAAAGAAGATTTAGCAGAATTACAAAATTCTGATGCACCTGCACAATCTGAAAATGTTTCATCTGAGCCTCAAGAAAATGAGACCGGTGAAGTATCATTAGATGAAATTGCTGAAAATGACAGCCAGACAGAGGAAAATTCTGAGACCTCAGAACAATAATATTTAATTAATTTTTAAAATAAGATATCCATTAACTTAATGAGTAAATCTCTGATAGTTGCATGTGATGGAGAAGCTGCTAGTGGAAAAAGCACTGGTGCGAAATTGTTATCAAAGAAGTATAAATTGTTATTATTAAATTCTGGTCTTTTATATCGATATGCAAGCAAATTATTAATTACAAAAAAACCAAAAAAACCAATTCCTTATCTAAGAAAAATATTTAGAAGAATTTCTTATAATTTTATAAAAAAACAGTCACTTCATTCACAAGAAATAAGTAATCACGTCGGTTATTTAGCCAAAGATAAAGCTGTTCGAGAAATAATGAGAATCTACCAAAAAAAGATAATAAAAAAAAATAAAAGAATTTGTGTTGAAGGAAGAGACATTGCTACAAAAATTTTAAATAAAAACCCAAGATATGATTTAGCATTTTATTTTACTTGTAAAATAAGTATTGCAGCTAAAAGAAGATGGAAAGAATTAAAAAAGAAAGTAAATTTAAAAGAGGTCCAGAAAAGTTTAGCAAAAAGAACAAAAATGGATAAAAAAAGAAAACATTCACCATTAAAAAAAGTAAATGATGCTATTCTTATTCGGACAGATAGATTAAGTAAAAAAGAAGTTTTAAGAAGAATGTCAAACGAAGTTGATAAAATTACTTAATTACAAAATTCTTCAATAATTTTTTTTCTATGTTCGTCTAAATCAGGTATATCACCTCTAGTTTTACTATCCTTATAGTTTGACATTTTAATAGGGTTACCTGCTGTTTTGAACTCACCTATCTTTTTGTGAAAAGAATTAACAATCATATTTCTAGATTCTATTTGTGGATTTTCTACTGCTTCCTTTATATTAAATATTGGTCCGCAAGGTATTTTATCTTTCTCCATAAGACTTATCCATTCCGAGGTTGACTTTGATGAAAGTTTTTTCTCAAGAATAACTTTTAAATCGTCCATATTCTTGCTTCTTACAGAATTTGTATTAAATTTTTCATCTTTTGAAATTTCAGAAATATTTAGTAATACACAAAGTTTTTCGAATAATTTATCATTGCCTGCTGCAATAATAATATAACTATCCTTAGTTTTAAATGCCTCGAAGGGTGCAATTGATGGATGTCTAGATCCCATCGGTTTAGGTATTTCTTTTTTTGATAGGTATCTTGCAATTGCATTTTCTAAAATTGCAATTTGACAATCAAGCATAGAAACATCAATATAAGTTCCCTTTCCTGTTTTCTGTCTATCATATAAGGCTGCATTAACTCCTATAGCTGTAAACAAACCTGCAGTAATATCACCAATTGATGTACCAACTCTTGTTGGCTCAGAGTTTGGTTGACCTGTTACACTCATCAATCCCCCCATACCTTGAACAACCATGTCGTAAGCTGGCAGCTCTCTTAATGGACCTGTTTGCCCAAAACCAGAAGCGGATGCATATATTAGTTTTGGATATTTTTTACAAACATCTTTCCAACCGTAACCCCATTTTTCTAAAGTACCTGGCTTAAAATTCTCAACAAGTACATCTGCTTTTTCTAAAATTTTATCAAAGATTTTTTTATCCTCTTTATCTTTTAAATTTAGAGCAATACTTTCTTTACCTCTATTTAAAGACATAAAATATGCAGAGTACTCCTCTATGAAAGGACCAAACTTTCTAGAGTCATCTCCAGCACCAGGTGCCTCAACTTTGATAACTCTTGCTCCTAGATCTGATAAAACCATTGTACAATAAGGTCCGACAAGAACTCTCGTTAAATCAAGCACTAGTATGTTTTTTAAAGGTCCATCCATAAAATAATCTTATTAAGTACTTTAATATATATTGACTCTTATTAATAAGTTACATTTAATATATCATTAAATAATTAAAGAGAGGGATAAATATGTTTAAAAAAATATCTTTATATTTTATTTCATTAATCTTTGTATCAACAACTATTGGATCAGCTTTTGCAGTAACTTTAAAAGCTAGTCACCAGTGGCCTGGTACACCAAGAGCTGATGGATCATATGATGTTAGACACGAAATGGTTCAAATTATTGCAGATGAAATGAAAAAAGCAAATGTAGGAGTCGATATAAGAATCTATCCTGCAAAATCGTTATATAAACCAAAAGAACAATGGAAGCCGATGACTACAGGTCAATTGGATATTTCAGCATTTCCTTTAGCTTATGCTGCTAAGTTCCACCCTGAGTTTGATATTACTCTAATGCCTGGAATGGTTAAAAACCATAAGCATGCATTAAGAGTAAATGCATCTCCAATGATGAAAGAAATTAAAAAAATTATTAACGATGCAGGTGTTGTAGTATTGTCTGATGCTTGGTTAGCTGGTGGATTTGTTTCAAAGAAAAATTGTATTTCGAATCCAGCTTCTGTAAAAGGTCAAACTTTTAGAGCTGCAGGTAAAGCTTTTAACCAAATGTTAGAGGCAGCAGGAGCAGGTATACAATCTATGCCATCTTCTGAAATCTACAATGGTTTACAGACTGGAGTACTTGATGGAGCAAATACAAGTTCAGGAAGTTTTGTATCATACAGAATTTATGAGCAAGTTAAGTGTGCTACACCTCCAGGAGACTACGGTTTATGGTTTATGTATGAACCAATTTTAATGTCAAAAAAATCATTTGATGCATTGGATAGCAAACAACAAAAAGCGTTAATGAAAGCTGGTAAAGTTGCAGAAAAATATATGACTAAGGAAGCTGCTGGTTTAGATACGACAATGGAAAAAGCTTACAAAGAAGCAGGAGTTAAGTTGTCTTATATGAAAAAATCAGACTTTGATGCTTGGTTAGCTATTGCTAAGCAGTCTTCATACAAAAATTTTGCAGAAAAAGTGCCAAACGGTCAAAAATTGATCGATATGGCTTTAGCTGTAAAATAATTTAAATAAAATTATACCCCCACTAATATATGTGGGGGTATTTTTCATGACCGATAAATTTATTAGATTAACAAATTGGTTAGCAAAAGCTTGCGGTATATTCGCTGCAGGTTGTCTTTTTTTATCTATAGTTATTATTACTGAATTAGTATTTGAAAGATATTTATTTAAAAATGCTATTACATGGCAAACAGAGCTAGTTACAATGTTACTAGTAGCATCAACATTTATTGGAAGTGCTTATGTTCTAAGTGAAAAAGGTCATGTAAACATGGAATATCTTTATACATTTCTAAGTGAAAAAAACGTTACAAAATTAAAAATTTTTACTGACAGTCTTTGTTTAATTTTCTTCTTAATTCTATTTTATGTAAGTTATGAAATAACTTATGAGGCCTTTACAAAAAACTATAATACAGGCACAGTTTGGGGACCTCCATTATGGATACCTTATTCATCCATGCTTATAGGTGCCACTCTTATGACCATGTCGTACATTTCTGAATTAATTTTACATGTAAGAAAACTTAAGGAGTTTAAATAGTGGACCCGTTATTATTAGGACTTGTTGTTGGAGTTTCGACAGTTGTAATGCTTTTTTCAGGAATACCAATTGCATTTGGTTTATGTTTTATTTCAGTAATATTTTTAGTAATTGCAGAAGGCTTTTCAATTTTAAATGTTTTTGCAGAAACATTTTATGCAGGTTTAAATTCATTTGTTTTGCTATCTATTCCAATGTTTATTTTAATGGGAATGGCTGTTGCAAATTCTCCAGCTGGTAAAGATTTATATACAGGTTTAGATAGATGGCTTTGGAGATTACCTGGTGGACTTGTTGTATCTAACATTGGAGCTTGCTCTATATTTGCAGCTTTAAGCGGATCAAGCCCTGCAACCTGTGCTGCCATCGGCACAATGGGAATTCCTGAAATGAGAAAAAGAGGTTATTCGGCAAGATTAGCAACTGGATGTATTGCTGCGGGAGGAACCCTAGGAGTATTAATCCCACCAAGCATAGTATTAATAGTTTATGGTTTAGCTACAGGAACGTCTATTGGAAGATTATTTTTATGTGGTGTTATACCTGGATTACTTCTTGCAGGCCTATTTATGTTATGGGCTTATATATATTCATATTTTATTGATAAAAAGTCTGCAGAAATTCTTAGAAATAGAAAACCTCCAACTCTAAGAGAAAAATTAGAGGTCATTCCTAGAGTGCTTCCTTTCTTATTAATTGTAGTTGGAGTTTTATATGTTTTATATGGAGGTGTTGCTACACCATCTGAAGCATCGGGAGTAGGTGCTTTTCTTGTGTTTGTTATGATCGCTGTTGTTTATAAAATTTATCAACCAAAAAAAATATGGGATATTGTTAAAGTATCCATGAAAGAGAGCGTAATGATAATGTTTATTATTGCAGGCTCATATATATTTGCTTTTAGTCTATCTACTCTTTATGTAACCCAGTCAATCGCCCAAACTATTGTAGAAATGGGTTTAAACAAATGGGTTTTATTTTTTTATATTAATATTTTTCTTTTAATAGCTGGTTTCTTTTTACCACCAGTAGCGGTAATTGTTATGACCTCTGCAATTCTGCTTCCAATAATTACTCAATTTGGTTTTGATCCTTATTGGTTTGCAATAGTCTTTACAATAAATATGGAGATAGGTTTAATTACTCCACCCGTTGGTTTAAATTTATATATTATAAAAGGAATTACTCCTGATGTTAGTCTTTCTGAAATATTAAAAGGCTCAATTCCTTTTATGATGATGATGGTCATCTGTATAATAATATTGTGTATTTTCCCAGAAATAGTAACTTGGTTACCTGACAAATTAATGGGAAAAGCTCTTGCATACTAATAAAAAAATTAATCGTAAAATATCAGTTGCACCCATGATGGATTGTACAGATCGTCATGATAGGTTTTTTTTAAGGCTAATCAGCAAAAACGTTATGCTTTATTCGGAAATGGTTGCAACAAAGTCAGCTATCCATGGTGATAGAGAAAAAATTTTAGGATTTAGAAATGAGGAACAACCTGTTGCACTACAAGTGGGTGGTTCAGATAAAAAAGAGCTTGCACAAGTTGCTAAATTGGCTGAGGAATATAGTTATAAAGAAATTAACTTAAATCTTGGATGTCCTAGTAAAAAAGTTCAAAAAAATTCTTTTGGTGCCTGTTTAATGAAAGAGCCTGACCTGGTTGCAGAATGTCTGAATGAAATGGTGAATGCTTGCAATATTCCTGTAACAGCAAAAACTAGAATTGGTGTTGATGATATTGAAGATTTTGATTATTTAAATAAATTTGTAAACAAAATTAAAGAAGCAGGTTGCAAAACAATTATATTGCATGCAAGAAAAGCAATTTTAAAAGGTCTTACACCAAAGCAAAACCTTTCAATACCAAAATTAAATTATGATAGAGTTTATGAGATTAAAAAAGAAAATCCTGATTTAGAGATTATCATCAACGGTGGGATTACAAACACTGAAGATATAAAAAAACATTTAGAAATATGTGATGGCGTTATGATAGGTAGAGCAATTTATCAAAATCCATATTTTTTATCTGAGATCGAAAAAGAAATATTTAATACTAATAAAATTCCTTCAAGAGAGGATGTGGTTAAAGAAATTTTAAAATATTTAGAAGAGGAGGTGAAAGCAGGAGCAAAAGTAAACCATATTATGAGACACACAGTTGGATTGTACCATGGGCAACCGGGTTCTAAAGACTGGAAAAGATATTTAAGTGATAATATGATGGCAAGAGACTCTGACTTTCAAAAAGCTAAACATATTATGACCATTGTTCAGAATAATGAAAAGGCAAATCAAATTAACACTTAATGGAAAATTTAAATTTAAGTGAAATAATAAATTTATTAACCGTTCTTGGTATTGCAGCAGCTGTAGCAGGTTTTATGGCTGGTTTATTAGGTGTAGGCGGTGGAATAATAATGGTACCAGCTTTGTACTATGCTTTTACTGTTTTAGATTTTGATTTAGTGACAAGAATGCATCTATCAGTTGGCACTTCTCTTGCAATAATTATACCTACTTCAATTATTTCAACAAAAACACACATGGAACATGATGCAGTTGATTTTAATATGGTAAAGTCTTTTGGAATTTTTATAGTTTTAGGTGTTCTTTGTGGAACTTTCTTGGCAGTAAGTTTAAAAACACCTGCATTAGTTTTATTTTTTGCAATATTTTCATTTTGCGTTGGTCTATTTTTTATTTTTTTAAGGGAGCAATTGATGGATAAACCAAAAAAAATCTCAGAATTAATAAAAAAGATTTCGGGGATATTGATAGGATTTATTTCGGTCCCCTTAGGTATTGGTGGAGGCTCTTTAATGGTACCATTTATGCGAACCTTTGGATATGACATTAGAAAGTCTATTGGGACAGCTGCAGCAGTTGGTTTTTTAATAGCTTTGACTGGTTCAATCACAATGATAACAGGCGGAGAAATAATTGATAATGTAAAATCACCATTCAGTTTTGGCTACATTAATTTATTAGGCTTTATTGTATTCGTCCCTGTAACAATGTTAATGGCCCGAATTGGAGCCAAAGTTGTTTACAAAATTAATAAAAAGTTATTAAGCAAAATATTTGGCTGTTTTTTGTTGTTAGTTTCTGTTAGGTCCTTCGTTGAATATTTTAATATAAATTAACTAACAAGGTTCCATTGTCCTTATCACTTTTAATAAACGAATACTGGTATTTTATTTTACTTATAGTTTTTGCAGCAACTGCCGTTGGTTTCTTTGCAGGATTATTTGGAATAGGTGGTGGATTGATTTCTGTTCCATGTCTTTTTTTTATATTTGAAACATTAAATATTGAAAAAGATTTTTTAATGCATTTAACAGTTGGTACAGCCTTTACAATAACAATATTCACATCCTCAGCGTCAGTCTTCACCCATTATAAAAATAAATTGGTTGATATAAATGTGGTAAAAACCTTTGGGTTATTTGTTGTTTTAGGTGTTATTATGGGAACAGTTTTTGCCGCATATATGAGCACAAAAAGTCTTGTTCTTTTTTTTTCAGTAGTTGTTTATGTTTTTGGAGCATACTTAATGCTTGCGAACGAACAAGTTAAGAAAGTTAATGTAAATAGAGCATTTTATCCCAAAGCTATCTTTGGTTTAATGTCAGGATTTATATCTGCACCCATGGGTATTACTGGTGCTATGATGAATGTTCCGTTACTTAGATACTTAGGTTATCCAATAAGTAAATGCATTGGGAGTGCCGCAACAATAGGATTATTTATATCTCTAACTGGTTCTGTTGGTTTTTTAATTTCAGGTTTTTACTTTAATGCAAATTTACCTTTTAGTATTGGATTTGTTAATATTCCAGCTATCTTATTATTTGTTCCAATTACAACTTTTATGGCAAGATTTGGAGCAAACACAGTTTATAAAATGAACAAAATTAAAGCTCAAAGACTTTTTGGAGTTTTTCTTTATGCAGTAGGAACAATTTTTATATACAGGTATTTTAATATTTAAATAATTTTTTGATCGTATTCACCGATTTTCCCTGTCTCTTGCAATAACTTATCAATAAAATAAAAGATCTCTTTTTTTAATTCATCAGATGTTGGGCTTTCAGTAACTACAACTAAAGAGGGCTTGTTTGAAGAAGCTCTAATTAATCCCCAAGATCCATCTTCTAATGAAAATCTGATTCCATTGACAGTAAGTATGTTATTAATTTTCAGTCCTTTAATTTTAAATTCATTGTCTTTTAATTTATTAATTTTATCTATCATCTCGTCAATGACTCCATATTTTTCTTCATCTTTACAAAAAGGACCCATTGTTGGACTTTGAAAGGTTTTAGGTAAACTTTTTATTAAAACATCTAACTTTTCATTTTGATTATCCAAAAGGTTACAAACTTGAATTGCTGAATTGATGCCATCGTCAAAACCATAACCAAGTGGTTGATTAAAAAAGAAATGTCCACTCTTTTCAAAACCAGCAATCGCTTTATCTTCATTTACTTTCCTCTTTATGTATGAATGACCAGTCTGCCAATATATTGTCTTACAATTATTTTTATTTAAAATCTCATCATTCATGAATAAACCAGTTGACTTTACATCAACTACAAATTTTGAGTTTTTATGTTGATTTGAAATATTTCTAGCAATTAATAATCCAATTTTATCTGCGAAAATTTCGTTACCGTTATTATCTATAACTCCAACTCTGTCTCCATCACCATCAAAACCAAAACCCACATCTGCATTATTTTTTTTTACGCATTTTGCAATTTCATGAAGCATTTCCATATCTTCTGGGTTCGGGTTATATCTTGGAAAAGTATAATCTAAATTACAATCTAGTTCTATTACCTCGCATCCAATACCCCTTAAAATTTCAGGTGCAAATATACCAGCTGTTCCATTACCGCAAGCAGCAACAACTTTTAATTTTTTTTTTAATTTTGTTTTAGAAAGTTCTTCAATATATACTTTATTAAATTCCTTAACTTCTTCAAACTTTCCCTCTCCCTTTGTAAACTTCTGATTTAAAACAATATCTTTAAGCTCTGACATTTCATCTTTGCAGTGTGTAAGACCTTTTTCAATTCCCATTTTAATACCTGTCCAACCATTTTCATTATGGCTAGCAGTTATCATAGCAACTGCATCAGAATTTAGCTTGAACTGTGATAAATAAACTGTAGGCGATAAACATAGCCCAATATCTTTGACGTTGCATCCGGTAGACAACAAACCTCTTACAAAGTTTTTTTTAACATTTTCACTATATGATCTGTAATCATGTCCAACTATTACAGTTGGATTTTTTACTTTATTAATTACTTGAGTACCAAAACCTTTACCAACAGACTCAATTCCAAGCTCATTTATACTATCCGGAAATAGCCATCTTGCATCGTATTCACGAAAACCAAATTCATCTATTAAGATATTTTTAGACATATTTTATTTCTTTATTAATTTTGACCAAATTGACATGTTTTTCATTATAGCTAAAGAACTCTGGATATTTACTAAAAATTTATCATCTTTCTTGTTTTTTTCAAAATTATCAGAAACTTTTTCTATCTGATTTGCATACAAGGATAGATCAGAGTTTACTATCTTTTTATAGTAAGAGCTTCCTTGCGATATTTCTAAGTTGGTTTGTTTTTCAGGTAACCATGGACTGTAGATTATTAATTTACCTTTTTGTCCCTCTATAATTGTCTTATTTTGATAATTTTCTTTAAAACTTACTTTAATTTGACATCTGATCTTTTTATTAATTTCAATTTCTGCTTCTGCATAGTCATCAACATTAGTGTGAGTTAAATTACCTTTGGTATTTAAAAATTTATAACTATCTGGGTCTTTATAAAATAAATTTAAAATACTTAAAGGATAACAACCTACATCTAATATTGCACCACCACCCAATTTTTTGTTAAAAAGTCTAGAGTCTGGTTTGATTTTATTAATCTTAAAACCAAAACTTGATTGAATGTTTTTAATTTCTCCTAATTCATTATTTTGAACTATATCTTGGATTATTTTAGTTTGTGGATGAGACCTGTATGCAAATCCTTCATAAAAAATTATACCGTTTTTCGTTATGTAATCATAAACTTCTCTACCTTCATCATAATTTAACGTAAATGGTTTTTCACATAAAATATTTTTATTATTTTCAGAACATTTTTTTATTAATTCAAAATGTGTATTATTAAGGGTTGCTATATATATAGCGTTTACATTTTTATCTTTAATAATTTCATCATAATTATTATAAACTGTCACTTTATTTAAATCGTAATTATCTTTAAAATTTTTGATCTTGTTTTTATCTAGGCTTGCTATACTAATTATTTTTGAGTTACTAGTTTCTTTGATTGCACTAGCAAATTTCTGACCCATATTTCCAAGACCAATTATTCCCCACTTAATCATTTAATTAATCAAACCATTGTTTAAGTTTTGAACGAATTTCACTAGATTGTAAATATTCAGGTAGCTTGTCACCACTTATTCTTTTCAATTTGTAATCAAAATTCCACCTCTCTTTATATTTTTCTTTATCAACAAAATGATTGAAAAACATTTCTTTATTATCAATTTTTTTTTGTAAATCTTCCACTGTCAAACCACTTAATTGAAATTCATCATGATGACCAAAATTAGAATATTTTTCGTACATTTTCTCTGCAGTCATAAGGTTTGTAAAATGCCAACCACCATCATTTATAATCTCAAGATTTATATATTTGTTATTAGAAAACAAAGTATCTAACCTCCAAAAAGGATATTGTTTATTTTTTAAATTTCTAAGCCATGACATTGAAACCAATTTTTTTTTCTTAGCTGCTTTAGATCCAAACCAAGGAATTAAGTCATATTGAAGATTAAATTTATAATAAAAGAATAATTGTTTGAAAATTAATATGTCTCTTTTTGAATTTTTAAATTGTTTTGAATTTAAATTAGGTATTTCATCATTATCACTTAATATAATTAGATCATTTTCATTAACATTGGATAAAGCTTTAATCATGTAATCATAGGAGAGCTCTATTCTTTTTAAACTATCACTTCTTTTTTCAAAGGGTTTTGCTAAACCATTTTTGCCACCAATAATATTTGGTGGTTCTTCATCAATTACAATATAAGAAATTTTATCTTTGAACTTTGGATAATTGTTAATATCAAAATTTAATTCTTTTTTTTTTCCACTATGAGAGTATGTAGATTCGCAAACAATAAATTTTTCTACAAAATCATTTAACACATGGAATCGAATATCCATCATTAAATGCTCTGAGTAGAAGGTGGTACAGTCAAAGATTCTCATTAATTATTTTAAATTCTAGGTAAATTGCCTCAATATTATGGTAAGGCTTACTCTAAATTGTTAACAATTGTAATTTATTAGTTGAATTTTTTTTTGTATGTTCTATAAATGTTCTGTTGATTTTTAATTTATATAGTGTATTTAAAGATCTTACATACAACATATAGTTGTTTTTACTTAAAAGTACTATTATAAGGGAGTTAAATGAACAAAGTTTTGTCTCAGGCTATTAAGAAAGCTGTCTCTGATTTTAAACCAAGGATTGAAATAAAGGATAAAAACAAAGGTCCAGACCTTTTCTCTTTGAATGATAATACAGAGTTATTCCAGAACTCTAAGGGCATTACTATAAAAATAGACAGAACTAGAGATGAAAATTTAACTGATTTTGGCAGAGCAACGTTAAATGATAGGTACCTTGGTGAAAATGAGTCATTTCAAGATTTATTTGCGAGAGTTGCAAGTCATTACGCGGATGATAATTTGCACGCACAAAGGTTATACAACTATATTAGTAATTTATGGTTCATGCCAGCAACTCCAGTTTTATCTAATGGAGGAACGACTAGAGGCCTACCGATCTCATGTTTTTTAAACGAAGCTAATGATAGCCTTCAAGGTATTCTAGGTCTTTGGAGTGAAAATGTTTGGTTAGCAGCAAGAGGTGGCGGTATCGGAAGTTATTGGGGTAATTTAAGATCAATAGGTGAGAAAATTGGCAGAGTAGGAAAAACATCAGGAATTATTCCCTTCATAAAAGTTATGGACTCTCTTACAATGGCAATTAGCCAGGGATCATTAAGAAGAGGTTCTGCAGCATGTTATTTACCAATTGATCACCCTGAGATTGAAGAATTTATCGAAATGCGAAGACCAACTGGAGGTGACCCAAATAGAAAATCGCTTAACTTGCATCATGGAGTATTAGTATCAGATGCATTTATGAGAGCAGTTGAACTTGATGAACAGTGGGCACTAAAAAGTCCAAAAGATGGAGCAGTTCAACAAACAGTGTCAGCAAGAAATTTATGGATAAGATTATTGACAGCAAGAATAGAAACGGGTGAGCCATATATTATTTATATTGATACTGTTAATAGACAAATACCTCAGCATCATAAATTAGCCGGATTAACTGTTAAAACATCTAATCTGTGTAGCGAAATAACTTTGCCAACTGGAATAGATAAAGAGGGCAGAGATAGAACAGCGGTTTGTTGTTTGTCGTCTTTAAATGTCGAAAAATACGATGAATGGAAAGATGACGAAAAATTTGTAGACGATGTAATGAGATTTTTAGATAACGTTTTGACTGACTTTATAAAAAACGCTCCAGAAGAATTTAGTGATGCAGTATACTCTGCAACAAAAGAGAGAAGTGTTGGACTTGGTGTAATGGGTCTTCATTCATATTTTCAAAAAAAAATGATTCCATTAGAGTCGGTAATGAGCAAAGTTTGGAACAAAAAAATATTTGAAAACATCCAAAGTAAAGTCGATAAATCATCAAAGGATTTAGCTGAAGAAAGAGGCTCTTGTCCGGACGCTGAAGAATATGGTTTTAAAGAAAGATTTTCAAATAAAACAGCAATTGCTCCAACTGCATCTATATCAATTATATGTGGAGGAACATCTCCAGGTGTTGAACCAATAGCAGCAAACAGCTACACTCATAAAACTCTTTCCGGATCTTTTAATGTTAGAAATAAATACTTAAAAAAATTATTAGAAAAACATGGAAAAGATAATGATGAGGTTTGGTCTAGCATTACTACAAATCAAGGTTCAGTTTCACATCTTGATTTTTTAACTAAAGAAGAGAAAGATGTATTTAAAACAGCTTTTGAGCTGGATCAAAGATGGCTTGTTGACCTAAGTGCGGATAGAACTCCACATATATCTCAAGCTCAATCTATTAACTTATTTTTACCTGCAGATGTTCATAAAAGAGACTTACATCAAATTCATTTCCAGGCATGGAAAAAAGGTCTTAAAAGTCTATATTATTGCAGGTCTAAATCAATACAAAGGGCTGAAAATGTTAATGATGCAAAATCAACTGACATCACAGCCAATGTTTATAAATCTAAAAACCAACAACAATCAGAGGAAAACAAATACGAGGAGTGTTTATCATGTCAGTAGCAAAAAAAGAGGAAAGCGGAAAAATTATTCAACCAAAAAAAATGGGATTATTAGTTGAAAACCCTGTTTATAAGCCATTTAGATATCCATGGTGTTATGATGCATGGTTAACACAACAAAGAATCCACTGGTTACCAGAAGAGGTTCCACTAGGAGATGACGTCAGAGATTGGCAAAAAAATCTATCACAACCTGAAAAAAACTTAGTTACACAGATTTTTAGATTTTTTACACAAGCAGATGTTGAGGTTAACAATTGTTATCTTAGACATTACACTACAGTTTTCAAACCAACTGAGGTTTTAATGATGATGACTGCATTTGCTTCTATGGAAACAGTTCATGTTGCAGCTTATTCTCATCTACTTGATACAATTGGTATGCCGGAATCTGAATATTCAGCTTTCATGAAATATAAAGAAATGAAAGACAAATATGATTATATGCAAGGTTTTAATGTCAATTCAAAAGAAGACATTGCTAAAACGGTAGCAGTTTTTAGTGCTTTTACTGAGGGTCTGCAACTATTTGCAAGTTTTGCAATTTTATTAAACTTTCCAAGACACAATAAACTTAAAGGTATGGGTCAAATTGTAACTTGGTCAGTTAGAGATGAAACTCTTCATTGTAATTCAATGATAAGAATATTTAAAGAGTTCATCAAAGAAAACCCAGAAATTTGGACACCAAAACTTAAAAAAGAAATTTATGATGCATGTAGAACAATAGTCGAGCATGAAGATGCATTTATAGATTTAGCTTTTGAAATGGGTCCAATGGAAGGATTAACAGCTCAAGAGGTTAAAGATTATATCAGATTTATTGGAAACAGAAGATTGGTTCAATTAGGTTTAGAACCAATTTATGATGTAGAGAAAAACCCGTTAACTTGGTTAGACACCATGTTAAATGCTGTTGAACATATGAACTTCTTTGAGGGAAGAGCTACAGAATATTCAAAAGCCTCGACGCAAGGAAGCTGGGTTGAAGCTTTTTCTTGATTTGAAATATAAAAAATATTTTAGAAAAACTAGCTTAAAACAAAAAAATATTGGGGATCTTTTTTTGGATATTATCCAGAAAAAGAACCCAAAAACTTTCCTCGAGATAGGAATTTTTCACGGCGTGACAGCGAGAAACGTATGTGAATTAATGTTTAAAAACCATGGAGATAATTTTAATTATATTGGTGTAGATATTTTTGATAATAGTAATACTTACGATAATGAAGTAGTCCCTTCAAAAACTTTTAATAATCCATTTAAAACCTTTTATTTCAGATATATAAAGAAACAAAATCCATATAGTGTGATTGCTGTCGAAGATCTTTTGTCAAAGTTTAAAAAAAATATAAAAATCATTCAAGGAGACACTAATCAAATATTACATGATATTAATCTGAAAAATATAGACTTTATTTTTATTGATGGTGGACATGATTACAAAACAGTAAAAAATGATCTAGAGCAAAGCTTTAAAATGATTAGTAAAAATGGAACTATCTTATGTGATGATTGGAATTTGAGCCAGGCTTTGGGTGTGAGAGAAGCAATAAAAGATTTTTCAAAAGAAAAAAATATTAATTTTGAAATTGTGCATGAGAGATTTGCTCAATTTAATTTATAATAATTATCTTTGGTTTAATGGTACAACTTTACGATAGGAGCTACCTTTATAGCTTGCAAGTGGTCTTATTAACTTGTTCGCAGCATGTTGTTCTAGAATATGTGCTGACCAACCTGTAATTCTAGATATGACAAAAATAGGCGTGAAAAAATCTGTATCGAAACCCATTAAATGATAAGTAGGTCCTGTAGGGTAGTCTACATTTGGATAGATATTTTTTCTATCAATCATAACTTTTTCTACAATGTCATATATTTTTTCAAATTTTTTGTCTTTTTTAACTTTTGCAACTTTTGCAAAATATTCCCTCATCGTAGGAACTCTAGAATCTCCACTCTTATAAACTCTATGACCAAAACCCATCACAACAGCTTTATTATCTAAAGCATTATTAATCCATTTAAGAGCATTTTCTGGTTTCTTAATTTTATTCATCATGTGCATAACTTCTTCATTTGCACCTCCATGTAATGGCCCCTTTAAACTAGCTATAGCACCAGTAATTGCACCATGTATATCTGACAAACTACTTGTGATAGTTCTAGCTGTAAAAGTTGACACGTTGAAACTATGCTCTGCATATAAAATTAAAGATACATCAAATGCTTTTACTATCTCTTTGTTTGGAACATTTCCAAAACACATGTAAAAGAAATTTTCTGAAAATGATAGATTGCTTTTAGGGCTTATTATTTTTTTACCTTTTCTAAGTCTATAAAATGCAGCTAGAGCAGTGGGAGTCTTCGCAAAAATTCTCATGACTTTCCTCATATTGGCTTTAGGTGAATTATCTTTAGTTTCTTTATCCTCAAGACCCATAATACTTACTGCAGTTCTTGCCACATCCATTGGATGAGATTTTTTTGGAAAATTTTTAATACTATCTAGAAGAGATTTTGATAATTTTCTTTCCTTTCTTTCAATTTTTTCAAAGTTTTTTAGCTGTTTATTATCTGGTAGTTCACCATTTAGAATTAAATATGCGACTTCCTCAAATTTACATTTTGCACATAAATCTTGTGCAGCATAACCTCTGTAAGTAAGAGAATTAATTTCTGGCATTACTTTAGAAACTTCTGTTTCATCAACAACAATTCCTAATAAACCTTTTTTAATATCTTCTGTCATTATTTATGTCCGTCTGTATTAAAATTATAAATTTTTTTATCTAGTGAATTATATTTTTTATAATCAACTAAGTCGTACAATCTACTTCTAGTTTGCATTTTATCAATAACGTTTTTTTGATGTCCATCCTTAAAAATGACCTTTAGACCTTCTTCAACACTTTTCATTGCTAGTCTTTGTGTAGTAACTGGATAAATCACAATATTATAGCCTAAATTTTCTAATTCTTTATAGTTTATCAGGTCTGATTTTCCAAACTCAGTCATATTGGCAAGTAAATAAGAATTGAGACTTTTTCTAACCTTTTCAAATTCTTTTTTATCTTTTAATGCCTCAGGAAATATTATTTCTGCTCCAGCATCAATATAAGCTTTACATCTTTCAATCATTTTATCGATGCCTTCAACACCTTTTGCATCTGATCTTGCAATAATTTTAAAATTCTTATCTTTTTTCGCCTTAACGCATTCTTTAATCTTATTTACCATTTTTTTTGTTGAGATAAGTTCTTTATTATCAAGATGACCACATCTTTTTCTTTCTACCTGATCTTCAATATGTACAGCAGCAACCCCAAATTTTTCAAAAGTATTTATAGTTTTTTTACATGACTTAAAACCTGTATCGATATCAACAATTGTAGGTAAGTTAGTAACTCTTGCTATTTGTTTTGACCTATTACTAACATCCTCTAATGTAGTCAATCCAATATCTGGATATCCAAGGTCGTTAGACATCACTCCACCAGATACATAAACAGCATCATAACCTATTTCCTCAATTACTTTAGCCGTCAAAGGATTATACGCTCCTGGAACTCTTAATATTTTTCCACTTTTCAATTTTTTAACAAAATCTTTTCTTTTTTCTTTAATTTTTTTTTTTACAAAGTGCATTAAAAAATTCCAATTTTGTTGTTTTTTTTAATATTTTTTTTATTAATTACAATGTTTAATTTATTTAATTGTTTAGATTTCAATTTTTTTAAATTTTGAACATCTTTTAAAAATCTATCAGATTCTTTTTTAGTAATTACTCCTTTTGTTAAAGTTAGGAATTTATTAATATAGTTTGGTCTTTTAAAAGGTCTAGATCCGTAAGGGTGAGCGTCAGCTACACCTTGCTCCTCTATAATTTTTTTATTATTTTTTAAAGTAACAATAACTTTCGCACCAAAGGCCTTATTTTTTGGGTTAGGATCATGGTATCGTCTAGTCCATTTCTTATCCTCATGAGTTTTTATAGATCTCCATATTTTTAGAGTACTTTTTCTTCTAGCTCTTGCTTTACTGTAAGACTTTACATGATGCCAATTGGCATCCTCTAAGGCGACAGCGAAAATATACATTATAGAATGATCCAAGGTTTCTCTGCTTGCATTTGGATCCATCTTTTGAGGATCATTAGCTCCAGTTCCTATAACATTATGAGTATGATGACTTGTGTGTATATCTATTTTTTTAATATCATTAAGATTTTTAATTCTTCGGTTTAATTTTTTTGCAAGATCAATTAATGCCTGTGCTTGATACTCAGCAGAATATTCTTTAGTGTAAGTTTCTAAAATTGCTTTCTTTTCTTCATTTTTTTTTGGTAGAGGAATTTTATATACAGCTTTTTTTCCATCTAAAATTCTTGCAACAACGCTATCCTCACCTTCATAAATTGGGCTTGGGGCTCCTTCTCCTCTCATAGCTCTATCTACTGCCTCTATACCAAGTTTACCTGCATGAGCAGGGGCAAAAGCTTTCCAACTTGATATTTCACCTTTTCTAGATTGTCGAGTTGATATAGTTGTATGCAACGCCTGCTGTATCGCTTGGTAAATAGTTTCTGTTTTTAAACCAAGCATAGTACCTAAGCCAGCCGCAACACTTGGACCTAAATGAGCAATGTGATCTACTTTATGTTTATGCAAACATATCCCTTTAACAAGATTAACTTGTACTTCATATGCTGTAATAATACCTTTTATCAAATTTAAACCAGAAATTTTCTTTTGTTGTGCAACTGCGATCAAGGCAGGTATATTATCACCCGGATGACTATAATCTGCAGCAAGAAAAGTATCATGAAAATCTAATTCTCTTACAGCAGTTCCATTTGACCATGCCGCCCATTCACAATCAAATTTTTGATTGGAATTTATTCCAAATATTGTAGCACCATTTTTTCTTGGATGTTTCATAGCCATTTCCCTTGATGAAATAACTGCTTTTCTATTTAATGACGCAATAGCTACTGATGCATTATCGATAATTCTATTAATCACCATTTCCACAGATCTATTATTTAATTTTGCATTATCGCTCGCTAACTCTGCTAATTTCCATGCTAATTGTTTTTTTTTAGGGAGTTTAACTTTAGATGGATAAACTTTTAACTTATGTATTATCATTCAAATAATTCGAAACTATTTTTTCAATACCAACAAAATCTTTAATTAAATGTTTATGAGGTATTTGGTTTATATTTTTATCAGTGTAACCATCTTCAACCAAAATAAAAGGAATATCAGCAGAGCTCGCAGCCATACTATCAACTTCACTATCTCCTATCATTAGTGATTTTTTAATATTTCCTTGCAATATATCGATTATATTTGTTATGTGTCTTGGATCTGGCTTACAATAATCAAAAGTATTACTTCCTGCAACATAGTCAAAATAATCGTAAACATTAATTTTTTTTAAAAGATCTATAGCCAGATGTTCTTGTTTATTTGTACAAACAGCTAATGAAATATTATTTTTTTTACTCCATTTTAAAAAATCCAAAACACCATTTAACAGTTTGCTTTCAACCACTATATTTTTTCCATAATAATCTATAAACTCTTTAACCATCTTATCCTTAATTTTTTGGTCAGTTATTTTGCTAAATTCTTTTTTAGCACTTCCCCAAATAGACCTTCCAATAAGCACGCCAGCACCTTTGCCGACTAAATTTCTAATCTCTTCAGTAGTCTTAGATTCATATCCAAACTTTTTCATTACATGATTATGTGCCATCATCAGATCTGGAGCTGTATCAACTAAAGTGCCATCTAAATCTAACAAAACTGTATAATTTTGACTCATTCTAAAAGTATTATTAAGAAATAATTTGTGAATTAATTAAGATAGATACTCAACTATAAGAAAAAATCAATGAAACAAATAGATTTACAAAAAAAAATTAGAAATAAATTTATAAAACAGGGTGTTAAAATGATAGACCCAAATACAGTTTATTTTTCTAAAGATACTAAAATTGGAAAAAATGTAACGATTGAGCCTTTCGTTGTAATTGGATCAAAAGTAAAAATCAAAGATAACGCAAAAGTATTATCTTTTTCTCATATTGAAGGCGTTATAATTAATGAAAATGTATCTGTTGGTCCATTTTGCAGGTTGAGACCAGGAACCATTTTAGAAAAGAATTCAAAAATAGGAAATTTTGTAGAAGTTAAAAATAGTAAAGTTAAGAAAAATTCAAAAGTTAGTCATTTAAGTTATATTGGAGATACAACCATTGGCACATCTGCAAATATTGGAGCTGGAACAATTACGTGTAATTACGATGGAGTTAAAAAAAGCAAAACCGTAATTGGTGATAATTCTTTTGTTGGTTCAAATTCATCTTTAGTTGCGCCAGTAAAAATAGGAAGAAACTCTACAATTGGTGCAGGATCTGTAATTACTCAAAATGTTAAAGATGGTAATTTAGCTTTAACTAGATCAACTCAATTACAATCTAAGTATAATAGAAAAAAATAAATTATGTGCGGTATTATAGGAATTAATAGTAATAAAGAAGTTACTTCAACAATTTTAAATTCACTTAGAAAATTAGAGTATAGAGGTTATGATTCAGCCGGTATTGCAACATTAAATAGTGGATATATTCAAGAAGTAAAGTGCGAAGGAAGAGTAGATAATCTTGAAAAAAATATTATTAAAAATAAATTGCTTGGAAATTTAGGCATTGGTCATGTTAGATGGGCTACGCATGGTATTCCAAGCACTTTAAATGCTCACCCTCATTCCTCTGAAAATGTTTCGGTGGTTCATAACGGTATTATAGAAAACTCAACTTTATTAAAAAAATTTTTAATAAAAAAAGGACACTCATTTAAATCTCAAACAGATACGGAGGTCATTGTACATTTGATTACAGAATATTTAAAAAAAAATAATGTAATAGATACATTAACAAAAGTATTAAAAAAACTTCATGGAAGTTTTGCATTAGGAATAATTTTTAAAGATGAACCAGACTTGATTGTTGGTGCAAGAAGAGGTTCGCCCTTAGCAGTTGGGTATGGTCCAGGTGAAAATTACCTAGGTTCAGATTCGTATGCATTAAAATCTATGACTAATAAAATAACTTACTTAGATGATGGTGAATTTTGTATTATCAAAAAAACAGAAGTAAGTTTCTTTAATGAACAAGGAAAAAAAATAAACAAAAAAATACTTTCTTTAACATCTGATGAACAAAGTTATGACAAAGGTGATTACAAACACTTCATGGCTAAAGAGATTGATGAACAGCCGCTAACTATAAAAAATTGTATAAATGAATATATTGATAAAAAAAATAATGAAATAAGTATTTTTAATTTTCCATGGAAAATAGAAGATATATCATCAATTACATTAGTAGGTTGTGGAACTGCTTATCATTCTTGCTTGATTGCAAAATATTGGTTTGAACAACTTACTTCTTTTGATGTTCATATAGATATTGCATCAGAATTTCGTTACAGAAAAAATAGATTTAAAAAAGAGACTTTGTACATCTTTGTTTCTCAATCTGGAGAAACTGCTGATACTTATGCGGCCTTAGATTTATGCAATAAAAACAATATGAAAACATGTTCTATTGTCAATGTAGTAGAAAGTTCAATTGCAAGAGACTCAAAATTTGTTTTACCGATACATTGTGGTCCAGAAATTGGTGTTGCCTCAACTAAAGCCTTTTTAGGACAAATGTTAGTACTTTATTTGTTATGTCTTAAAATGGGTAAACTTAATGATGATATTAAGAAAAAAGAGTATATTTCCAAAATCAAAAGCTTATTAAATTTATCAAAAAATATAGAACTTTCTCTAAAATCTGAAAACGATATTCAAACCATATCAAATAGTTTTACAGATATAAAAGGTTCTATGTTTTTAGGTAGAGGCTACTCATATCCAATTGCGCTTGAAGGAGCGCTTAAATTGAAAGAATTATCTTATATTCATGCAGAGGGTTATCCAGCTGGTGAAATGAAACATGGTCCTTTGGCATTAATTGAAGATGGTATGCCAGTTGTAGTTATTGCTCCAAGAGATGACTACTACAAAAAAACAATGTCTAATATGCAAGAAGTTATAGCAAGAGGTGCTAAAGTTTTATTAATAACAAACAAAAGCACTGACGAGATATTCTCAGAAAATATTTGGCAAAAAATTGAAGTTGAGAATACAGATGATGATTTGTTGCCTTTCTTAATAACAATTCCACTTCAAAAATTAGCTTACTATACCGCTTTAAAAAAAGGTTACGATATTGACAAACCTAGAAACCTAGCAAAATCAGTAACCGTAGAGTAATTTTTTTTATATTTACTATTCTAATTTGACATAATTTGGATATATATTCGTCTTAAGGTTGAAATATGAAAAATTGGAAAGTTAATTCTTGGAGAAAATACCCCGTTAAGCACATACCTTCGTATGATGATGAGAAGGAGTTAAATAATGTTTTAGGAAAAATAAAAACTTTTCCACCGTTAGTATTTGCAGGTGAGACCAGACATTTAAAGGACCAATTAGCAAAAGTTGTAGATGGCAAAGCTTTTTTACTACAAGGAGGTGATTGTGCTGAAAGTTTTACAGAATTTCATCCTGATAATATAAGGGATACATTTAAATTAATTTTACAGATGTCGCTTGTTTTAACTTTTTCAGCGTCTCTACCAGTGGTAAAACTTGGAAGAATAGCTGGTCAATTTTCTAAACCGAGAAGTGCTCCAACTGAAAAACAGGGTGATAAAGAATTACCGAGTTACCTTGGAGATAATATAAATGGAATTGATTTTACAGAAAAAGCTAGAAGACCTGATCCTAAGAGATTGTTTAGAGCATATTCTCAATCAGCTTCAACATTAAATCTTCTGAGGGCGTTTTCTAAGGGAGGATTTGCTGATTTAAACAAAGTCCATCTATGGAATTTAGATTATATTAAAAAAAGCCCTCAAGCTAAAAGATTTAAAGAGCTTGAGGATAAAATTGCAGATGCATTAGCATTTATGGAAGCTTGTGGAATTACATCTGATTTTAACAATAGATTATACACAGTAAATTTTTGGACATCCCATGAAGCACTTCATTTACCGTTTGAAGAAAGCATGACAAGAACAGACTCAACAACTGGAGAGTATCACGATACCTCGGCTCATTTTGTTTGGATTGGAGATAGAACTAGACAATTAGACGGTGGCCACGTAGAATTTTGTAGAGGAATAGAAAACCCTGTAGGAATAAAATGTGGTCCAACTTCAAAAGCAGATGAAATTGCAAAAATTTGTGAAGTAATCAACCCAAAGAATGAGAAGGGAAAAATTACTTTAATTTCTAGATATGGACATGACAAAGTCGAAAAGTTTTTACCAAAACTTATTAGAGGAATTAAAAAGGAAGGGCTTAATGTTGTATGGTCATGTGATCCAATGCATGGCAACACTCTAGTCTCTACGACTGGATTTAAGACAAGACCATTTAATAATATAGTTAAAGAGGTAAAAAATGTTTTTGAGGTTCACCAAAGTGAAGGCTCTTATGCAGGTGGGCTTCATATAGAAATGACTGGACAAAACGTAACAGAATGTACTGGTGGTGCTAAAAATATATCCGATCAAGATTTGTCAAGCAGATACCATACACATTGTGATCCAAGACTAAATGCAGATCAGGCTCTAGAATTGGCGTTCTTAATATCTGATGAAATTAAGAAAAATTCAAATTACGCAAAAAATATTATCAGAGCGGCTTCTTAAGAGCCTAATTTCTTAGATTGATTAGGTATGACTATTAATTCTATACAATAACTATGAAAAAAGAATATACGTAGATTATGGTAACAAATTTAAAAATTGCACTAGCTCAATTAAATCCACTTGTAGGAGATGTAGTTGGAAATACAAAAAAGTTAATAGATGTTAGATCAAAATTAGATAAAGATGTAGACATTTTAGTTGCTCCAGAATTATATATTTCGGGATATCCAATTGATGACTTAGTTTTACGAGAGGATTTTTTAGATCTTGTAAATAAAGAAATAAATAATCTTGCAAAAATTACTACTGACAATAAGTCTGCAATAATTGTTGGTGCACCAAGGAAAAATGATGGCTCGATAAAAAATTCAGTATTTGTAATAGAAAAAGGCGAAATTATATCAGTAAAAGATAAACACGAATTACCTAACACAGGTGTATTTGATGAGCAAAGAATTTTTAAAAAAGGCCCTTTGGAAAATTGTGTAAAAATAAAAGGCGTCAACGTTGGTCTGCCAATTTGCGAGGATATATGGAAGAAGACTGTTTTAAAAAAACTTTCCGGATCTGGTGCAGAAATAATAATTGCTATAAATGCATCACCATTTACAATATCCAAGTACGATGAGAGAAATGATATAGCATTAAGTAGAGTAAAAGAGACAAAACTTCCAATAGTCTACCTTAATAGAACTGGAGGACAAGATGAGCTGATATTTGATGGATCATCATTTTCTTTAAACTATGATGGAAAAAAATTTTCTAGTCTTGAAGAATTTAAAGAAGATATCTCAATAATTAATTTTAGTAAAAATAACGGTAAATGGATAGGGTATGGAAATTTAAAAGAAAATTCTTCTCAATCTGAAAGATTATATAAGGCATTAGTTTTAGGTTTGAGAGACTATGTGAAAAATAATAAATTTTCAGGAGTAGTTTTAGGACTATCAGGAGGAGTGGACTCTGCTTTAGTTGCAGCTCTTGCAACAGATGCATTTGGATCAAAATTTGTTCAGGCAATAATGTTACCAAGTCCTTATACCGGTGAAGAAAGTTTAAAAGATGCAAAAGATGTAGCTACCTTATTAAATATAAAATATTCCAATTTAAAAATTAGTGAAGCAATGAAAACAGTAGATGAGATTTTAGGAGACTTTAAAGGGCCGAATTTTACAGCAGGTATCACTGAGGAAAATATTCAATCAAGACTTAGAGGTCTTTTGCTTATGGCATTATCTAATAGATATGGATACATGGTATTAGCAACAGGAAATAAATCAGAGTATGCTGTCGGTTATTCAACTTTATATGGTGATATGTGTGGAGGGTTTGCACCAATAAAAGATGTTTGGAAAACTGATGTCTTTAAACTTTGTGAATGGAGAAATAAAAACTTTTCAGATTTATTTAAAGGACCAAAAGGAAAAGTTATACCGAATAATATAATTAAAAAAGAACCAACTGCTGAGTTAAGAGATAATCAAAAAGATACAGATAGTTTGCCTGAGTATAATGTTCTTGATGAAATTCTAAAAGGACTTGTAGAAGAGGAAATCTCGGTTGAAAAAATTGTTACAAAAGGTTTTGATAGAAATGTTGTTGAAAAAACAGCTAAACTTTTAGCAAAATCAGAATATAAAAGATTTCAAGCAGCACCTGGACCCAAAGTAACCAATAAAGCTTTTGGAAGAGACAGAAGATTTCCGCTAACAAGTGGATTTAGAAATTGGAATTAATGAATAGAGACATTTATTTAAGCAATAGTTTGGGTGGTAGAAAAGAAAAATTCAAACCAATAAATCCTAAAAAAGTTAGAATGTATGTTTGTGGACCAACAGTATATGATGACCCACATATAGGTAATGCAAGACCCCTTGTTGTATTTGATATTTTATTTAAAATTCTTAAATGTAAATTTGGAAATTCCTCAGTTGTATATGTTAGAAATATTACCGATGTTGATGATAAGATTATTGAGGGTGCAAAACAAAAAAAAATATTAATAAATAAGCTAACTACAGATATTACAAAACGATTTAATGAGGATTGTGATTATTTAAATTGTGAAAAACCATCTTTTGAACCAAAAGCAACTGAAAATATCCCTTTAATGATTGATATGATAAAAATTTTAATTAAAAAAAATAATGCATATGAAAATAACTCTCACGTTTATTTTGACGTATCGAGTTTTAAAGATTATGGAAAATTATCAAACAAAAATGTCGATCAACTCTTTGCAGGGGCACGAGTTGAAGTTTCAGAAAATAAAAAAAGGCCTGAAGATTTTGTTTTATGGAAACCATCTTTGAAGGAAGAGCCAGGATGGGACTCTCCATGGGGCAGAGGTAGACCAGGCTGGCATATAGAATGTTCTGCAATGTCAAAAAAATATCTTGGGGATACTTTTGATATACATGGAGGCGGAAGAGACTTGTTATTCCCTCATCACGAAAATGAGATAGCCCAATCACGTTGTGCTAATGACAATAAAAGTCTCTCTAATTTTTGGATACATAATGGTTTTATTACAGTTTCAAATGAAAAAATGTCCAAGTCTTTGGGGAATATTTATAAGATAAAGGATTTTTATAAAAAGTATAACGGGCAAGTTGTAAGATTAGCACTAATGTCAACACATTATAAACAAGCAATGGATTGGAGTGACGATTTATTATTACAGTCACAAAAAACTTTAGATAAATGGTATGAGCATCAAAAGAAACCAGAAGGGAAAGTTTTAATACCAGATGAGGACTTAAATCCTCTTTATGACGATATAAATACACCTGGCTACATAAGCAATATTCATAAATTATACGATAAAGCTTCAAAAGGATCAGATAAAGATAAAGAAATTTTTACAATGGCATGTAATTTTATAGGTCTTTTAATTGAGCCAAAATCAAAATGGCTAGAGTTCAAAAAAAATATTTTAGAAATTTCAGAGGAAGAAATTTTACAAAAGATAAAAGATAGGAACAAAGCAAGAGATAATAAAAATTACGAATTAGCTGATAAAATAAGAAATGAGCTTTCTGACAAAGGTGTTTTAATTGAAGATAAAGATGATAAAACATCCTGGAAATTAAAATGAGCAAAGAGAGACTTTATATATTTGATACAACACTAAGAGACGGTGCACAAACTCAAGGTGTACATTTTTCTATTGATGAGAAAACAAAAATAGCTCATGCATTAGATAATTTAGGTGTAGATTATATTGAAGGTGGCTGGCCAGGTGCAAATCCATCAGATACTGAATTTTTCCAAAAAGGTTTAGATCTTAAAAATTCTACTTTTACAGCATTTGGAATGACCAAGAAAGCAGGTAGGAGTGCTGAAAATGATCCTGGATTATCTGCAATACTTAATTCAAATACTAGTGCAGTTTGTGTGGTAGGAAAGTCATGGGATTTTCATGTTGATGTAGCATTAGGAATATCTAATGAAGAAAATTTAGAAAACATAAAAGAAACTACAAAACATTTTGTTAAAAATAATAAAGAGTTTATGTTTGATGCTGAACATTTTTTTGATGGTTATAAATGTAATCCAAAGTATGCATTAGCATGTGTTAAAGCTGCTTATGACAATGGAGCTAAATGGATTGTGCTTTGTGACACAAATGGAGGAACACTTCCTCATGAGGTAACTAAAATAGTTAAACAAGTATCAGAACATATTCCTGGCGAAAATTTAGGGATTCATGCACATAACGATACAGGTAACGCTGTGGCCAATTCGATTGCAGCTGTATTATCTGGAGCAAGACAAATTCAAGGAACAATAAATGGTTTAGGTGAAAGATGTGGCAACGCAAACTTAATGTCAATTATTCCAACATTTCATCTTAAAAAAGAATTATCAGATAAATTTGATATAAACATTAAAGAAAAAAATATAAAACATATAACTCAATGTTCTAGATTGCTTGATGAGATATTAAATAGAAAACCAAACAAACATTTACCATATGTTGGAGCTGCAGCATTTTCTCACAAAGGCGGTTTACACGTGTCAGCAGTTCAAAAGGATCCCAAAACTTATGAACATATAGATCCAGAGGATGTAGGTAATAATAGAAATATTGTTGTCTCAGACCAGTCAGGTAAATCCAATATCCTATCAAGACTAAAAACTATTGGAATTGAGATTGAGGAAAATGATCCAAAAATAAAAAAATTACTTGAGGAAGTAAAAGATAGAGAGTTTATAGGCTACAGTTATGATGGTGCTGATGCATCTTTTGAATTATTAGCTCGAAGAGTTATGGGCGAAATACCAAGATATATTTCTATTAAAGAATACGATGTATCTGTATCAAAAAATAAGCAAGAACAAATTATTTCCAAAGCAAAAGCAAAACTAGAAGTTGATGGTGAGCAAATTATTTGTGAAGGCGAAGGCAATGGACCTGTTCACGCACTCGATAATGCCATAAGAAACAATGTAACAAAACTAGAAAAATATTCCAAATATTTAAAAGATCTCAAACTTGTTGATTATAAGGTTAGAATTTTAAACACAGGCACAGAAGCTACTACTAGAGTATCGATTGAGAGTACTGACTCCCAAGGAAAGAATTGGTTCACTATAGGTGTTTCACCAAACATAATTGATGCATCTTTTAAAGCTTTAATCGATAGTCTTGATTTTAAGTTGTTTAAAGACAAAGCTCCCGCAAGCAAATAAATGAAAATAAAAAAGTTTTCTGAGAAACCTAAAGATTTTAAAAATAGAGTAGGTGCCAAGCCTGTTGTTTGTTATCCAAATAATAAAATCAATAATAATCTTAAAATATTACATGAAGCGAGAAAACATCTTAAACAAATTGATGAAATTATAGTACCACCAAGGGATGCTAAAATATTTAATGTTAAATCAGGTAATTTTTTTAGGGTAGAAAGCGTTGAAGGTCCACAGGTTGGCGATCTTAATCTATTTAATGATGAAAATTTAGATGAAAAATTTTATTCTGGTAAGACTAGAGCGTTATATGGAACTCATATTTCAGTAGGTGATAAAATGTTCAGTAGTTTCCCTTATCTTAGGTCTCTAGCTACAATAACATGGGATACTTTAGACTGGTATGGTTATGATAAAGACGGAGGTTCAGTCCATGATGTTATAGGCACAAGATGTGATCCTTATACATCTAAGCTAATTTCAGATAAAGATTACCATTATTGCTGTCACTCAAATTTAATTAGAGCTTTGGTAAAAGAAAAAAATATTAATTTAGACGAGGCCGAAAAGATAGTTCATGATGTATTAAATGTTTTTATGTTAACTGGTTTTACTAACGATACAAAACAATATTTTATGAAATCAAGTCCAGTAAGACCTGGAGATTATTTGGAGTTTTTTGCAGAAACAAATTTATTAGGCGCTTTATCTGCATGCCCAGGTGGAGATTGTGGTTCAGAACATTCATCTGATGTTGCTAAATGCTATCCTTTAAAAGTATCTATTTGGGGTGTTGATAAAAAATATTTAGACGGGATAAGTTTTTCAAAACCATCTAGTTATAATAGAAATCACGGAATTAAATAACTTATGGCTAAAGGCAATGTTACGTTTATTTTACATAAGCCTCAGCTTTCAGAAAATATAGGAGCATGTGCAAGAGGCATAAAAAATTTTGGTTTTAATAAACTTGTATTAATAGACCCTAAACCTTTATTTCCTAATGATAAAATAATAGCTACATCAGTTGGAGCAAAAGATATTATTAAAAAAAGTAAAGTATATGATAACCTTGAAAAAGTGATTGGCCAGATTGATATTTTGATTGCAACATCTGCAAGAATTAGAAACAAGAATATTAAACATATAGAGTTAAAAGATTTAAAAAAAATAAACTTCACAAAAAAAGTTGGGTTTTTGTTTGGTTCAGAGGCATCTGGCTTATCAAATAGTGAGATAACCTATACAAATTATACTCTAAGTATTTCTACTGATAAAAATTTTAAATCATTAAATTTATCTCATAGCCTCATAATTATAGCTCAATACATTTCAAATCTATTATCTAAAGAAAAATTTAAACCAAAAAAAACTAAAAAGTTTAAAGCAGCGTCTAAAAAAGAAATTTTAGCAATGACAAATCTTTGTATAAAACATCTCAATCAAATAAATTTTTTTAAACAAAAAGAAAAGAAACCTATAATGCTTGAAAATTTAAGAAATATTTTTTACAAAATGGAATTATCTGATAAAGAAACACGTATTTTATCGAGTGTATTTGCAAGTTTAGGAAAAAAACGCTGATTGACAAAATTTTATGTATCTTTATAAGACCCAATAATTAATGACAAAAAGATTAAAATCTAAACATAAAGTTGATAGAAGATTAAAAGTCAACCTTTGGGGAAGACCTAAAAGTCCATTTAACAAAAGAGCTTACCCTCCTGGACAACATGGCCAAACTAAAAATTCAAAACCATCAGATTATGGTATTCAACTTCAAGCAAAACAAAAACTAAAATCTTATTACGGAAACTTAAATGAGAGACAATTTAGAAATATGTATAGAAAAGCTATTATGAAGAAAGGTGATACTGCTGAAAACTTAATAGGTTTATTAGAGAGAAGATTAGACTCAGTTGTTTACAGAGCTAAATTTTCAACAACAATTTTTTCATCAAGACAATTTATTAATCATGGTCACGTCAGAGTAAATGGTAAGAAAGTTAATATATCAAGTTATCAGTTAAGAGATGAAGACACTGTAGAAATTAGAGATAAATCAAAACAACTTGCAATCATCGATATAGCTTTAGCAAGTAAAGAAAGAGAGACACCTGAGTATCTACAAGTTGATGAGAAAAATAGAAAAATTAAATTTGTTAGAACACCAAAATTTGAAGAAGTTCCTTATCCAGTTGTTATGGAACCTAACTTAGTTATTGAATATTACTCTAGATAAAATTATTTTTTATATTTTATTTGTTTGTCTTCAAGAAGCTTTTTAAGCTCTCCGTTTTCAAACATCTCTTTGACAATATCACAACCACCAACAAATTCTTTTTTAACATATAATTGTGGAACAGTTGGCCATTCACTAAACTTTTTTATACCCTCTCTAATATTTTGATCGCTAAGTACGTTAACACTTTTAAAATTTACTTCTAAAATTTTTAACATATTTGCAACAGCCATTGAAAAACCACACTCAGGGGCATCAGGTGTGCCTTTCATAAACAAGCAGACTTCATTTGTATTTATATTATTTTCAATTAATTCTTTAGTTTGTTGGTCCATTTTTTTCCTTTGTTTTTAAAGCTAGAGCATGCAATTCATTTCCCATCTTACCTTTTAAGGAATTGTAAATCATTTTGTGTTGCTCAATCTTACTTTTACCATTAAATGCTGATGAAGTTATAGTGGCAGAGTAATGATTCCCATCACCGGCTAAATCTTGAATATCTATTATAGCATCAGGCAGCGCCTCCTTAATCATGCTCTCAATTTCTTTTAAATTCATCGCCATTAATTTACCATATACTTATTTAGCCAATCTTTATTGTAATCTGCTAATTTGTCTACTGATAAAGTTGGCTCATCATTTATTGAAATATTACCCTCAATTACCTCACCAATTAGATCATAATGGTTTGAATTTTTATCAAGTATTTTTTTAACTTTATCGACATTTTCCTTTTTAACTTCAATAATATATCTACCCTGATCTTCAGAAAAGAAGAACTCAAATTTATCTATAAGCCCTTTGTACTTATAAAAATTTATACCCTTTTTTCCTTTTATACACATCTTTGCAATCCCTGTCATTATTCCACCAAGAGACACATCATGAGCTGACTTAATTAACTTATCTTTAATTAATTTTAAAATAGTTTCCCCATTATTTTTTTCATTAAAAAGATTTATTTCTGGAGGTGGTCCTTTTTTCTCATTTAAAATTTCTTTTGCGAAAATACTTTGATCTAAATGACCTTCAGTTTTTCCAACAACAAGAATTATATTTCCAGCTTCTTTTAAATCCATTGTTATCATGTCTTTATAATTTTTAATTAATCCTACTCCACCAATAGTAGGTGTTGGTTTAATACCCTTGTCCTTAGTTTCATTATAAAAAGAAACATTTCCAGATACGACGGGAAAGTTTAAATATTTGCTCGCTTCATTTAAACCCTCTACACATTCTACAAACTCACCCATATTTTCAGGTTTTTCAGGATTTCCGAAATTCAAACAATTAGTTATAGCTATTGGCTCTGCACCTACACATATTAGATTTCTCCACGTTTCACATACAATTTGTTTTCCACCACTTAATGGATGTGCATAACAATAAGATGCTGAAGAGTCTACTGTAGCAGCAATAGCTTTTTCACTCCCATGAACTCTTACTACACCAGCATCACCACCAGGTTTTTGAATTGTATCACCCATCACAGTATGATCATATTGTTCCCAGAT
>CACLVA010000010.1 GCA_902610315.1 uncultured Pelagibacteraceae bacterium
AAAATAAATATACTTATTTATTCGCTACTTATGTTACCAGTATTATATTTGCCATACCATATTGGTTTTGTAGGAAACTTTTTTTCAATATTTTGTTTACCTTTAACAATATATTATAATTATATTTGCTTTGATCTTTACAAAGACGAAAAGCACAAATTTAATATTTTAAAGGCCAAAAAGGTTTTTAGTTATTCAATAATCTATTTGTTTGCAATTTTTGTATTATTTTTAGTTGATAATTTCGCATGATGGAAATTGATAAAAAAGTAAAAAAGAAAAATCTTTTAACAGGAATCGGACTTGTTGTTTTTATAATTCTATTGTTTATTTTTACCTTGTATAATGTTGGGGTGTTTGAGAGGGTAATATGATATCAAAAAAAAAATTAACCCCTCTATTACTATCTTTCATATTTTTGCTAATGCTAGGTATGTCATTTGCCGCTGTTCCGTTATATGACCTTTTTTGTCGTGTAACTGGTTTTGGAGGTACAACGCAAATTTCAAAGGATATACCAAAAATAGTGATAGATAAGCCCGTATCTGTAAGATTGGATACCAATGTTCAAACTGATTTATCTTGGAACTTTAAAACTGAAAACAATTTGGTTGATGTAAAACCAGGCAAAGTTTACAAAGTAAATTTCGTAGTTGAGAACTTTAGCAAAGATCCTACTAGTGGTGTTGCAAGTTATAATGTTTCTCCATCTTCATTCGGTCCATACTTTAACAAATTAGGATGCTTTTGTTTTGAAAAACAAACTTTAAATCCTGGAGAGAAAAAAAGTTATTTCATGACTTTTTATCTTGATCCAGAAGTAGTAAATGATCCAAAAACAAAAAATGTAAGTGATGTTACTTTGTCATATACTTTCTTCTCATCAGATTATTATAAACAAACTAAGGTAATAAAATAAATGTCTGCAAAAGAACAAAAACATGATTATCATCTAGTAGACCCAAGCCCTTGGCCGATTTATACTTCATTCGCAACGTTAATAACTGCTATTGGTACCGTCTATTATTTTCACTCAAAAGTTATGTGGGCTATGCTTTTTGGTTTTGCTCTTTTAATTTATGGCGCTTTCATGTGGTTCAGAGATGTTGTTAACGAAGCAGAGCATCAAGGGCATCATACTCCAGTAGTTCAAATTCATCATAGGTATGGAATGACATTATTCATTGCGTCTGAAGTGATGTTTTTTGTTGCATGGTTTTGGGCTTACTTCGATGCAAGTCTTTTTCCAGGTGAATTTGTAGGCAATGTTTGGCCTCCAAAAGATATTGAAACTTTTGATCCTTGGGACATTCCTTTAATTAATACTTTAGTTTTGTTGTTGTCAGGCACAACAGTAACATGGTCCCACCACGCTTTACTTGAAGATGATAGAAAAAGTTTTATTCAAGGTTTGTGGCTCACAGTTATATTAGGCGCATGTTTCACTGCATTGCAAATTTATGAATATCAGCATGCAAGCTTCAATTTTTCTGGTCATATATATGGTGCAACATTTTATATGGCAACTGGTTTCCACGGTTTTCATGTTTTAGTTGGAACTATATTTTTAGCAGTATGTTTATGGAGAGGTAAACTTGGTCATTTTAACAAAGATCATCATTTCGGTTTTGAAGCAGCGGCATGGTATTGGCATTTTGTGGATGTAGTTTGGCTGTTTTTATTTGCAGCAATATATATTTGGGGCAGTTAATCAATATTGAAAAATAAATTAGCATTTTCATTATTTGTATATTTTTTTATAATAGTGTTTTTATCATTGGGCGTTTGGCAAATGATAAGACTTGATTGGAAGTTAACATTAATAAAACAAATTAATCAGTCATTAGATAGTGAACCATCTGAATTTAATGGCACAAATTTAACAAATTTTAGAAGTATAAAATTTGTAGGTAAAATTGACTATAATAATCAGATTTATCTTTACAGTTTAAATGAAAAAGGAGCCCCAGGTTTTGATTTAATTAATCCAATTATAATAAACAATAAATTTTTTTTAGTTAATCGTGGATGGATACCTAGAAATCAAAAAGGTAAAAAATTTCAATTAAACGATAAAAATTTTACAGCAATATTAAAAGAAAAATCCAAATTCAATTATTTTAAGCCCGAAAACGATTTAGAGAATAATTATTGGTTTACACTAAATGATGAAGATTTAAATAAATTTACAGGAAAATTATTTCCTAATTATATAATTTACTTAAACAATAGAGTTAATGATAAAAATTACCCTCTTCAAAAAAATATAACAGCAAATATTTCCAATAATCACCTAAAATATGCACTGACATGGTTTTCATTAGCGATTTCAATTTTTTTAATATATTTGTATTTTAGGAAAAAAAATTATTGATGAAATATATAAGTACAAGAAATAGTTCAGAAAGTTTACCTTTTGAAAGTGTCTTTATTAAAGGCCTTGCTGATGATGGGGGACTTTTTTTACCAGAGAAAGATTGCAAATTTGACGAAAAAGATTTGTCAAAATTAAAAAGCATGAGTTATTATGAGCTTGCTACTGAAATCGTTCACAAATTTACTGGAAATTTCATTGAAAAAGATAATTTATACGAATTGGTTAAAAAATCTTACTCATCTTTTAGATCAGAAGAAGTTGTTAAATTAAGAAAAGTTGGAAATTTCAACATATTAGAATTATTTCATGGCCCGACATTGGCTTTTAAAGATATCGCTATGCAATTAATTGGTAATTTTTATGAATATTATCTGTCAAAAAATGAAAATTTTATAAATATAATAGTTGCAACATCTGGCGATACTGGAGCAGCTGCAATAGATGCAATAAAAAGAAAAAAAAATCTTAATATTTTTGTTCTTCATCCACATAATAGAATTTCTTCAGTTCAAAGAAGAATAATGTGCACTGTTAAAGAAAAAAATGTTTTTAATATAGCCATAAAAGGTAATTTTGATGATTGTCAAAACCTTGTTAAAGCAATGTTTGTTGACCAAAATTTCTCAAAAAAGATTAATATGTCTGGTGTTAATTCAATAAATTGGGCTAGGATAGTAGCGCAGACGGTTTATTATTTTTTTTGTTTCTTTTCATTAAAATCCAAAAAGTTAAATTTTTCTGTTCCCACAGGAAATTTTGGAGACATTTATGCAGGATATCTTGCAAAAAAAATGGGTCTACCGATAGATAAATTAATTGTTGCAACTAATCAGAACGATATATTGCACAGAGCTATTTCTAAAGGCGATTACACATCAAAAAAAGTTTCTGAAACTTTTTCACCTAGCATGGATATACAACTTGCTAGTAATTTTGAGAGACTTATATTTGAGATACAAGGATGTAATTCAGACAAAACAAAAAATATAATGGCTAAGGTAAAAGAGAATAATTACAAATTAGATGAAACTTCTCTAAATAAAATTAATAAAGATTTTTTATCCGAAAAACTCAATGAGGATGAAACAATTAATGAAATAAAAGAGGTATTTAAAAATCATAGTATAGTTTTGGATCCACATACTGCGATAGGTTATGGAGTTGCAAAAAAACTTAAACAAGACAATAACTGTGTAATCTTATCAACTGCACATCCTAGTAAATTTCCAGAGGCTATTAAAAATGCATTAGGTAAAAATGAAGAACTTCCTCCAGAATTAAGAAATGTATTAAAAGAGGAAGAAAAATTTGAGATTATAGAAAATAGCTTAGATCAAGTAAAAAATTATATTTTAAAAAAGATAGATGAAAATAAAAATTAACGAAAAACTTCCAGATAGTGAAGTTTTTCAGCTCATTAATGAAGAACCAGTAAAGATTAAGATTTACAGTTTGTTTTCAAAAAAAAAGATTATTTTATTAGGAATGCCGGGAGCGTTTACTTCAGTTTGCTCTGCGAAACATTTACCAAGTTTCATTAACTTTTCAAAAAAATTTTATGAAAAAGGAGTTGACCAGATTTTTTGTATTGCAGCAAATGATCCATTTGTAATGAATGCATGGGGCAAAATAAATAGGGTTGAAAACAATATTATGATGTTAGCTGATCCTTTTCTAAATTTTACAAAGTCAATAGGTGCAGAAGTTGACAAGTCGGGGAGGGGACTTGGCTTAAGGTCAAATAGATACACCATGCTAATTGACAATTTGAATGTTTTAAAAATTCAAGAGGAAAAAGAGACCGGAGTTTGTGATATCTCAAGTGCTGAGAATTTTTTAAAATTATTATAGGCCAGCTTCTTTTCTAGCTAATAAATCAACTTCATTATTCAAATCATTATCTGTGTGAGCTTTAACCCAAACCCACTCTATAGAATTCTTAGAAGTTAAATTGTCTAATTCAAGCCACAAATCTTTATTTTTAACATCTTCTTTTTTTGATGTTTTCCATCCATTAATCTTCCATTTTGTTATCCATTCAGTTATTCCCTGCTTTACATATTTAGAATCTGTATAAATTTGAATTTTATCTTTTGTACTAATATATTCTAATGCTTTTATAGTAGCTGTGAGTTCCATTTGATTGTTTGTTGTTAAATCTTTTGAGCCTTTTAAAATTTTTTTTTCATTATTCTTAAAAATTATCGCAGCCCAGCCACCCTTCCCAGGATTTCCAATACATGAACCATCTGTATAAATTTTAATCATTATTTAATATAAGAGCTAAAAGAATTAATTTTTTTATGAAAAGCTAATTTTTGAATATATTCTCTTGGATCCTTTTTTTTTATAATTGCTGATTTTGGAGTATTTATATAATCATACGATCTAGTAGCGAGATATCTAAGTGCAGATCCTTTACAAAGTATATTCAAACAATCTTTCTCTTTTTTTTGCAATTTTCTTATAGTTTCGTAACCCTTAATCAATTGTAAAGTTTTGCCTTTGTCATAGGAAAATTTTTTTTTTCTCTTATTGAAACATAAGGCGTTTATGCATGTAGCTAACTCGTATGCCTCAAAATCATTAGATGAAAAATAAAAATCAATAAATCCTAAAAATTTTCCTTTATGAAAAAAAATATTATCTATAAATAGATCACCATGTATTATGTTTTTGGGCAATGTTTTTGGCCACTCTTGCTTAATTTCCATAAACGTATTTTGCATTTCTGAAGCTAAATTTCTTGAAAGTGTATTAATCTTATTTTTATTTATATCATCTAATAATTTTTTTATTTTAAGGGGGGAAAAAGAATTTTTTCTGTATAATTTAATTTTTCTTGAGGCTTTGTGCATCATACCGATATTTTTACCTATCACGTATAAATCCTTTTTTTTTAATTTTTTCTTATCTTTACCTTTTAAAAAACTGACTAAGCAGGCTTTTTTAGACCTTAAGTTAAATAAATAATTTCCTTTTTTATTTTTAAGTGGACTAGGACATTTAATTTTTAAATTTGATAATTTGTCCATTAGTTTCATAAAAAATGGGAGATCTGTTTTTTTAACTCTTTTTTCAAATATTGTTAAAATAAACTTTTGTTTTTTAGTGGAAATAAGATAATTTGTATTTTCTATTCCTTCTTTTATTCCATGGTAACTAACAATTTTTCCGATGTTAAAAAATTTTTGGATGTTATATATATCTCTTTTACTTATTTTGGTAAAAACAGCCATTAATTTAGCATACCGGGGATCTTAAAAAATACATTTTCCTTAACAATCTCAACTTCTTCGATTTGAACCTCGTATTTTTCTTTTATTTTACCTATAAAATCTTGCACAATTATTTCAGGTGCTGATGCTCCTGAGGAAATACCAATAGTTTTACATTTGCCGATTTTTTCTAATGGTATTTCACTTTCTGAATGAATTAATTCAGACTCATTGCATCCCGCTTTACTAGCAACTTCAACTAACCTTTTTGAATTAGATGAATTTCTACTACCAATTACAAAAAACATATCACAAAGTTTAGCAATTTTTTTTACTGCAGCCTGTCTATTTGTAGTAGCATAACAAATATCCTCTTTTTTTGGCTCATTAATTTTTGGGAACCTTTTCTTTAAACATTCTATTATTTCTTTTGTGTCATCCACAGATAAGGTAGTTTGCGTAATAAATGATAACTTTTCATCTTTTTTAAAGATAATTTTTTTTACATCTTCTATTGTTTCAACAAGCGTAATACCATTTTCTGGAATTTGACCCATCGTTCCAATTACTTCTGGGTGTCCCTTATGGCCAATTAATATTATATGATATCCACTTTTGTACATATTTTCTGCTTCTCTATGAACCTTTGACACCAAAGGACAAGTTGCATCAACATATTTCATATTTAATTCCTCTGCTTCTTTCGGAACTTTTTTAGGAACACCGTGTGCAGAAAATATCACAGGCCTAGATTTATCTTTAATCTCGCTAATCTCCTCAACAAAAATTGCACCAATTTTTTTTAAACTTTCAACAACATGTTTATTATGAACAATCTCATGCCTCACGTATACAGGTGAACCAAATTTATCAATACTTTTTTTTACTATTTCAATTGCCCTATCTACGCCTGCACAGAAGCCTCTTGGAGATGCCAAATAAATTTTTAATTCATTTTTTCTCATTTTTTTCTAAAAGATATTCAAGTAATATATGCGGAAAGGTTAAAGACGCCAAACCAATAAATATAATTTTCGATACAGCATTATCTAGTACATAATAATTTTTTAAAATAATTAAAGATATTACAAATAAAATAGCTGTTAAAATTGTCAAAGGTATTGCCTTTAAAGTGAATTTCTTGAAACCCTCTATTAGTGATTTATTGTTTAGTTCGTTAGATAGTTTAAATGAATGTCTAGCTGAATGCAAAAAACAAAAATAAATTGTAAAAGCCAACAAAGGATTTAAAAAGTAATTCAAAATTAAGATTGAGATATAGTCCATAAGCAGTAGAGACTTTATCTCAAAATTTTGACTCAATGAGATTAATATATTTGCAACAAAGCCTAATATCAAAATTAACCAAAGAAAGTAATTATTTACCAAAAAGCTTTGAGAAATTTCAAAATTTAAATATTCAAAGATAGCTAACGTCTCGGATTTATGAAAAATTAATGGAGCTGCAATAATAACACAACCCTTTAAGAAATATATAAATTCAAAATTAGATGAGCTTTTAATGAATTCTGAATCCTCTTTACCAAAATGATAGCTTGCAACTATCAAAAATATCATCAATATTAATTTTGGGAATATAAGCCAAAATATAATTACAGATAATCCGACAAATATATATGAAACATAAAATAATGAGGTGGACCTATAGTTATAAATTTTTAGAAGTTTTATGCCTTTAAGATTATCAAGCGCACCATGTGATATACCCAAACTCAATATTAAAAATAAGCAAATAATTAAGGGGTCATTATTTCTTAAATATTCAAATGCTGATAAAAAAATACAAAAATTAAAGAAAATTAAAGAATGGTAATAATTAATCTTGTTCATTATATTAAAAAATATTTTTTATAAATAACCACTTTGGCATTTTAAGAATTACTATTAAGTCATCTAAAATATTACTTTTGTTCGACAAAAATTTAATTACTGATCGTGAAGGCGCTTGAAACATATTAAAGAATATATTTGGCATTTTTTCCGGGTGTCTATTTAAAACTTTTAAAAAAATGTTATCTAAAAATTGATATTTCCTTCCAATATTATAAATTTTTGCATTTTTAATATTTTCTATTTGATTAACAATATATCTAGAATGATCTTGAATATTTAAAAAAGTATATCCTGTGCTCAACCTTGTCATACCACCAGCAGATCCTATATTAATTGTATTATTTTTTTTTTCAGATTTTGGAAAAAATAACGGTATTGCTCCTTGTTCTTTGTATCTAATTTCATAATTTTTAATTTTTAAAATATTTTTGATATAATCTTGAAGCTGAGTGTCATAATCATTTAACATATTGTTGTTTAGTTTAGACAGCCAGGTTGTTTCAATTAATGCCTTATTTTTTGCAAAAGGGAGAGTATAAAAAAAATGAACATTTTCCCTTTGATCACAATTAAAATCCATTAAATTAAAAATTTCGTCATCAAAAATATTTTTTTCTGTTTTTATTTCCACACCCTTAAAGTGTTGCCAAAGGTTTAACTCACTATTACTTTTAGGTGGAACGCTATTGAATATTATAGAGTTTTGAAGATTTAGATTATTAGTATTTTTGTAAAATTTTATATTTTTATTTAAACTTATTTGCTTAAGTATTTTTTCGTAAAAAAGGCCGCTATCAATAGTTTGATAAGGGTAATCTTTATTTTTAACTTCGTGATGGCCTGTTTCTGTATTCACTGAAAAATTATCCCAGCTTTTGATAACACAATCCTGAAAATTGTGATCCATAACCTTCCAAAATGACCAAGTCTTATCTCTTTTATAGTCACCTCTTGTTTCTATTATAGCAAGAGTTTTATCCTTTAACTTTTTTTTGGTATCTAATTCATAAGCCAGAGATAAGCCAGCGCATCCGCCTCCAATAATAATGTAATCAAAATCTTTCATTCAAATTAATTTCCTTACCAATTTCCATATGCTCATCATCGGTTAAATGAATATTTGATTTAGAGAATATTAATACAAATAGATCAAATATACTAAATATAGTCTGTTTTAATTTGCCAATTTTATTAACAAAAATTTTTCCAGAATTATTATAATTTTCTAAATTCTTCTTTCTTATTATATTATTTCCAATTTCCCTATAAACTCTACGTGCAACTAAAATCGCAAATCTATTTACCAGAGGAATTTCCTTTATCGATTTAAAAGAGCTTTTATAAAATAGTTCAGCTATACCTAATGTCTCTTTAATTTTTACAAAATCATGATCTATATATTTTCTATTTCGACTACTATCCTCTACAACGTCTCTTGCTATATTAGTTAACTGCATTGCTATACCAAGATCTACTGCAGATCTAAGAGCAATTTTTGAGTCTACTTTCAATATTTTTGCCATCATTAGTCCTACCGTGCCAGCAACTCTGTATGAATACACAAGTAGCTCACGCTTTGTTTTAAATTCAATATTTTCTTTAATATCAGACTCAATACCATCAAAAAGATCCAGAACTACTTTTTCTGAAATATTGAATTTCTTAATAAGATTATCAATATTTTTAACTAAAATATTCTCAAAGTTTCTTTCAATGAAATCTTTTTTCATTTTATTAAATTTTTGTTTTTTTGAGTCTAAAGATGTATTTTCATCTGCTATGTCATCTAAGGTTCTACAAAAATCATAAAGGCTTGATCCATTTTCGAACGTTTGTTTCGCTAAAAAAAAACCTGCCCAACTAAATGATTTCGCGTGAGTTGAGATTAGGTTATTTGACATTACAATATTTTATCTAATACTTTAGCAGAAGATAGTACACCAGGCACTCCTGCACCAGGATGAGTGCCCGCACCTACGAAATATAATCCTTTGTAAATTTCTGACTTGTTGTGAAAACGAAAGTATGCAGATTGAGTAAATTTCGGCTGGATTGAAAAACCTGACCCAAACTTTGTATTTAAATCATTTTCAAAATAATCAGGAGACAAATAAAAATCCTCTACTATATTTTTTTCAAGATCTGGCAATAAATCATTCTGCATTTTTTTTATTACAAGTTTTTTAATTTTTTCTCCTTCTATGGACCAATCAATATTTGATTGATTATTTGGAACAGGCACTAAAACATAAAAACAATCATATCCCTCAGGAGCCATTGATTTATCTGTAGCAGTTGGTCTATGTAAATAATAACTTATATCATCGTTTAGTTTTTTCTTATTAAATATATCATCAAGGTGCTCTTTGTACTTATTTCCAAATTTAATAGTATGATGCTCTACATCTTTATAAATTTTTTTTGTTCCAAAATAATAAACAAACAAACCCATTGAATAATCCATTCTATTTCTTTTCCAATTGAAAAATAGATTACTTTTTTTTTTATTTAATAATTTTTCATACACTCCTGGTGGATCAGCGTTACAAACAACATTATCTGCTAATATTTTTTCACCATTATTTAATTCAACACCCTTTACATTTTTATTATCCTCAATAATTCTTTTAACCTCTACTCCTTTAATCACTTTTATATTTTCTTCTATCATTAAAGTTTCTAACCCTTTAACAATATTACCTGTGCCACCCATGGAGTAGTGAATTCCCCATTTTTTTTCAAGATATAATATTAATCCGTATATAGATGTTGTTGTAAAAGGGTTCCCTCCTACTAAAAGCGGATGCATACTAAATATTCTTCTTAGCTTTTCATTTTTGACATATGAAGAAACAAGTGAGTAAACAGATTTATAACTTTTTAGTTTTAGCAAAGATGGAATTTGTTTGAGCATAAAAAAAGGTTTATTAAAAGGTACATCAGAAAGTTCCATATATCCTTTGTCAAAAATTCTTTTAGTAAAATTTACTAGATCAAAATAGCCATCCACGTCATCATTAGAAACTTCTAAGATTTGTCTCTTCATTTCTTTCTCATCCCCAGAATAATCAAATTTATAACCATCCTCGAATACAAATTGATACCAAGTTTGCAATGGCTTAATATTTAAATAATCTTCAGCCTTTTTCCCAAACAATTGAAATAATTCATTAATCAAATAAGGCGCTGTAATTACAGTAGGCCCAGCATCAAATTTAAAACCATTCTTTTCAAAAACTCTTGCTCTACCACCTAAATCTTTGTGTTTTTCAACTAAAGTAACTTCATGTCCTTTAGCTTTAAGTCTCAAAGCAGCTGATAATCCACCAAATCCTGATCCAACTATTACAGTTTTCATATTGTTAATTTATATTTTTTTAAATTCGAAAGTAAGAAAATATTTAGTTTGATTTTAATTTTTTTAGAGCTTCTTTACTTTCATCAATATTTTTCTGGAAAATGTTATCTAATTTAGACTTATCTATCGTATTTTTTATTATTTTTTCAACCGAGTTGACCGCAATATCTATAGAGGTATTTTTTATTTCTTTTATTGCCTGTTCTTTCATTTGAGTAATTTTTTCCTCAGTCAATCTTTTTTTAATTTCTGCAGATTTGTTAAATTTATCTTTCATTTGTTGAACCATAGCGTCAGCGTCTTTCTTAGCATTCTCTATTATAACTTTTGTTTCATCTGAAGCGCTATTAAGTTTTGATTGGGATTGATCTAAAAATACTTTCGTTTCTTTTCTTAATTTCTCACTTTCATTAAGCTCATTTTTTATGTCGGAAATTAATTTATTTAGGTTGTCGTTTATTTTTAAAGGTACTTTTAAATAAATTAAAACTCCAAAAAATATAATAAAAGATATTGCTACCCAAAAAGTTGCATCAAATACCATTATTTGCCCTTCATAAGTTTGACTTGTTCGTTAACTATTGCTGAAACGTTACTTTTATTTACCTCTACTCCAATTAATTTTTGAATAATTTCGGCTGCAGTATCTACAGCAATTAGACTTATTTTTTCTGGAGATGATTTTTTTAGATCTTTTATCTCATTTTCAGCATCTTGAATTTCAGAATTAAGTTCGCTCTCAATCTTTTCTCTTTCTTTACCCAGATCTAATTGAATTTTTTCTTTTGCCAAATTAAAGGTTTTTTTGGCTTTATCTTTAGCATCCGATATTATTTTATCATACTCTTTTAGATTTTTTTCACTGTTTGTTTTTTGATTATCTGCAATCTCAATGTTTTCCATAATTTGCGATTTTCTTGTCTCTAAATTATTTCTTATTTTTGGTAGTATAAATTTAGATAATATAATAAATAAAATCCCAAAAGTAATGGTCAACCAAAATATTTGAGAAAACCAAAACTCTGGATTTAATTGGGGCATTCCCCCAGTCTCAGCACTTTTAGCAATACAATTAAAGCTAAAAAGTGCGTACAAGAAAATTATTATTTTTTTCACAAACTTAATTTAAAATGCGAATAAAATAATCAATGCAACAACAAGTCCAAAAAGCCCTGTGGCTTCAGCCAAAGCGAAACCTAATAATAAATTAGGAAACTGTTTTTGGGCTGCAGATGGATTTCTCATTGCGCCAGATAAATAGTTACCAAAAATAATTCCGATACCTACTCCAGCACCAGCCAATGCAATCGCTGCAAGACCTGCTCCTATCATTTTTGCTGCTTCTAGTTCCATATTCTCCTCCTTTTTAATGGTGTAAATTTAATGCATCATTTAAATAGATACATGTTAAAATTGCAAAAACATAAGCTTGAAGGAAAGCAACTAATATTTCCAAACCTGTTAATGCAACAGAAAAGCCTAATGGAAGCCAACCTCCCACTAAACCAAGACTTACTACAAAACCCCCGAAGACCTTCATCATTGTGTGACCAGCCATCATATTAGCAAATAATCTAACTGATAAACTAATTGGTCTGCTTAGGTATGAAATTATCTCTATAACAACTATCAAAGGTAAAAGAATGATTGGTACACCACTAGGCACAAAAAGTTTTAAGTATCCTAAGCCATGTTTTAAGAAACCAATAATAGTTACGCCTATAAAAATAAAGGCTGCTAAAACAAAAGTAACTATAATATGACTAGTTACTGTAAATGAATAAGGTATCATCCCGAACATATTGCAAAATAATACAAACATAAATAACGAAAATATAAATGCAAAATAAGGTTTTGCCTTTGCTCCTGCTGTATCACTGATCATCTTTGATACAAAAGAATAGCTAAGTTCGGATAACAATTGAATTTTATCAGGTATAAGTGATTTTTTTTTAGCCCCAAGATTAAAAACAATCAGAATTGCAAGAGTACTAATGACCATAAATAAACTAGCATTTGTAAATGATATATCAACTTCACCTATTTTAATTTCAGGTCCAATTCTATAGACATTGAATTGGTACATCGGATTTGCAGCCATAAATCTTACTTTTGTATTTTTTTTGCAGACCTAATAACATTGGTCATACCTGCTACGACACCCACAAAAAAAAATGTTATTATTAACCATGGTTTAGTATCAAACCAAGTGTCTAAAATAAACCCAATAATTGTCCCAACTAGTACAGCAGAAACAAGCTCAGTGCTCATTTTGAAAGCCTGTCCTAAATTTGACTGTGTAGGTGGATCTTTTTCAGGGGTAATTTTCTTTTTTGCAATTTTAAGGCGAATTTTTAGGTCGTCATCTCTTTTCATTTAAGCGACCATGCTTTCGGCTTTCTCTAGGTCAACTGCAACAAGCTGACTAATACCTTTTTCAGGCATTGTAACACCATAAAGACGGTTCATTTTTGACATTGTTAAAGCGTGGTGTGTAACAATCACAAATTTTGTCTTTGTAATTTTTGTAAGTTCTTCAAGTAAATTACAAAATCTTGTAACGTTGGCATCGTCTAAAGGAGCATCAACTTCATCTAAAACACAAATTGGAGCTGGGTTTGTTAAAAAAACTGCAAAAATTAAAGATAGGGCTGTCAATGCTTGTTCACCACCTGACAATAAAGTTATTGATTGCAATCTTTTTCCTGGAGGACTTACAAGCATCTCTAAACCTGCATCAAGAGGATCATCAGAGTCGATCAGCTCTAGTTTTGCGCTGCCACCATTAAAAAGTTTTGTGTAAACTTCATTGAATTTTCTATTAACTTTTTCAAAAGCCTCAATAAGCCTTTCTCTACCTTTCTGATTTAATTCATTAATACTTTCTTTTAATTTTGTAATTGCAGTCACTAAATCTGATCTATCTTTTTCCATTTTTTTTATTTCATCTTGATATTTTGTAGTTTCTTCATCCGCTCTTAGGTTAACAGATCCCAATTTATCTCTCTCTCGTTTTTTCTTATCAAGCAACTCTTCTTGCGTTACAGCATCAGGAAACTCTTCATTTAATTCTAGGTTCGAGAATTCAAGAATATTATTTTCATTCAAATTGAGTTCATTTTCTATTCTCTCAAGTAGATCTAATCTTCTCTTATTTAATCCATCAATTGTTGCAGCTGAACTGGCTTTTCTCTCTCTTATCTCTATAGAATTTTCTTTAACTTCATTGAGATTAACATTCAGCGTTGATAATTTATCTTCGCTTTCTTTTATAATAACTTCATTTTGTTCTTTATCTAAATTTGATAATCTAAGATTCTCATTTAATTGACCTTTTTTTTCTGCTTGATCTTTTGGTTTGGCCTCAAGTCCTTTTAATTGATCAAGCGTTTTATTTTTTCTATCTTCTAATTTATTGATTGTTATTTCTGATTTGTTTAAAAGGTTTTTCCAACTTTCTATTTCTTTATCAATATTTTGTATTCTTTCGGATCTTTTTACAGACTCTTTTTTAATATTTTGATTTTTACTATATACTTCACAGTATTCATCGATTGTATTCTTGAAATTGTCTAGAGCAATCACTGCGTCATCATTTTTATTAGAAATAATTAAATCCTTAATTGAGGCTAATTCTGTATTTAGTTTACCCTTAAAATCTTTTAAATCTGACGAAGATTGTTTTTCAGTTTCATAATATTTAGAATCTATTTCAATTAAATCTTTTTTTTCTTCTTTTATTCTCTTCTCATTAGAGTTAGCGTCAATTATAATGCTTTTTTCTCGATCTTTATCTTGATCTAAAATGTTAAGATTTTCATTAAGTTTCTCTATTTCATCTTGTATTCTAATATTTTCTTCATCTAGGCTTTTTAATTCTAAATTTAACCTTTGTATTTTTGATAGATTCTCAAAATTTTTTTGTTTAATAGGGTCAAGTTTATTTAATTCATTTTGAATTTTATTTTTTAAATCTTCTATTTCATTATTGAATTTATCAAATTCTTTATCAGAATCCTCATTAATTTCTTTTTCTAGTTTAATCTCTTTGTCAATATCTTGAAGCTTGAGATAATATAGACCAGCTTCTATTTTTTTTATTTCATTTGATATAACTTTATATTTATTTGCCTCCTCGGCTTGTTTTTGTAAATTTGCTAATTGTTTTTCCTGTTGTCTCCTTAACTCATCAGCTCTTTTGAGATTATTTTCAGCAGCGTTCAATCTAATTTCAGCTTCATGTCTTCTTGCGTGCAGTCCAGCTATACCTGCGGCCTCCTCCAAAATAGCTCTTCTGTCACTGGGTTTTGCGGTTACTAATGAGCCTATTCTTCCTTGACTTATCAGTGATGGTGAATGAGCACCAGTCGACAAGTCAGCAAAAAACATCTGTGCATCCTTTGCCCGGACTTCTTTGCCATTTATCGAAAATTTTGATCCTTTGTCCTTTTCTATTTTTCTTTTTATTTCTATACTAGGAGTATTTTTATATTGATGTGGACCCTCATTGTCATTGTTAAGCAAATTTAAAGTTACCTCTGCAATATTTTTTGATGGTTTGTTTGAAGTGCCAGAGAATATAACATCCTCCATTCCCGATCCTCTCATGCTCTTTGCAGAAGTTTCTCCCATACACCATCTTAAGGATTCTACAATGTTTGATTTTCCACAACCATTAGGTCCAACAATGCCCGTAAGTCCATTTTCTATTAATAGATCGGTTTTATCAGCAAATGATTTAAAACCGTTTAATTGAATTTTTTTAAATTCCATTAAAAACTATAATAGTTTTTCTATAGCTTTTTTCAAATTTTTGTATGTAAGTGATTTTTCGAACTTTTTCCCATTTATTAATAGAGTAGGGGTTGAGTTTATATTAAAACTTTTTACCCCTTCGATTCGGTCGTTAAGTATATGATCCTCTAACGACTTATTCTCCAAGCATTTTTGCTTATCAATTTTAAAGTTTCCAGATTTAATAACTTTGATTAGATTTTTATTATATTCTTCAGCTGTCGAACCTTTTGCCCATTCATTCTGGTTATCATATAAAAAGTGAAGTAATTTAGAATTTCCGTCGTTCTCACAATGTGCAAACTTTGAAGCATTTAAAGCGGCAATATTTAATGGAAAACTTTTATATTCAATTGATATAATCCCCTCATCAATAAAATTTTTCTTTAATTCTGGATAAACATTCTTATGAAAGTTAGCACAATAAGAACATGTTAAAGATTCATAAACTACAAGCTTTATTTTTGCATTACTATTTCCATCAATTATTGGCTTAATTGTTTCAGCGTAAGATGGATTAGACAATGAAACAAACAGAAATAGTAATATAGTTTTTATTTTTTTCATTTATTTTTTATATGAATTAATTAATTCTTTAAGAGCATTTTTAATATTTACATTTTTAATGCCACTCAGACTTTTTGAGAAATCTTTTTTTGACGCACTTTTACTTTTTTCTAAATTAATTTTCTCATTTTTTTCAAAAGTTATTATCTTTATTTTATCCACCGCTGCATAACCAAAAATTGAATTTAATTTATTCAAAATTTGTTTTTTGGAATACTCCACATCCACTTCACTACCTCTATTTACCATAATTTCTAATGTCGATCCTCTGACTTTGTTTGAACTCTTAAATCTATTTGGATAACAAATATCAAATAATTCTTTACCTACTATATATTTCCAATTATTTAATATTTCAGGAAATATACTACCTTTTTTATTTATGAATTTTTTAACTTTTGTGGGCAAAGTGTCTTTAAAAGATCTTAGACCTTGAATGCCCCCTAATCTCTGCTTAGTATATTTTTTAAATTGCATATGAGTGATACATTTGTAACAAAAAATATTCTGAAATGGTATGATTTAAATAAAAGATCATTACCATGGCGAAAAAATGTTTCCAAAGAAAAAAGACAGTATAATACGTTGATTAGTGAATTTATGTTGCAACAAACTCAAGTGGCAACCGTAATTCCATACTTTAACAAATTTGTTAAAGAAATTCCAAACATAAAAAAACTTGCAAGTGTTGATAACAAAAAACTAATTAAACTTTGGGAAGGTCTTGGATATTATTCAAGAGCAAGAAACTTAAAGAAAGCAGCGCAGTCTGTAATTAAAAATTTTAATGGAGTAATACCTGATAATTTTGATGATTTGAAATCACTATCTGGTATTGGAGATTATACTGCTAATGCAATTTTAGCTATTGCATTTAATAAGCCATATATTCCACTAGATGGAAATGTAGAAAGGATTATAAAAAGATACCTTTATTTAAAAAAAGAAAAAGAAATTCAGAAAGAAAATTTAATTGAAAAAAAGTCTATTTTAGGATTTTCAAACCGTTCAAGTGATTATGCTCAAGCACTTATGGAATTTGGTGCTTTAATTTGCAAACCTACCAACCCACTTTGCTGCCAATGTCCTATAACTAAAAAATGTAAATCTTTTAAAAAGAAAGACTTTAATTTAGCAAAAAATTCAAAAAAATATAAAGACAAATATTTTTTACTCAAAGTTTATAAAAAAGATCAAAAATATTTATTAATAAAAAATACTAGATTTAATTTTTTAAAAAACCTAAGAATTTTTCCCATGGAAGAACTACATAATCCTAAAAAATTTAATAAAAGTCTTAATATTAAATTGTCTAATATGAATATGAATATAAAAATACTACATTTAAAAAATATCAATAAATATTCATCATCTACATGGATTGATCAAAGAAAAATAAATAATTACATGTTGCCAACATTCACTAAAAAAGTAGTTAAATATCTCGAGAAAAATTAATGAAAAAAATTGCGATAATTGGAGCAGGTATCTCAGGATTGTACATCGCAAATCTTTTTAAAAATAATTTAAATTATGAAATTACAATTTATGAAAAAAACGACACTATTAATTTAGAGGACGGCTACGGTATTCAACTTTCAGTCAATAGCGTTAAGCTTTTGAATAAAATTGGGTTTAATAAATTATCTGATAATGAAAAATTTAATCCTGAAAAAATTGATTTTTTTTCAATGAATTCATCAAATAAAATCTGTGATCTAGATATTACGAATTTCAATACAGATGACATCAAGTATACAACACTAAAAAGATCAATTTTAATAAATTTTTTAAAAAAAGATTTGGGCGACATAATAAAAACTGGTTTTAAAATTTCAAAAATAAATGACCAAGAAAAACAAATTAAAATTTCATTTGAAAATAATGTAACTAAAGAATGTGATTACTTGATTATTGCTGATGGAGTTTTTTCAAAGAGTAAAAATCTAATTTCAAATAACAAAGTAAAACCAAAATATAATGACACATTAGCTATTAGAGGTAAATTAACTAAATTTCCTGAAAACGTGAACAAAAAAAATGTAGCTTTGTTTTTAGGTCCAAACTTCCACCATGTTATTTACCCATTAAATTCTAATGGTGATTTAAATTTTATTGCTATTATGAAACATTCTCTTTCATTAGAGGAGCAAGGCAATTATTCATTATTTAGTGAAAATTCCTTTATCAAAAAAATTTTAGAAAAAGTCCCTCAAGAAATTAAAGAATATGTTACAGGCATTAAGGAATTAAAAATATTTCCAGTGTTTGTTAGTGATGAGTTTCTCAAAATACAGAATAATAATATTCATTTGATAGGTGATGCTTTTTTTGCTTTTCCACCATCATTTGCGCAAGGTGCATCACAATCGATTGAGAGCGCTTATGAATTGTTTATGTCTTTAAATACTGATAAAGAAATCAATTTTTTCAAAAAAAGGGCAAATAAATTAAAAATGATTAATTTTAGATCAAAATTTAACTTGTTTGCTTTTCATTTATCAAATCCTTTAATAATATTTTTCAGAAATATTTTCCTAAAAAGATTAGTAAAAAATAAAAAATTTCTAGAATATTATTTAGGTAGAATTTATAAAACTTGATTACTAGATATTAGTCTTTGTCTTAAGTGGTCAATAGGCACAATGCTACCGTTAAGATTGTAGTGCCAAAAAGTCCAACCATTGCAGCTTTCAGCTCCTAAAATTGTGGCTGCTACTTTATGAATTGAACCCTCTGTTTGTTCATGCTTAATACTCCCATCAGCCATTATTTTTGCACTAATTTTCTTTTTATTATCGTATATAGTAGTTCCCGGTTTAATTATTCCTAACTCAACTAATGAACCAAAAGGTATTCTTGGTTTAGATCTTCCATTTTGAAGAGTATCTAAATAATCATCTTCTATAGGTTTTGTTTTTTTTAACCTTTGTTCAGCTGCATTAAAATACGTTTTCTCTTTTTCAATACCATAATAATTTCTTCCTAATTTCTTAGCAACTGTTGCCGTTGTTCCTGATCCTAAAAAAGGATCTAAAACAAAATCATTTTTATTTGTTGTTGCTAATAAAATTCTGTGAAGTAGAGCCTCAGGTTTTTGGGTAGAATGTACTTTTTTTCCATTCTTTTTTAGTCTTTCAGAACCATTACAAATCGGCAATTCCCAGTTGGATCTCATTTGAAGATCGTCATTTAAACATTTTAAAGATTGGTAGTTGAAAGTGTATTTAGACTTTTCAGATTTCGATGCCCAAATTAAAGTTTCATGGGCATTAGTAAATCTTGTTCCTCTAAAATTAGGCATTGGATTTTTTTTATTCCATATAACATCATTTAATATCCAAAAGCCTAAATTTTGAATGACTGATCCAACTCTAAAAATATTGTGATAACTGCCAATTACCCAAATAGCTCCATTTTTTTTTAAAATTCTTTTGCATTCATCAAGCCATGCATATGTAAAATCATCGTATTTTTTAAAGCTTTCAAACTGATCCCATTTGTCATTTACTGCACTAACTTTAGATCTATCTGGTCTAGTGAGTTGATTTTTTAATTGCAAATTGTAAGGCGGGTCTGCAAAGATTAAATCGAAAGTTTCTTTAGGGATTTTTTTTAGCTCCTTAAGACTGTCCCCATTAATAATTTTATTTTTTAAATTTAACTTTTCCATTTTTAAAAAGATAATTAGACTCTAGGCATGACTCTACGTCAACTCATGATTGAATTATTTTGAATTAATTGTGTCTATTATTATCTTGGACTCAATATATTGTGTATAGGCTTGAAAGTTCTTCTATGATGCTTTGTGATACCAAATTTTCGAATTGCTTGAATATGAACTTTTGTTCCATATCCACAATTTTTATTCCAATGATATTTTGAAAAATTCTTTGATATTTTTTTCATCAAACTGTCCCTAGAAACTTTAGCAACAATTGAGGCTGCTGAGATTTGAGGTATTTTTCGATCACCCTTAATTACATATTTTAGATTATAATTTTTCATTATCGGAATTCTGTTACCGTCAACTAACACCAAATGAGGTTTTTTTTTTAATTTTTTTATAGCTCTTTTCATGGCTAACAAAGAGGCATTTAGAATGTTTAGTTTATCTATCTCTTCTTTTGATGCAGAACCGATAGACCAATACGAATTTTTTTTTATATATTTATTTAAAACTTCACGCTCTTTTTTTGTTAATTTTTTTGAGTCTTTCAATTTTTTAACATCACAGTTTTTTTTTAATATAACTGCAGATGCATAAACGGGTCCTATTAAACTGCCTCTACCCACTTCATCTACACCAGCAATATTTTGAATACCTTTAAATATCGATTTTAAGTTCATCAATTTTCTTTCTTATTTGTTTTAAATCTAACCAAGAATATTTTTTTTGATCAGCTTGTCTTAGTAAATATGCTGGATGAAAAGTTATCATTGTCAAAAAGGTTTTATTTTTGATCAGTATTTCTTTCCAAATACCTCTTTCTTTTGATATTTTTAAATTTGGTCCAAAAAAAGCTTCCATAGCTGTACTACCAAGTAGAATAATCATTTTTGGATTAATAATTTGAACGTGTTCGAATAAATACTCAGAATATCTTTTAATTTCTTTTATTTCAGGTTTTCTGTTTGAAGGAGGCCTGTAATTAACAACATTTGTAATATAAATATCTTTCCTGTCTAAATTAATTGCTGCAAGCATTTTATTTAATAATATACCCGCATCACCCACAAACGGTTTACCTAGCTCATCTTCTTTTTGACCCGGACCTTCTCCTATGATCATTACAGAACTTTCTTCGTTACCATCGCTAAATACAATTTTGTTAGCATTATTTTTTAGTTCACAATCCTCCAAATTTTCGATTTTTAATTTTAGTTTTTTTAATAACTCTTGTTTATTTTCAATTATTTCAACTTTTTTTAATCTATTAATTGGTTGATTTTCGTAATCAAATTTCGATTTAAATAAAAAATTTTCAACTTTATTTCTTTGATTTAAATAATTTTTAGACATATGTTTGATGTATGCACAAATACATTTATTTATTTATTATTTTTTTATTATATCAGACATCATCGTTTTCCAAAATAAGTGATGTTAATAAGTTTGATCAAAAAAATTTATCAAATTATTTTTCAGCAGTACTGTCTATCAATAATAATGATGCACAAAACTCCTTAAAATTCTTAGAAAATTCCAAGATTTTAAATGACAGACACGAAGAACATTTCAAAAATTATATAAAATCACTGGTTGCAAATGAAAAAGTTGGTTTGGCAATTAAAAAAATTAAATATTCACAAAATAATTATTCTTTTTTAGAGAGAGAAGTGATTCTTTTAGTAGATAATTTAATAAATAAAAATTTAGAGAAAGGCAGCTTAAATTTAGAAAAAATTGAAAGCTTAATTGATCCAGATGATAGATACCATATTATATTGTCAAAAGTTTTAAAAAACTATTTAGAGGTCTTTAAAAGTAATAATATTGAAAGTTATAAAAACAACAATTTTGCAGAATTAGACGATATTAGCTTAGCTTTTTTAAGCTGTTATTTCGATTTAAAAAATACAGATAAAAGATTTAAAGAATTTATAGAATATGATGGAAGCAGCTCTAGATATATTTATTTTTATTTAGATTATTTAATTGAACAAAATAAAATTAACAAAATCGATCAAGTTTTACAAAATATTAACAAACTAGATAAACCATTGCTAATTGCTCAATCAGTAAAATGGATTGAAGAAAAGAATTATAACAAATTAAATAATTTATTTTCATGCAAAAATGAGAAAGATATTGTTGCAGAGTTTTTCTATTTGATCGCTAATCTCTACTCATCGCAAGGTTTATTTAAAGAGTCAAATTTTTATATTATCTTAGCGAAATATCTAAATCCAAAATTTACGCTTAATTCTACATTATTAATTGAAAACTACATGGATACTAAAAAATATAAATTAGTAAAAAATGAATTAAACAACATTGAAAAAGATAACATTATATATAATTGGTTTAGAGTGAAAAAAAATGCATCAATTATCCAAGAGACTAAAAATGACGATAGTGCTCTAAAATTTATTAAAAAAGAATACGGAAAAATTCAAAACCCATCAAACAAGATTTTATTTGATATGGCAAACATATTGAGAAACTTTCAAGACTATGAGGGTGCAATAGAAATTTATTCAAATTTAATACAATACTCGAATTACAGTGCAGAGGAATATGCTGATCTTTTATATAAAAGAGGAACTAGTTACGAAAGAAAAAAAGATTTTTTAAAAGCTGATGAGGATTTAATAGAGTCTCTTAAAATAGATCCAGATGAACCATATGTTTTAAATTATCTTGGATACAGCTGGTTAGAGAGATCTTACAAAATTCCTGATGCAATGGAAATGCTTAAGGAAGCTTATAGTTTAAGAGAAAATGACCCCTACATTACCGACTCAATTGGGTGGGCCTATTATTTAATCAAAGACTTTGTTAATGCAAAAAAATATCTAGAAAAAGCTGTAAAACTTATGCCTTACGATCCCATAGTTAATGATCATTACGGTGATGTATTATGGAGACTTAACAAAAAAGTGCAGGCAAGATATTTTTGGAATGGAGTTTTAAAATTAGAAGATACTGAAGAAGAGTTAAAAAAAGAAATTGAAAAAAAATTAGTTTTTGGACTATAATTTTACTAATTGAACTGTTTCTATGAAAGCGATATCACAAAAGTCTTATGCAAAAATAAATTTAAATTTAAATGTTGTAGGAAAAACAAAAAATTTACATAAATTACAAAGTATAGTATCACTGATTTCACTTTATGATGAAATTAGTCTAAGACAGATAGACAGTCATAAACATAAAATATTGTTTAAAGGTAAATTTTCAAAAAAAATCACTAGTCGTAATACAATCTTTAAAACTTTATCTATTTTAGACAAAAAAAGATTACTGAAAAAAAAGTATCTTGTTATTGTTAAAAAAAATATACCTGTTAAGTCAGGAATGGGTGGCGGATCTATGAATGCTGCTACTTTAATTAAAATTTTTATGAAAAATAAAATTATTAAAATTAATAAAAAAAAATTACAAAATATAAATGACTCAATTGGACAGGATGTGAAACTGGGATTTTTTAAAAATATTATGTATTTAGATGGTAATAATTCTGTAAAAATATTGAACAAAAAGACAAAATATTTTTTATTATTATTTATGCCAAAATATGGTTGTTCAACAAGGTATATTTTTTCCAAATTAAAAAAATACTCAAAACCACTAAAAAACATTAAAAACAAATTCAATAATTTAGGCAGTCTGAAAAATGATTTGCAAGATATCGTAATAAAAAAATATCCAGAGTTAAAAAAACCTATTGAATTTCTTGAAAATCAGCCTGGTATAAATTTTGTTAAAATGACAGGATCGGGGTCATGTTTTGTCGCCTATTCTAGATCAAGAAATTCTATTATAAATAGTTTTAAAAAGTTTAGAAAAAAACACCCAAAATATTGGTCTGTTTTATCTAAAACTATATAAATATTAAAACTTTATGTTATAAGAAATTGACTTTGGGGCGTAGCCAAGTGGTAAGGCAGCGGTTTTTGGTACCGCCATTCCTAGGTTCGAATCCTAGCGCCCCAGCCATTTTATGATAAAAAAGTTTTTAAAAATTTTTACTAAGAGTAATATTAATTCTCCAAATAGATTACAAAATTTAAAAAACGATCCAAAGATAAAAAAAATTTTTAATTCAATTAACGAATACTCAGCAGAAAGTGAAATACTTTTTGTTGGAGGATGTGTTAGACAAAATATATTGGGTGAGAAGATAGAGGATATTGATCTAGCAACTAACCTTAATCCTGATGAGGTTGTAAGTTGTTTAAATAACAACAACATCAAATATATAGATGTTGGAAAAAAATACGGAACGATAACAGCAATTATAGAAAAGAAAAAATTCGAAATAACCTCCTTGAGAAAAGATGTGAAAACAGATGGAAGATTTGCCGAGGTTCAATATTGCAAGGATTGGAAAGAAGATGCAAAAAGAAGAGATTTCACATTTAACTCAATTTATTCAAATTTAAACGAAGAATTGTTTGATCCATTTAATGGAAAAAAAGATCTGTTAAATGGATGGGTTAAATTTATTGGAAATCCTGCAACCAGAATTAAAGAAGATTATTTGAGAATTTTAAGATATATTCGATTTTTCTTAATCTATTCAAAAAATAATCATTCAGAGGAAATTAAAAAAATAATCAAACAAAATATTAGTGGTATAAATATAATATCAGGCGATAGGTTGCTTAGTGAGTTAAAAAAAATAATTCTATCTAAAGGTTTTTTTAAAATACCCAAAGATCAGTTTTCAAGAGAAATAATACAATTAATTTTTCCTCAAATTATCAATTTTAATATAATTAAAAATATTGAGAAAAAGAGCAATGAAAATCTCTTTAAAGAAAATGATTTTACCTTTTTAATAAGCCTTTTAATAATCGATGAAACTGATAATGCGGATTATTTTGTACATAAATTTAATATATCTAAAGATGAAAAAGATAGAATATTATTTTTAAAAAATACTTATCAAGATTTTAATAAGAATTTTTTTGAAAAGAAAAATTTAAAAATACTCCTTTATAAACATGGCAAAGATAAAGTAATTGACCTTATCAAATTTCATATTCTCAAATCTAAAAATATTCATAATACTAATGAGTTAATTACATTTTATCAAATGGAGAAAGCGCCAGTTTTTCCTTTTAACGCTAAATTTTTAAAGGAAAAATATAATTATAAAGATGGTAAGCTACTAGGTGATAAACTCAAACAATTAGAAACCGCATGGCTAAGTAATAATTTTAAATTAGCTGATGAAAAAGTCGATAGTATTTTAAGAAATTAAACGTAGTCTACCTTAATAATCTCAAAATTTTTTTTACCAGATGGAGTATTAATTTCAACGAAGTCACCATTATTTTTTCCAATCAGACCTTTGCCAATAGGAGACTGATAAAATATAAATTTTTTTTTAATATCTGCCTCATCTTTACCAACAAGTTTATATTTAATTTTTTCATTACTATCTAAATCTTGAAGAGAAACAGTTGCACCAAAGATTACCTTACCATCATTTTCAAGTTTAGTTACATCTATCACATTTGCTCTTGCTATAGTATCTTCTACTTCTTGAATTCTTCCCTCATTTAAAGATTGTTGTTCTTTTGCGGCATGGTACTCAGCGTTTTCTTTTAAATCTCCGTGTGACCTAGCTTCTGAAATAGCATTTACTATTTCAGGTCTTTTTTTTTCTTTTAAAAAGACAAGTTCCTCTGATAATTTTTTAAGTCCTTCTACCGTAATTGGTTCTTTGTTACTCATATTTTATTTCCATTTTGCTAAAGGAGGTAGCGACATTAATATAGCCTCAACATTGCCACCAGTTTGTAAACCAAATTTTGTGCCTCTATCATATAATAAATTGAACTCGACATATCTACCTCTCTTTAAATATTGAATATTTTTTTGTTTCAAGTTCCATTTTTTATTTTTTCTAAGACTAATAATTTGATTAAAGATTTGAATAAAATTTATTCCTAAATCCCTTATAAATCCAAAATCTTTTTCCCAATCTTTTTTTTTATAATCAAAAAAAATTCCACCAATTCCCCTTGGTTCTTTTCGGTGTGATAAATAAAAATATTCATCACACCATTTTTTATATTTTTTAAAATATTTTTTATCATGCCTATCACACATTTTTTTTAATCTTTTAAATAATAGTTTTTTAATAGCTGAATCATTAAAGCATGGAGTAACATCCATACCTCCGCCAAACCAGCCATGATTTGTATAGATATATCTGGTATTAAAATGCATAGCTGGCACATGAGGATTTTTCATGTGCATTACCACAGATACGCCAGATGCCCAAAAATCTCTGTTATTTTTTGTACCAGGAATTTTCTTTTTAAATTCTTTAGTCAGTTTTCCATAAACTTCTGAAAAATTGACACCAACTTTGTCAAATACTTTGCCATTTTCAAGAATATAATAACAGCCACCTCCTTCATCCTTTTTTATACTTCTTTCCCAACTCTTCTTTAAAAATTTTATTTTTCCACCTTCAATTTGCTGTATCGTATTACAAATCATTTCTTGCAGGTTTATAAACCAATTCCTTGTTAATTTCTTTTTTATATCTTTATCCATTAAAAATTAGTTTGATTTAGAATTTTTGAAACCACAATTGATACTGATGATGACAAATTTAGTGATCTTTTTTTATTCATCATGGGAATAGTTAATCTATGACTTACTTTTTTGTGTACACTAGTTGGTACACCTGAGCTTTCTCTACCAAATAACACAGTATCATTTTTTTTAAACAGAAATTCTTTATATGATTTTTTTGACTTAGTTGTCATTAAAATTATTCTTGTATTTCTTTTACTAATAAAAAAGTCCTCTGGACTTTTGTAAAATTGAATATTTTTAGCATCATAATAATCCATCACAACTCTTTTGAACTTTCGATCATTAATGATAAACCCGCATGGCTCAATAATTTCAAGCATTATTCCTAAACAAGAGCAGGTCCTAATAATTGATGCGGTATTTTGCGGTATATCTGGCTGATAAAGCGCAATTTTAGGTGCAAATTTTGGTTCTTTATGTGTCATTCTTACTATGGATATATTTAGCTTTTATATTATATGAATTCATATATTAGGTATATTTAATAATTAGAATGTCAGATCAAAAAAAAGTTAATCGAAGAGACTTTATTTATACAGCCTCAACAGTAGTCGGTGTCGTTGGTGTCGGTGCGGCCGCTTGGCCTTTGATAGATCAAATGAATCCTGATGCCTCTGTTAAGGCATTAGCTACAACTGAAGTTGATGTAAGTTTGGTTAAACCTGGTCAATCAATAACTGTACTGTGGAGAGGTAAACCTGTATTTATTAAAAGAAGAACAGAGAACGAAATTACCGAGGCAAAAGCAGTGAGTTTAACTGAACTAAAACATCCTGAGAAAGATGAAGATAGAGCATCAAACCCGGAATGGCTTGTTATGCTTGGAGTATGTACTCATCTTGGATGTGTGCCTCTTGCAGATAAAGGAGATTATAATGGCTGGTTTTGTCCTTGCCATGGCTCCCACTACGATACTTCAGGTAGAATTAGAAAAGGTCCAGCTCCAACTAATTTAGAGATACCTAAATACGAATTCGTTAACAGCAATACAATTAAAATTGGATAAAAAATATGAGTGAACATAATTATCAACCTAAGTCAAAATTTGGAAAATGGTTTAATGATAGACTGCCTTTATTAACATTAGCAAACCATTTAACAGATTATCCGACTCCAAAAAATTTAAATTACTGGTGGACATTTGGTGGTATCTTAACTTTTTGCCTTATAACTCAAATTATTACAGGCTTAGTTTTAGCTATGCACTATATTGCTCATGCAGATTTAGCTTTTAGCAGTGTTGAACACATAATGAGAGACGTTAATTATGGTTGGTTAATAAGATACATCCATGCAAATGGAGCATCAATGTTCTTTCTTGCAGTTTATATACACATATTCAGGTCTTTATTTTACGGGTCCTATAAATCACCAAGAGAAATTATTTGGATTTTAGGAATTATGATTTATTTACTAATGATGGCAGCTGCTTTCATGGGATATGTTTTACCATGGGGGCAAATGAGTTTTTGGGGAGCTACAGTTATAACTAATTTGTTCAGCGCAATTCCTTTAGTAGGTGAAAGTATTACTACATGGTTATGGGGCGGTTACTCTGTGGACAATCCAACTTTAACAAGATTTTTTACACTACATTATTTAATACCTTTTTTAATTTTAGGTTTAGTAGTTCTACATATATGGGCTTTACATGTTCCTGGAAATAACAATCCGATTGGAATTGATATAAAAAAACCATCTAAAGATACAGTTTCTTTTCATCCTTATATAGTTGTTAAGGATTTATTTGCACTTTTATTGTTCTTAATACTATTTGCATTTTTTGTTTTTTACTCACCTAACGTGCTAGGTCATGCTGATAATTATATAGAGGCTAATCCGTTGGTAACACCAGCTCATATCGTTCCTGAATGGTACCTCTTACCTTTTTATGCAATTTTAAGATCAATTCCAGATAAACTTATGGGGGTCATAGCAATGTTGTCGGCTATTTTAATTCTCGCAGCATTACCTTGGTTGGATACTTCAAAAATTAGATCAGCAGTTTTTAGACCGCTTTACAAACAATTTTATTGGATATTAGTTTTAGATGTATTGATTTTAGGCTATGTTGGTGCAATGCCTGCTGAAGGTTTATACTTATTAATCGCGAGAATTGGAACTGCTTATTATTTCGCACACTTTTTAATAATTTTACCGATATTAGGTAAAGTTGAAAAAACTCTGCCGTTGCCGATGAGTATATCTGAACCTATTTTAGGTGGTTCACTAAATGCAGAACCAGCCAGAAGTAAAGAAAATTCTCAAAAACTATAATGTTAAAATTTGTTAAGTATTTTTCTTTAATTTTTTTTTTAATTTCAGGTAACATAGTTAGTTCTGCGGAAAATGCTGAAAAACTATTGACAACCGATTGGACTTTTAAAGGACCATTTGGAAAGTTTGATAGGGCATCCTTGCAAAGAGGTTATCAGGTGTATCAAGAAGTATGTGCTTCATGTCACTCATTAAAATATATGTCTTACAGAAATCTTTCAGAGGAGGGTGGCCCAGAGTTTTCAGTGCAAGAAGCGAAAGCTATAGCTGCCAATTTTGAAATATTAGATGGACCAAATCCAGAGGGAGAAATGTTCACGAGACCTGCAAGATTATCTGATAAATTTGCAATGCCTTACGCAAATGATGAAGAAGCTAAATCAGCAAACGGTGGCGCTTATCCTCCAGACATGTCCGTATTAGTTAAAGCTAGAAAGGGCGGGGCTGATTATGTCTACTCAGTCTTGCTTGGATATGAAGACCCGCCAGTTGGAATGAAATTAGATGATGGAGTTCACTACAATAAATATATGTACGGAAACAAAATTAAAATGCCAGCACCTCTGTCTGAAGGTCTAGTTGAATATGCTGATGGCACTACTGCTACAGAACAACAAATGGCAAAAGATGTAGTGAGTTTTTTAATGTGGACAGCAGAACCTCATCTAGAACAAAGACACAAAATAGGATTTAGAGCAATAGTCTACCTTATTATATTGAGCATACTAGTTTACTTTAGTATGAAAAAAATCTGGTCACGTATTGAAACGGAAGTTTAAAATATCTCCATCTTTAACTATATAATCTTTTCCCTCTAGTCTCATTTTTCCATTGTTTTTACAATTAAGCCAACCACTGTTCGTAACAAAATCATTAAAAGAAATTGTCTCAGCTCTTATAAATCCTTTTTCAAAATCTGAGTGAATTTTTCCTGCAGCGACAGGAGCAGTGCTATCTTTTTTTACAGTCCATGCTCTAGTTTCTTCAGGACCTGAGGTAAAAAATGTTTCAAGCTCAAGTAATTTATATCCTTTTTCAATCAAATAATTTAAACCAGTTTTTTCAATATTCATTAATTCCATAAAATTTTTCTTTTCATTATCTTCTAGTTGATTTATCTGATTTTCTATTTCAGCTGAGACTAAAATTGTATTATCAATTTTCTTATTTTTTTGAACTTCTTTCGAATATTTGTTTCCTGACAAAATACTTTTTTCATCAACATTGCACACATAAAGCTTTGGTTTTAAAGACAGTAAGCCTGATTTGTTTATTAAATCTAAATCAAATAAATTTCTGAGGTCATTTAAATCTTTATCGTTATTAATATAATCCTCAGTTGTTTTAAGTATGTTCAATTCATCATCTGTAATCTTTTTTAAATTTTTTTTATCTATTCTTTTTCCTATAGACTCTAAGTCTGCGAGCTTCATTTCTGTCTCAATAATGTCTAAGTCTCTTATAGGATTTACATCCTTATTTACATTTTGGATATCATCAGAATCAAAACATCTTAATAAATGAACAATTGCATCAACTTCTCTAATATGTGATAAAAATTTGTTACCTAATCCTTCTCCCTTCGAAGCACCTTTCACTAAACCCGCAATATCAAGAAAAGTTATTGTTGTATAAATTTTTTTTTTTGATTTAGAAATTTCAAACAATTTGTCTAATCTTTTATCTAAAACAGGAACAACACCAACGTTAGGTTCTATTGTGCAAAATGGAAAGTTACCCGCCTGTGCTTTTGATGAATTAGTTAAAGCGTTAAATAAAGTTGATTTACCCACATTTGGTAATCCAACGATACCACACTTGAATCCCATTATTTATTATTAACTGTGCTTGAGAAAAGGTCTAGTTTTTTATCAATTAAAATAGCTAAATTTTCAGTGATATTATTTTTTAAAGTTTCTAGTTGCTGTTTTTCATCGTCGTCAAAATCCTTTAAAACATAATCTGAAACTGCAATTTTGTCGTTTGGTTTACCAATTCCTATTCTTACTCTTGAGTAATCTTTGCCTATAAATTTATCTATAGACTCTATCCCGTTGTGACCCGCACTAGAACCTCCAAACTTTGTTTTGATCTTACCAAAGTCAATATCTAAATCGTCATGAAAGACTATTATATTTTCAGCTTCAATTTTAAAATACTCTATAAGTTCTCTTATGCAGATCCCAGAGTTATTCATAAATGTTAATGGCTTTATCGCATAAACTTTTTTTTCGTTGATATTTCCAGTTGTTAAAAGACCTTTAAATTTAGGTTTTTGTTTTGATAACTTAAATTTTGAGTTTATTGCATCAATTATTTTAAAACCAATATTATGTCTATTGTTCTCTGAATTTGGCGTGGGATTACCTAGTCCAACAAATAAAAACATGTAAATTAAATTTTATCAATTATTTTTTTTCTGATTGAGGTTTCTTACCTTCATCTTTTTTACCAGCATCTTTTTTTTCTGCCTCAGCTCCGCCTTTTTCATCTGCTCCATCTTTAGGCGCCGCTGCCTCTTGAGCATCTGTAGAACCCTCTGCTCCTTCTTCACCTTCTGCGGCCTCAGCTGGTTTTTCTGGTTCCTTAATTACTGTTGGTGCTGCTACGGTAGCAATTACAAAATCTCTTCCTGTAATAGTTGGAATAACATTTTCGGATAATTTTATCGATGATATCTTAAAACTATGTCCTATATCCACCCCGTCTAAATCAACAATTAGTTCGCTTGGTATATTTTCAGATGGACATTTTAATTCTACTTTCCTTCTAACAATATTAAGTACACCTCCTCTTTTTAACCCTGGAGATTTTTCATTATTGATAAATTTAACTGGTATTTCAATTATAACGCTTGAACCTTTTACAACTCTTAAGAAATCTATGTGTATTGGCTCATCTGTGATCACATCAAAAGATATATCTTTAGGTAATACACTTTCTTCTTTTCCGTTGACCTTAAGTTTTATAATTTTCGAAAGAAAGTTTTCTTGTTCCATTAAACTTTTTAGTACTTTTATAGATACAGATACATTTTGGTTTTTTTCTGACCCGCCATAGACAATACCTGGAATATTTCCTTGTTGTCTTATTATTTTTAGTTCACCGGATGTTTTGTTATTTCTAATATTTGCTTCTAAAGTACTCATAAAAAAAAAGTTTTTTAACTCATGTTGACTAATAAAACAAGAAAATTATTTGAACAGAAAAGATACAGATGTTGAGTTAGAAATACGTCTTATTGCTTCACCCATTAAATTTGATACAGACAAAATTTCGATATTTTTAGCGTTTTTTATTTTGTTATAGTTGTCTATTGTGTCTGTAATAACTAAATTTTTAATAGTTGATTTTCTAATTTTATTAACTGCATCACCACTTAATACCCCATGTGTTATGTAAACGTGTATCTCTCTTGCACCTTTTTCTTTTAGAACTTTAGCAGCGTTTACAATTGTACCTCCTGAGTCAATAATATCATCAACCATAATACAACACTTATCTTTAACATTTCCTATAACATTCATTACTTCAGATTTTCCTGGAGAAGGTCTTCTTTTATCTATAATCGCTAAACCCGAATTAAGAAACTTGCTTAATCCTCTTGTTCTAGCTACACCACCAACGTCTGGTGACACGCAAATTATATTTTTTGACTTAATTCTTTTTTTTATGTGTCTTGCAAATATTGGAGTAGCAAATAAATTATCTACTGGTATATCAAAAAAACCCTGAATTTGTCCTGCATGTAAATCGATTGTTACAACTCTATCAGCACCAGCTTTAGTAATTAAATTAGAAACTAATTTTGCTGATATAGATGTTCTCGGCACAACTTTTCTATCTTGCCTTGCATATCCAAAATAAGGAATTACAGCAGTGATATTTTTCGCAGACGATCTTTTTAAAGCATCGATACATAATAACATCTCCATCAGATTATCATTAGCTGGAGATGAGATTGATTGAATGATAAAAATATTATTACCTCTAATATTTTCATTAATCTCTATATATATTTCCCCATCTTTAAATTTTCTAATACTTGAATTGACTAGCTTTTCTTTTAAATATTTAGCAATTTTTTCACTTAATTTTTTATTACTATTTCCTGTTAGAAGTTTCATTATTTTGAAAAAGGTTATTTAATCATAATTAATGATATATTTCTACCATAATCATTTTGATTGTTATGTATAGCTCTTCTTGCACTAAAAAAATTATTTTTTGGATTATATGTATCCTTATCAATTAAATCGATTTTTTTTAAACCAAGACTTTTCAATTGATAATAAACATATTTATTTAGGCTAAAATATGTTTTTTTTTTTATTTTTTTGAAAAAAGTTCTATTCGCAGTATTTTGTTTTAAAAATTTAAGCTTAAAATCAGATTTAATCTCATAATTCTTTTGAGCTATACAAGGGCCAATAGCAGCAACCAAATCTTTGGTATCACTTCCTGATTTAATAAAAGAATTAACAACTTTTTTTATGATTTCTTTGTATGCACCTTTCCACCCAGCATGTATTGCTGAAATTATTTTGAGTTTTGGATCATAAATAATTATAGGTGCGCAGTCAGCAGTCAGAATACCTAATACAGTATTTTTTTTATTTGTTATTAAAGCGTCTCCAACTAGCTTTGTTTTATATTTTCTACTATTTACATAGAAAAACTTATTACTATGGACTTGATGTAACAATATTAATTTTTTATGAGTTGAACCAATTTTTCGACAAGCTATTTTAAGGTTTTTTGTTACGTTTACTTTTGCATCAGATGAACCTCTTCCACAGTTTAAGCTTTTATATATTCCTTTAGATTTCCCGCCTTCCATGCCTAGGAAGCAGTGTCTAATACTTTTATACTTTGATAATTTTTTTGATAAAATCATTCAAACCCAAAAAATTTTTTATTATTACTTTTATATGCAAAAATAACTTTGAATAACTCTCCCATTGAACTTTTATTTAAAAGTCTTGAAAGCGTTGTGATCATATATTTTTTTTGTTTTTCATTCATTTTTTTTTCCAGAATCTTAGCTCTTTCAATAATCCCCATCCTTTCTAAAAAAAATTTCTGTGTAACAACTCTCTTAACATTTAATTTTTTTTTTGAAAAAAATTCATTTAATAAGCTAAAATTTACCAATGAAGTGATATCGGCATTACCAATATACTTTAATAGGTTTTTTTTGTGAATTTGTTTATTTTTCATCACAATTTGTATAGTGCTTTCATTTAATGCTTCTATATAACCGTAATCAATTAATAGCACTCCTCCAGATAAAGATTTTATTTTTTTCACAATTTTACTTAATTCCCCAAGACCTTGTTTTGGGTATTCAATAAATTTAAGTTTTTTTAAAATTTTAAAAGATTTTAAGTTATTTAGATCACTCAATTTAGGCTTGCACTGGGTTTCCTCAAGAAATTTTCCATTAAAAATATAGCATTTTTCTAATAATTTTTTATCCTTAATAAAAAATTGTTTTATTGGTATTGCATCAAAAAATTCGTTACCAAAAAAAATAATTGGACCACCCTTGATGTTTTTATAATCATTTATCCACTTTAAATTAGTTCCATATAATTTTTTTTTTTGAATCCTTCTTAAAAATTCACTTTTTTCATATAAAAAAAAATTTACAGAATTATTAAAGGTTGGAAAATTTTTAAAAGTTTTTACTAATACTTCCGATAAACTGCCATCACCTGGGCCAAGCTCAACTAAGTTAAAAATTTTAGGTTTTCCTAAAGTTTCCCAAGTCGAAATTATCCATATTGCTATAATCTCAGAAAATAAATTTGATATGGTTGGAGATGTAACAAAATCACCCTTTTTCCCAAAAGGCATTTTATTTGTATAGTACCCAATTTTTGGTTTGTATAATGCTCTATTTATAAAATCATCAACTTTAATTTTTCGATTTTTTATAATATTAAATTTTTCAAGTGATTTTTTCATTTTCTACGTAAG
>CACLVA010000011.1 GCA_902610315.1 uncultured Pelagibacteraceae bacterium
TATTAATTAGTGTATTTAAAAATTTTTCAATTTTAATTTTTGGATAAGTATTATTCAAAAGTGGTTTTGAAACTCTTTTTAATAAAATTAGATTAATATTTTTGCTGTAATTTTTTTTATCTCTAGCCATAAAATTTACAATTCTCTTAACACTTTTTTTATTAAAATATTTTTTTAAATTTTCATATTTTAATTCTTTAATATGGCCCTCTATTAATTCAAGTTCACTTTTTGGAAGAAGTCCTTCATTGTTACTAAATTTTGATGCTACTAAAATACCTAGCAGAACTGCCTCTCCATGGTTTAATTTATTTGTATAACCTAGAGTAGACTCAAATGCATGAGCAAAGGTGTGACCATAATTTAATGTTTTTCTTAAACTGATCTCTCTTTCATCCTTCTCCACAATATTTTTTTTAATTTTACAACTCTTGAAAATTGCTTTCTTAGTTATATTTGGACTTAAATTTAAAATATTTTTTAAGTTGTTCTTTAAAAAAAGGAAAAATTTTCTGTCACTAATCAAAGCATGTTTTAATATCTCTGCATATCCACAAATCATCTCTCTTTTTGGGAGTGATTGAAGAAAAGTAATATCAGTAATTACAACATTGGGTTGACAAAAAGTTCCTATCATATTTTTTCCAGAAAAATTATTTATACCAGTTTTGCCTCCTATCGAAGAATCTACCTGGCTCAATAAGGTTGTTGGAATGTTTACAAATTTTAATCCCCTTTTATAAATACTCGCAGCAAAAGCACATATATCACCTGCAATACCACCTCCAATACAAATCATGCTATCATTTCTATTAAAATTATTTTTTCCTAAAATATCTAATATTGTTTTAACTGTATTTAAATTTTTTATTTTTTCACTGACATTAAGCCCAAGGAATACATTTTCACCCTCTTTTAACATATGTTTAAATTTGTTTGTAATATTTTTAGGAACATTCTTGTCATAAACAATCATCAATTTTTTTGGATTAATGTTGTTCTTAATTAAAATTTTTTTAATATTAATATGACTGTTTACACCAAAATAAATTGGATATTTTTTATCTTTTGTCTTAACAAATAATTTCATTTTTCTTACATTTCTTAATAATTTTATCTACTATTTCTGTTTTTTTTAAACTTTCACATATTATTTTAAAGTCTGAAAAATAGTAAATTTTGTTTCTTTCATTAATCAACTTTTTAATTTCAATATTGTCTAATCCTTTTATTATTGGTCTTTTATCATTATTCTTAATCCTTTTTATTAAGGTATCTGCATTCCAATGAAGCCAAAATGTTGAAGATTTTTGTTTTAAAACCTTTCTAAGTTCTTTATTCATAAAAGCTCCGCCTCCTAACGATATTATATTATTATCACCATCAAGAGATTGAAGGGTAACATTAAATTCTAATTCTCTGAAATACGCTTCTCCTTTACTCTTAAAAATTTCACTAATCTTTAAATTTTGTATTTTTTCAATTTTTTTATCTATGTCTATTAAAACACTGTTTAATTTTTTAGCTAGCAAACCACCAATAGTGGATTTTCCAGAACCCATCATACCCAATAACACTATATTTTTTTTAATTTCCATATTTTTCTTTATTGAAAAAACACAAATTTGTCTTAATTTGAAATTATTTAAAATACATGCAATTTTATAAAAAAACAAGTATCGGGAAATCACTAAACTATACAAGACTAATACTTAAAATAGTTTTAGTATTATTAACAGTTTCTTTGTTAATTTTTTTTATAGGTAAAATTAATTTTCCTGCACCAAGTAAATTGATAAAACAAGAAATACCAAGAGAAAATTTAAAAATTGTTAAATAGAATTTTTATAAATATAACCATTTTATTATTATCAATTTCTTACTCATATTCTTATGCAAATGAGCCAGTTGATATATGGAGCATAGAAAAAGAAAAAGGTGAAAATATTACAACAAATTCAGATTTGGAAGATAACAACGAAACATCTGAAACTATTGTTATAAACAACAATCTCACAAGCAGTATTGAGGAGGGTGAAATTTTAAATAAAAAAAAGGTAGTTGGATTGTATGATCCAGAGGAAAATGGTTTTGATTTAGAAATGTGGAATAATACAGAACCAAACAAAATTTTTGAATTGTCAAAAAAAATTAATAATATGACGTTATCAGAAGATGCAAAGAATATTTACACAAAACTTCTTTTGACTAATTCATATTCTCCTAAAGATGAGATAGATGAAAAAATTTTTCTAGATATTAAATCTGATTGGCTGATTAAGTTTAGAGATGTTGATTTAATTAAAAAGTATTTAAAAAAAAATATTGATATTAATTCAAAGGACCAATTAACGAAATTTGTTTTAAATGAGTTATTCTCAATTAATGAAAATAAAAAAGCATGCGAATTTTTAGAAGAACTTAACACAAATTTTAAAGATAATTATTTAACTAAGTTTTCTATTTATTGTCTCATTTATTTAAAAAAAAATGAGCAAGCCTCTCTTAGATATGATCTAGAGAAAGAACTGGGTTATAAAGATCCTTTTTTTGAAAAAAAATTTCAATATTTGCAAGGCTATGTTTCCGAGTCACCAGACACTTCAGAAACAGATCTATTAAACTTACATTTATCGTATTTAACAAACAAAGAATATAAATATGTACCAAATGATAAAACATCTAAAATATATTGGAGATATTTGTCGTCTAATAATTTATTGGAAAGTTTAAATACTATTGATACTCAGGATGAAAAACAAATCAGTCTTCTTGAAAAAGCTACTCATCAAGGAAATTATGAAGAAATAGATTTGCTAAATTTATATAAAAGATTCCAGTTTTCAATAGATCAATTATTGAATATTGATGATGAAATACAGAAAATTTCAAAAATACAATCAAGAGCTTTGTTGTATCAAGGCATACTTTTAAACAAAGATCCTAACATTGTAGTTAAGTTATCAAGAGCTCTAAAAGAAAGTTTCAAAAATGATAATATTTCTAATGCATTTGACGATGAATTAAAAAAAATATTAAAAAAATACGATTTAAAAGACTTATCCTCTGATCTTACTAAATTTTACTCTATAACCTTAGAACAAGACAAACTAGATATAGATATCAAGTATAATAATAAAATTTTACACCAATCCAAGTTAGTAAAATATTTTGGTAAAGAAAATGTTTCCAACAAAAAAATCGAAAAGGACTTAAATAACTACCTAAAAAAAGTAAAAAAAAGTAAAACAAATTATTTAATTACTAAAGATATTATATTGATTGAAGCAATGGTTTCGGATGGTATTGAAATTAAGGATGAGTATAAAGATTTATTCAACTCCAAGGAAAATACTATCCCAACTGATATCCAAATTTTGATAAATGATAGAGAAATTGGAATGGCAGTTTTAAGATTAATTGAGATTATTGGCCAAGATAAGATTGAGGATTTAGGATCTGAAACTCTTTATTTTTTGATCAATGCTCTTAATCAAATGAATATTGACCCGATCAGAAATGAGATATTGTACAGTGTTTTGCCTTTAAGGGCTTAAGTTTTTCTTAATTTTGTATTAAAACCTTTTAATGGCAGTAAAAAAAATTTTAATAGAACCAAATAAAATCTTAAGACAAATTTCACAACCTGTAGATAAAGTAAATAAAGAAATACAAAAACTTTTAGATGACATGTTAGAAACAATGTATTCTGCAAACGGAATAGGTCTTGCAGCTATCCAAATCGGTATACCAAAAAATTTAATAGTAATCGATTTACTAACTAAAGAAAAAAAAAAGGATCCTATGTATTTTATAAATCCTAAAATTATAAAAAAAAGCGAAAAATTGTCTAAATATGAAGAAGGATGTCTGTCAATACCTAATTTATTTGCTGAGGTAAAGAGACCTAGTGAGTGCGAAGTTCAATATTTAGATTACAAAGGAGAAAAAAAAATTTTAAAAGCGACTGGTTTATTAGCAACATGTATTCAACATGAAATAGATCACTTAAAAGGAATACTATTTATTGACTATTTGTCTAAACTGAAGAGAGACATAATATTAAAAAAATTATCAAAACAAAAAATTGAGCAAAAAAGATTGGTTATCTAAACAATTATGAAAAAAATTGTTTTCATGGGAACCCCTTTATTTGCAGTTCCAATTTTAAAATCAATTTTTAGCAAAGGTTACAATATACCTTTAGTTTATACCCAGCCTCCAAGCAGAAGTAACAGAGGTCATAAGGTAAGCAAATCTCCAATTCATAAATTTTGTGAAGAAAATAATTTAAAAGTTAGAACACCGGAAAATTTTAAAAACTTAGATGATGAAAAAAATATTTTAAAAAAATTAGAGGCGGATATAGCAATAGTAGTAGCATATGGACAAATATTGCCAAAAGGTATTTTAAATGTTTGTAAGAAGGGATTTATAAATATTCATGCATCCTTACTACCTAAATTAAGAGGTGCTGCACCAATTCAACGTTCAATTATGAACCTAGATAACGAAACAGGTATAAGTATTATGCAAATTAATGAGAAATTAGACCAAGGAAAAGTTTACAGTCAGTATAAAATTAACATCAATAAAGATGATAATGCTGAGGATTTATCACTTAGGCTATCTAACTTAGCTGCTGAAAAAATTGATGATGATATTGAAGGTATTTTTGGGAACAAAAAAAATTTTTTTGAACAAGATCATTCCAAAGCAACATACGCAAATAAAATTAAAAAAGAGGAAGGAAGAATAGATTGGAATGATAAAGCAGAAAACATCATTGGTAAAATAAATGGTTTATACCCTGTACCAGGAGCATGGTTTTATTTTGACGGTGCTAGATACAAAATTTTAAAAGCAAGTATTTCAAAAAATAGTGCTACTCCTGGCAAAGTAATAAATGATAATATTGAAGTATCTTGCGGGACAAATTCTATCAAAATTTTAGAAATCCAAAGAGAAGGAAAAAAAGTTCAAAATATCAAAGATTTTATTTTAGGTACAAAAATAAAAAAAGGCATAAATTTAATCAATGCATAGATACCAAATATTAATTGAATATGTAGGAACAAATTTTTATGGATGGCAGTACCAAAAAAAACAAATTACTGTTCAAGGCACTGTTGAAAAAATCTTAAAAAAAATTCTTAAAGAAAAAGTAAAATTATATGGATCAGGCAGAACAGACTCAAAGGTCCACGCTATTGAACAATCAGCTCACTTTGATGTTAAAAATAAAATTAATAATATTAAAAAGTTTTTCAACACTTTAAATTTTTTTTTAAATGGAAAGTTTATAACTGTTGTTAAAATTAAAAAAAGACCTTTGACATTCCATGCAAGATATTCAGCAAAAAAAAGAATTTATAAATATTTAATAAATAATCGTGAAAGTTTACCTTCAATAGATAGAGATAGAGGGTGGTACGTTAGAAAAAAATTAGATTATAAAATGATAAAAAAAGCATCACACTTTTTGAAAGGAACACATGATCTATCAGTTTTCAGAGCTTCAAACTGTTCAGCTTCCAGCCCAGTAAGAACTATCGACTCTTTAATAGTAAAAAAGAATAATGATATTATTGAAATTAAGATAAGATCTAGATCTTTTTTAAAACAACAAGTGAGATCAATCGTTGGATGTCTAAAATATGTTGGGGAAAAAAAGTGGACAATTAATAAATTTAAAAAAGTTGTTAAATCTAAAAATAGAAATTTATGTGCACCTCCAGCACCAGGTACTGGGCTTTACTTAGAGAAAGTTATTTACTGACTCTATTTACTCTGAATTTTTTATTAATCCTCCATCTAGAGCCCTCACGAACAATATAACCGCAGCATTTCTTAGAGCCGCATTTACAAGGAAATTGCTTATAATCTTGGTCAAAACCAAAACCATAATCGTAACTTAATTCTTCTCCTTTTTTTATAAATCTTATTGATGTAACCCAGATTTCTAAACCTTTACCTTCAACTTCACAATTTGGGTCACACGAATGATTAATTAATCGAGCAGTATTCCATTTAAAATCACCGTCTAAATCGTATCTGTTATTTAAATTAAACAAATATATATCTTTATCATTATCAAATTTATCATTGTTCTCTGTTTGCTTTTTAGTGATTAATTTTCCAATATATTGAATTATTCTAGTTCCTGTAGCTATATCTTTTTTTGCATACAAACCTTTTTTATCTATTTTTGAGTCTTTGATTATGTAAAGTTTACTCATTAATTTTATTAGCAATTTTTAAAATAAAAGCGTAATCAAATGCGATATCTTCAATTGCCCCATCTCTTCCAGACTTACCACCGTGGCCAGCTTCCATTTCAGTTTTAAGTAATAGTAAATTATTATCTGTCTTATATTCTCTGAGTTTAGCTGTAAATTTTAAGGGTTCGTCAAACAATACTCTATTATCACTTAAACTCGTTGTTATTAAAATATTAGGGTAATCAGTTTTTTTAATATTATTATATGGCGCGTAAGAATATATATAATCAAAATGTTTTTTATTATCTTTTGCATTGCCAAATTCATCAAATTCTCCAATTGTTAAAGGAAGTGAATGATCTAGATTTGTCGTAAGACTGTCTACAAAAGGTACAGCCATAATTACACCTAAAAATAAATCTGGTTCTTCATTTACAACAACACCCATTAACAATCCACCTGCTGACCCACCCATTCCAATAATTTTCTTTTTACTTGTATATTTTTTTTCAATCAAGAATTTTGCACAAGCAATATAATCTTTAAAAGTGTTTTTTTTATTTAACAGTTTACCCTCTTTCCACCATTTCATTCCTCTCTCCATACCTCCTCGGATATGAGCGGTAGCCCAGATAATATTCCTTTTTATTAAACTTAGTCTTGTTGAAGAAAATGTTGGCGACATAGAGTGACCATATGATCCATATCCATAAAGCAACAACTCGGCAGAACCATCAACAGGAGTATTTTTGTGTCTGGTAATTGTAATTGGCACAACCCTACCATCATGCGAAGGGCATTCCAATCTCTCAACAATATAATCATTTGGTTCATGTCCAGATGGTATTATCTGTTCTTTAACTAATTTTTTTTCCTTTGTTTTTATATTGTAAAGATAAGTTCTATTCTGAGTTTTAGGGGTAGAGTAGGAAATATATATTTCATCTGTATCTCGATCTTTTTGTCTTAATGAAACACTTGGATCATAAACTTTTTCATCTGTAAATATTAGCTCCTCTTCTTCATTTGTTATTATATTTCTTATGAAAACTTTATCCAAAGCATTAGTTAATTCTGTTCTTATAATCCAGTTATTTAAAAATACTAAACTTCCTATCAAAGTCTCATCTTTGGCACTTATAAAATCTTCCCACTGATTTGAATTTATATTTTTTGAAACTAAAATTTTAAAGTCTTCTGCATCTTTATTAGTATGCATGTAAAAATTATTATTCCATGAATTTATAGAATAAATTATACCTTTCTCGCGTTCTTTAATCAGTTTAGGCTCAGGTATTTTCTCATCAACATGAAAATAATATTTTTCAGTTGTATTATGATCTGAACTTGTAACTAAATAGTATTTTTCATCTGATGTAAGACCAATACCAACGGTAAAAGCTTTAGTTTTTTCTTCAAAAATTAAAATATCATCTTTGACAGCTTTACCAATTTCATGTCTAAATATTTTTCTAGGCCTATGATTTTCATCTAGTTTTGAGTAGAAAATAAATTTGTCATCAAGACTAAACATTATTGACCCTGAGGTATCTTTAATTTCTTCTGTAACAAAGGTATTAGTTTTGATATCTCTTACATAAATTGTAAAGTACTCAGAGCCTTTAACATCCAATGAGTACGCTAAATATTTGTCGTTATAACTAACCTCTAAATCACCTATTCCAAAATAATTTGTATTTAGTTTTTTTTTCTCTAAATCACCATTCCAAATTTCTTCAATATTTTCAGTACCAATTTTTTTTCTAAGTTTTATGGAATAGTTCCCTTTTTCAGTGGTTTTAGTCCAATATTCATATGCTTTATCTTTGTACTTTAAAGACTCATCCTCTAATTTTATTCTGCCTTTTATTTCTTTAAATAATGTTTTCTGGATATCAGAGGTATCCTTCAATTGAAAGTCAGTATATTTATTCTCTTCATTTAAATAATCTCTGACTTCAGGGAGAAGTTTGCTTCCATCTTTAAGGACTTCAAGAATATTTTTTTGGTGGACCCAACTGTAATTATCTTCCCAACTAGTATTGTGGCAAGATTTAACCTCCAGTTTTTTTCTTAATTGTGGTATTTTCATTTGAATCTAATACATGAATTTTTTTTTAATATCAGTAGTTATTTTTGTCATCCTGTATTTGTTATTAAATTGGTTTACCAAAACTTCGAGTAAAAAAATATCTAATTTAATTAGAAAGCTTATTATTTTTGGCTCTATAGGACTTGCTTTATTAATGATCTTTGCTGGACGATTTATTTTTTCTTTACCTTTTTTGTTAATGATTTTACCTATTATAAAAACAAAAGCAGGACTTTCATTAATACAACTCTTTAGAATTTGGGGATTATTAAGAGTTTTAAAAAATTCAGGTCGATTTAATTTTAATACATTTCAACAATCCAGTGCAAAAAGTATTCCATTAGATGAAGCATATAGAATATTAAATTTAGACCCTAAAAAAAAATATACAAAGGATGATGTCCAAAAATCATATAAAAAAATAATGAAAAAAATACATCCAGATATAAGTCCAGAATTAAATAGGCTTGCGTCCATAGTAAATGAAGCAAAAGATACTGTTTTGAAAAATTTATCCTAATAATTTTTTAAAATTATTATAAATTTCTTCAGGATTAATTTTATCTTTCCCCAAAGTATCATGAGTTACGTTCGTTTCTCCTTCTGGAAGGATGGGATACATATTTTTATTATAGCTCCCATATATTAAAGGAGTATCTACCATTAACACAATCGTCTTTATACCAAGTCCAGCAGATAAGTGACTAAAACTTGAGTCATTACAAATTGCTATTTGACAATTAGTAATAATTGGCAAAATTTCTTTAATGGTAAAATTATTTAGTGGTGTACAGTATTCTTTGTATTCACTTTCAATGATTTCATCCATAATTTTTAACTCGTCAATGTTATTACCTGTCATTAAAAAAAATCTACAATTAGATCTTTTTAGCACCTTACCCATAAAACTTTTAAATATTGAAGCAGGCACCCTCTTAGTTTTACCTGAACCACCTATACCAAGTATTATATTAGTAATACTTTGATCAATAGAATGATCCTTTCTGGCTTTTAGAATATCTTGTTCTTTTAAAAATAACCTTGGTGTACTTTCAACATCCTCCCCAATTGATTTTAGAGTAAATTCTTTTGCTGCTTCTATAATTTGCTGATTTTTTTTTTTAAACAAAGGGTAGTGAAAGACTTCTTTTATACCTGAAAATTTAGAAATTAGGAAATATCTTAAGGATGAATTAAATATGAAAACTTTATCAAATTTTTTTAATTTTAATTCATTTACTAATTTAAAAAATCCCTTCACACCAGAGTGTTTCTTATTATCTTCTCTTTCAAGATACATAATTTCTTCAACAATTTCTTTATTATTGAAATACATTTCTACTTTAGTATTTTTTTTTGCTAAAATAGTTACAGGCGTTTTGAATTTTTTAGAAATAGCCTCAATAAATGGAAGAAACATTATCATGTCTCCTATTCCCATTCTGTTTTGTAAAATTAATATTTTCATTAACTAACTAATATCTTTACTAAATTTTTCTTTAGAGATAAGCTTAATTTATGGTTGAAATTAAAGGCATTTATGCGGCATCAGTTTCAGTGCTTAATGATGATATGTCGTTAAATATTAAAAAAACTGCAAATCATTGTGAAAAAATTATTAAAGATGGTTGTCATGGTGTAGTCATATTTGGAAGCACAGGCCAAGCACAACTGATTTCTCTAGCTGAAAAAATTCAAATGGTCACATATTTGTGCAAAAACAAAAATAAAGATAATTTTATCATAGGTTGTGGATTGAATTCCTTGTTGGATACAATAAACCTCATGAAGGTTTCAGTTAACTTAGGCCTCAAAAAATTTTTAGTAATGCCTCCCGCATATTACAAGTATGGAGACAAAGAAGTTATTAATTACTACACAAAGTTAGTTAATTCAGTACCTGAGTCAAAAATAATACTATATAATTTTGAAAAATTATGTGGATACAAATTTTCTACAAAATGTGTGGAGGAATTAGCTAAAATTTTTCCAAAAAATATTATTGGAGTCAAAGATAGTTCTTATAATTTATATCAAGATCTTAAAATTAAAGATTTTTCAATTCTTCCAGGATCAGAGCTAAAATTATTATCTGGTTTAGAAATTGGATGTTCTGGAATTATAACAGCAACTTGTAATGTGACCGCAGAATTATCTAGAAAAGTTTATGACGATTTTTTTAATAATGTTACACAGACAGCAAACAATAAATTGTGCGAGGTAAGAAAAACGTTTGACCAATTTAATTTAATTTCTGGTTTACATTCTTATTTGAAGGAAAATGATAGTGATTACACTAATATTTTACCCACTTTGTCACTGTTAGATCCTAAGGACGAAAAGATACTATTTAACAAGCTTAAAGCATTAGATTTTCCAGCGAAAAAAAATGTTGCAGCTTAAGTATCTTTCAGGTTGTGAAGGTAAATAATCGATTAATTATAAGCTGTTATTTTAAATATAATTAACTGAATAAAAAAATTTTCAATTACAAGTTACTATATTTATTAGTTATTTGCTGATAAATCAACATATCTAACCAATGAAAAAAAAAAAGAAAAAAAAAGTTAAAAAAATAAAAAAGAAAAAATTAAAAAAGAGAACCGTCAAAAGAAAAGCATTAAAGAAAAAAAGAAAAAGAAAAGCCCCAAGTAGAAAAAAAAATGTAAGTAAAAAAATTACAAAAAAAAACCACTTTCTTGTAAATTTATTGAGGCTTCAAGAAAATATAAAAATAAATATAAAAAATAATTTCAAGATTAATCTAGAAGAAAAAATAAAAAGTTTCTTTGATTTTATTGATAAAAAAATTGATCAATATAAGTCATTGATAAAAGAAGAAAAGCAGAGATTAAAAATAGAGGCATATGAGAAAGAGCAAAAAATCAAACAACAAGAAAAACAAGAGGAAATAGAAACTGCAGATTTACAATTAAAGCTTCAACAAAAGCAATTAAAAGAAGAAATTTTGCTTGAAAAGCAAAGAGCTAAAGATTTAAAAAATTTCCTTAGAAAAGAACAAGCAATTCTTAGACAAGAACAATCGGAAAGACAAAGAAAATTTTTAGAGGAAATAAAGTTACAAAAACAGATTGAAAAATTTAGAGTTAGAGAAATAAAAGAATTAGAGAAACTAGAAAAAATTTCACTTAAAGAGCAAAGAGAAGATTATGCTGGTTTGCAAGACAGGATCGATAAACTTAAAGAAAAATATAGATTAATTAGAGACCAGAAAATTAGAGAGAGGGTAGAGGCGTTAGGTATAAAAACTTCTGATAAAGATGATAGAGATGCACTTTTAAAGAAAGAGCATGATTACATTGTCTCCAGACAAAAAATTGAAAATTCTTTAGAAAGTTTTTACAGGAGTGCTAGCAGTTTAGTTTTTCAATTAAATAAAAGACATCTAACAAGAGAAATGTCTATTTTTAGATGCATAGATAGAAGATTTGAAACAGGTGAAATTTTTATTAAAAAAGATGACTCGAAAGATGAGGAATGGTTAATCTTAATATACATTAAAGATAATTCCCTAAGTGGTGATATAGTTATAGAGGATAAAAGCAATCCAGAGAAAAATCATTCTCACGAATTTAAGTCCACAGATATATTTACCGCATCAGACTTAATGGTAGACTCATTAACCCAGTTGATTTCTAGAGAGAGAAGCAAGACAAACTAAATAATTATTTTGAATAAATAACTTGTTTTAATTTATATTCCCATAAACCATACTTTGAGTATGTCATTTTTAAAATATGACTAGTATTTATATCTAACCACACATCATATCTGCGTTCTTCGCTATCTTCTTTATTAAGTCTTTTTGATAGAATAACAAAATGCCTGGCTTCATAAACTTTACCATACAAATTTATTTTTTCCTTTTTTATAAAATTTATAGTTTGCTTATTTATACTCCCTGAAATTGGGCTTATGTTTTTTTCAGTTTGGATTATTTTATGATTCCACCAACTACCGATTACTATATCTAAATCAACCTTACCAGTGTAAGAGGATCCCTTGATAAAATAACTCTCTTTACTTTCATCTAAATATAAATCAACAAATTTTTTTTTTTTATTTTGAATAGTATCTGATTTAAAACTAACAAGTTTGTTGTTTTTATAAACTTCTTTGCTAGCTCCTTTAATTGAAAAAGCGTTCAATCCTAATATAGAAACATTAAATTCTGTCTTATTTTCTATTACTAAATTTTCTTTATTCTTATTAAAAGTATAATTATTAAAACCAATTTTTTTCCCATCTTTAAAAATTTCCATCAAAAATTTCTCAACTTTTTCATAGTGTTCCACATGCGCAAAAGATTTGAGGGGGAAAAATATTATTATTATGGTAAGAAGTAATATTTTAGTAATTATTTTCATTTTAAGATTAAAAATACATTCTAATAATTAATTATGTTTTTAACTATAAAAAAAATTCCAAAAAAATCATGGAGTTCTAAAAACCCATTTAACTTAAGACCAAAATTGATAACTATTTTTTTCTTAGTTTTTGGATTAACGTTATTTGGTGCTGGCGAGGGTTTGCTTATAGTCTCATTTACAGGTGCATCTCCATGGAGTGTACTAGCTCAAGGAATATCTCTTAATACAGACATATCCGTAGGTATAGTTACTTTCATGGTGAGTGTATCTGTCTTATCTTTATGGATTTTTCTCAAACAAAAACCAGGTCTTGGAACATTATTCAATATTTTAATAATAGCTACCATGATTGATGTTTGTATAATTTTTGTTCCTACTCCGGAAATATATTTCAATAAACTTTTATTGGCCATAGCATCGGTTTTATTAGTAGGATTAGGTACTGGTTTTTATTTAATTGCTAATTTAGGACCTGGACCAAGAGACGGTCTTATGACAGGCTTACAAAGAAAAACAAATTTTCCAATAGCATCTGTAAGAGCGTTTTTAGAAATTTCGGTTGTATCAATAGGGTGGTATTTAGGAGGCACTGTAGGAATCGGCACATTACTTTTTGCTTTTGGCATAGGTCCCGCTGTAGCTTTAGGATTATATTTAGTAGGAAAATTCTTTAATTGATTTTTTCGTTTAAAATATTTAAATTGTAGTATGTCCCTTAAGAGATTCATGATTGATTCTGCAAACATACTATTTGATGATAGTAAAAATGATTTAAGAGCACTACCAAAAACAGTTAGATTACAAATTTTGCTAGTTTTAAGTTTTATTTGGTCGGTAGTATTTAGCTTATACATATTTTCATATACAACTTTTATATTTGGATGGGCTGGAGTTTTTTTAGCTCATGCTGGTATAATTTTTGCTGTCTATTATACTTTTAAACAATTTCATAACGCTGAAGCACAATCAGTAAGTGTTTTTAAGACTAAAAATTTTAATCCTTTTAAAATTATGTCATTAATATTTATCTTAATGTTTATATTCATATTTTCCAAGGGTATCGAAGTTTTAACTAGAACAAACTCATACGAAATAAAGTATGATGGACCTGATAAATCAGCTTTTGAAAAATGGTTACCGTTCACTCAAAAGGACAAGAATAAATAGCTTCTTATTTTTTAGAGAATCAACTAAATTATAAGCGTGAAAGATTTAGTTAAAAATATTCAGCTAATTTTACTTGCGGTTATACTAATATGTACAGTTCTTGCGGTTTTGTTGGAAATACGAAACATGTTTATGAATCAAACTGTTACATTAGCAGACTTACTACTTATGTTTTTATACCTAGAAGTTTTAGCAATGGTACGTGTTTTTTGGGATGAACAATCAATTAGTATTACTTTACCTCTTTTGATTGCAATTACTGCTTTATCAAGATTTATAATTTTACAAGGAAAAGAGATGGACGCCTCACAACTATTATACGAGTCGTTAGCAATTGTATTTATAGCTATTGCAATAGTTGTATTAAGACTAAGACACAGCGATAAACTTGGCTTATCAAAAAAAAGAAAATAATTGAATACAACCTAGCTATTTAATAAAGTTGTATCATGTGGTTAATCAGAAAAAGACTACATAAATTTGTAAGAACAACTTTTAGACCCCCATGACAGGAAAAATTTAATAAAAAAAAAGGGCAGAAAAATCTGCCCTTTAAATTTTTTTAAAATGAAATTTCGGAAATTACATTCCCATTCCACCCATTCCACCCATGCCGCCCATGCCGCCCATTCCACCTGCTGGCATTCCACCTGCTGAGTCTTTTTCCTCTGGCTTGTCTGCGATCATAGCTTCGGTTGTTACTAATAGACCAGATATAGAAGCAGCATCTTGCAATGCTGTTCTAACAACTTTAACTGGGTCAATGATACCTTCTTTGAACATATCAACATATTGTTCTGACTGCGCATCATAACCGGTTGAAGGTTTATTTGACTCTAATAATTTTCCAACAACGACAGATCCATCAACACCTGCATTTTTTGTTATTTGTCTTATTGGTGCTTGAAGAGCGCTTTTTACAATTTCAACACCAGCTTTTTGATCGTCACCTTTAACTTTAACTTTATCAAGGTCCTGTGAAGCGTATAATAAAGCACAACCACCACCAACAACGATTCCCTCTTCAACAGCTGCTCTCGTTGCGTTTAATGCATCCTCAACTCTATCTTTTCTCTCTTTTACTTCAACTTCTGTTGCACCACCAACTTTTATTACGGCAACACCACCGGCAAGTTTTGCTAGTCTCTCTTGAAGTTTTTCTCTATCATAATCTGAAGTAGTCTCATCAACTTGTTGTTTTATCTGATTACATCTTGCTTCAATGTCAGCTTTTTTTCCAGATCCGCTGACAATTGTACTATTCTCTTTGTCAACTTTTACTCTTTTAGCAGATCCTAAGTCAGTAAGTTTTACGTTTTCAAGCTTTATTCCTAAGTCCTCAGAAATAACTTGTCCGCCAGTTAATATAGCTATGTCATCTAACATTGCTTTTCTTCTGTCACCAAAACCTGGGGCCTTAACAGCAACTACTTTCAAACCACCTCTTAATTTGTTTACTACTAAAGTAGCAAGCGCTTCACCTTCAACATCTTCCGATATAATCATTAATGGTCTTCCAGCTTGAACAACTGCTTCTAAAAGTGGAACCATAGGTTGTAAGTTAGTTAGCTTTTTTTCGTGTAATAAAATCAAAGGGTTCTCAAGCTCAGTAGTCATTTTATCACCATTAGTAATAAAATATGGAGACAAGTATCCTCTATCAAACTGCATACCCTCAACCACATCAAGCTCTGTTTCAATTCCTTTAGCTTCTTCAACTGTAATTACACCTTCATTACCAACTTTTTGCATAGCTTTAGAAATCATATTTCCAATTTCTTTATCACCGTTCGCTGAAATTGTACCAACTTGTGCAATCTCATCACTATCTTTAACTTTTTTTGCTGATGATATTAATTTTTCTCTTACATGATCAACTGCTGCATCAATACCTCTTTTAACATCCATTGGGTTCATACCAGCAGTCACATACTTACAACCTTCTTTTACAATCGCTTGCGCAAGAATAGTTGCAGTAGTTGTACCGTCTCCAGCTTCATCATTTGTTTTGCTCGCAACTTCTTTTACCATTTGAGCACCCATGTTCTCGAATTTGTCCTGTAATTCTATTTCTTTGGCAACAGAAACACCATCCTTCGTAGTTCTTGGTGCTCCGTATGATTTATCAATGACTACATTTCTTCCTTTAGGACCTAAAGTTACCTTCACTGTATTTGCAAGAATATCAACACCTTTAAGCATTGCTGTTCTAGCTTCAGAATTAAATTTTACTATTTTAGACATTATATTTTACTCCTTAATAAATATTATTTTGATGTTGAAATACCCATAATGTCCGATTCTTTCATTATGCTGTATTCTTTTCCATCTATTTTCACTTCAGTTCCAGACCACTTACCAAATAAAACTTTATCTCCGACTTTTACATCCATTGGTATGATTTTGCCATCTTCAGTTTTAGAACCACCACCAACAGCAACTACTTTTCCCTCTTGAGGTTTCTCTTGAGCAGAGTCAGGTATAATTATTCCACCAGCAGTTTTTTCACTACTATCAAGGACTTCGATAAGAACTCTATCATGCAAAGGTTTAAATTTCATAAATTACTCCTTTAAATATTGAGGTCATATAGTCTTAAAGCTGTAATTTTTCAAGATGCTGAAAAAAAATATATGGTAAAAAAAACCAAAGAAATTCATAGATTTTTAAGCTATATCTCACTGATGACCGTAAATTTAGATAAAACAGGTCTTAAATCTATAATAAATGATATTGATTTATTGTTTATTGATATTTGGGGCGTCCTGCATAATGGAATTAAATTATATAAAGAGTCTATCAATGTACTTGATAAACTTGAGCAGTCGAAAAAAGAATATATTTTGCTAACAAATGCTCCAAGACCAAATAATACTGTTATAAACTTTCTAAAGAATCTGGGATTAGATCAAAGTAAATGTAAAAAGGTATCTACTTCTGGTGAAGTAGCTTTGAAATATTTGAAGTCTAAATATAAAGCCTTGAAGTTCTTTCATGTTGGTCCTCCACGTGACTTTGATTTATTTAAATCTTTTGAAGAATTTAAAGTAAATAACTTAGATGAGTCTGATTTTATTATTTGTACAGGATTATATGATAATTTTTCAGAAAATTTAGACTACTATAAAAATCTACTTAAAAATAAAATAGATAAAAAAATGGTTTGCACCAACCCAGACCTAGTTGTTGATAGAGGAAGCAATAGAGAATTTTGCGCTGGATCTGTAGCTAAAATTTTTGAAGACCTTGGTGGAGACGTGGAATATTTTGGTAAACCTTATCCACTAATTTACACCCAATCAGCAGACATTAAAAAGAAAAATATTCTTTGCATTGGAGACAATTTAAATACAGATATTAAGGGTGCTAATGTCCAAAATTTTAAATCACTGTTTATCATGAATGGTATCCACAAAAATGAAAACAATATTGATGAATTAAAAAAGAAATATGATGTAGATATCGATTACACTCAAAAAAGTTTAGTATGGTAAAAAAAATAAATTTATATAAAAATTTTAATATCAAAAATAAAGACAAAGGTTCAATTATTTTAATTGGAAGTTTCGATGGATTACATTTGGGACATCGAAGACTTTTTGAAAGGGCAAGAAAATTAAAATCTAAATCAAAACTAAAAATCGGTGTTTTTACTTTTGATCCAATTCCAAAAATGTTTTTTTCCAAAGGTTTAGTAAATTATAGAATTTCTAATCTTAATGAAAAAATTAGAATACTTAAGAATTTTAATGTGGACTTTGTTATTAACCAAAAGTTTAATAAAAAATTTTCAAAAATAAAGTGTAATGATTTTATCAAGAATATCTTAATCAAAAAAATTGGAATGAAATATATATATGTGAGCAACAATTTCAAATTTGGTAATAAAAGGGAAGGAGATGTAAAATTATTACAAAAGTATCAAAAAACATATAATTATAAAGTTATAAAACCTTCGCCACTTAAAATAAAAAATAAAGTGGTTTCATCGTCATTAATAAGAAAGTTGTTACAAGATGGAAATTTAAATACTGCTAATAAATACCTAGATAGATTATGGACTGTTGAAGGGATTGTTCAAAAAGGAAGACAGTTAGGAAAAACAATTGGATTTCCCACATGCAATATCGAAATGCATAATTATGTAATATCAAAATTAGGTGTCTATGCTGTTAAGGTTAATTTATTGTCAGACAATAAGATTTATAAGGGAATTGCTAACTTGGGGATTAGACCAACTTTTAATCAAAAAAAAATACTTCTAGAGGTAAATATATTTAATTTTAATAAAAAAATATATGGTAAAAGAATTAGAGTTGAGTTTGTAAAATTTATTAGAGGTGAAAAAAAATTTAAAAATATAAATTATTTAAAAAGGCAAATAAAAGTTGATATAAAAAAAGCAAAAAAAATCAATTAATGAGCAAAGAACAAATAAACTTACCAAAAACAGCTTTCTCAATGAAAGCAAATCTTCCAGTTAAAGAACCAGATTTAATTAAGTATTGGACAAATATTAATCTTTACAAGCAATTAAGAGATAAAAGTAAAGGTCAAAAAAAATTTGTTTTACATGATGGCCCCCCTTACGCTAATGGAAATATTCATATGGGGACAGCTCTTAACAAGATTTTAAAAGATATTGTAACTAAATTTCATCAAATGAGTGGTCAAGACTCAGTTTATGTACCAGGATGGGATTGTCATGGTTTACCGATAGAATGGAAAATTGAAGAACAATATAAAAAAAATAAAAAAAATAAAAATGATGTTCCAATAGTTGAATTTAGAAAAGAGTGTCGAGAGTTCGCAGAAAAATGGATTGAAATACATAAAGATCAATTTCAAAGATTAGGGGTAATTGGCGACTGGAATAATTATTACTCGACAATGAGCTTCGATGCTGAGGCCCAAATAGTTAGAGAATTAGGCAAGTTCTTAAAAGAAGGGAGTTTATACAGAGGCTATAAACCAGTTCTTTGGTCTACTGTCGAAAAAACAGCATTAGCTGATGCAGAAGTTGAATATTTAGATCATACATCAGATACCATATATGCCTCTTTCCCAGTGAAAAATTCAAAAAATAAAAATCTATTAAATAGTGAAGTAATTATTTGGACTACCACACCGTGGACAATTCCTGCAAATAAAGCTTTGGCTTATAATAAAAGTCTTAAATATTTAATTATAGAGGTTACTAGTGAGTCTGATTTTAAAAACAAAAAGTTAATAGTTGCGAAAGATTTATTAAACTCATTTGTGGATGAGTGTAAAATCGAAAAATTTCAAATAATTTTTGAATTTTTGGGAAATGATTTTGATGGAACAATCTGTTCACATCCATTTAATAATCTTGGTTATGATTATAATGTTCCGATGTTAGAGGCTAGATTTGTTACAACTGAGCAAGGAACGGGTATTGTTCATTGCGCGCCAAGTCACGGCCCAGATGATTTTAATTTATGCTTAAATAATGGCATTAAAGCTTTAGAGACAGTTGATGATGATGGTAAGTATACCAAAAATATTCCATTATTTGAGGGAACACACATTTTTAAAGCTAATACAATCATTATAGAAAAACTCAAAAAAGAAAAAAAATTGGTATTTAATGGCAAATTAAATCATTCATACCCTCACTCATGGAGATCAAAAGCTCCTTTAGTTCACAGAGCAACCCCACAATGGTTTATCTCAATGGAGAGCCATGGTCTAAGAGATAAAGCACTCAAAGCAATAGATAAAACGGTTTTTTATCCTGAGAAAGGAAAAGAGAGATTAAAGTCTATGATTGAGACTAGACCAGATTGGTGTGTTTCAAGGCAAAGAGTTTGGGGTGTTCCTCTACCAATATTTATAAATAAAAAAGATGGAAAGGTTTTAGTTGATGATGAAGTTTTCGAAAATATAGCAAATATTTATGAGAAAGAGGGTTCAGACTGTTGGTTTGAGGACGATCCTCAAAAATTTCTAGGAAAAAAATACAAATCAGAAAATTTTATAAAACTTTCAGACATTGTAGAGGTATGGTTTGATAGTGGCTCTACACATTCTTTTGTATTAGAGACTAGAGAAGATTTAAAATGGCCCGCTTCTATGTACTTAGAAGGCTCAGACCAACATCGAGGCTGGTTTCACTCTTCACTATTACAATCGTGCGGAACAAGAGGAGAGGCACCATTTGAAACAATTTTATCTCATGGATTTGTTGTAGACGGAAAAGGGCTTAAAATGTCCAAGTCATTGGGCAATGTTATTTCACCTGATGATATCTTAAAAAAGTATGGTGCTGATATTTTAAGAATCTGGGTTGCAGCGTCTAATTATTCGGAGGATTTAAGAATAGATTATTCAATTTTAGAGCAGCATGCAGACGCATACAGAAAGATAAGAAACACTTTTAGATATATTCTGGGAAATTTAAGAGATGAATTTTCAGAAAATAATTTCAATAAAATAAATTATAATGAACTGTGTGAACTTGATAAGTTGATGTTACATAAGATTTATTTGCTAAATAATAGCTATCAAAAAAATTTTAAATCTTACAATTTTCATCTACTTTACAAAGATTTATTAAATTTTTGTACAGTCGATTTATCATCCTTTTACTTTGATATTAGAAAAGACTCTTTATATTGTGATGATTTCAAGTCAAAAAGAAGAAAAGATTGTTTAAAAATATTAAATATACTTCTTGATTGCCTTTTAAAATGGTTTGCTCCTATTTTATCTTTTACTACTGAGGAAATTTTCAAATTAGTAAATAAAAAATCAAATGATAGCATTCATTTAGAGAAGTTTGTAGCAATCCCAGAAAATTGGAAAAATGAAAATCTTGCCAAAAAATGGAAGGAAGTACTAAATCTAAGAGAAATTGCTAATTCAAGTATAGAATTAAAGAGGGCAAATAAACTGATTGGTTCTAGTTTAGAAGCTCAAATAATAATTGAACTCAATAAAGAAAAATATGATCTTTTAAAAGACTATGATTTTGCTGAAATCTGTATTACCTCAAATGCAGAATTAAAATTGAATCCAGACAACAAAGCAAACACGAATGTAATAACAAAAAAAGCTATTGGTGAAAAATGTCCTGTTTGTTGGAAAATTTTTGAAAAAAAATGCGAGAGACATAACTGTGGTTTTGATGGAAAAAAAAAATAAAATATTTTTATTAAATTTTCTTATTGTAACTATTATTTTTTTAATAGATAGATTAGGCAAAATATATGTAATAAATCTTTACGAAGATATTAGTAATCAACAAATATTCTTAACATCATTTTTAAATATTTATCTAATATGGAATGAGGGAATTGCGTTTGGTTTACTTTCGTTTGAAAATCGTACTATTTATAATATTATAACTTTTTTAATTATATTAATTAATATTTTAATAATCTATATATTATTTAAATTAGATGATGTTAGAAAATATTTTTTTTTGATAATACTAGGGGGTTCATTAGGAAATTTATTTGATAGATTTGTATACAATGCAGTGCCAGACTTTATTGATTTCCATATAGGAGATTTTCACTGGTTTATTTTTAATCCTGCAGATATATTTATTTCTTTAGGGGTTGCATGCCTTATTTTAGATGAATTTTTTTTTAAAAATAGAAGAAATGACTAAAAAATTATTTTTACTTTTAATAATTATCTCTCTTTACTCTTGTCAAAATGTTAAAGATGCTTTGTCTGGTAAAAAATATGAGTCAAGCGATGAATTTTTAGTAATTAAAAAAAATCCATTAGTTCTTCCACCAGACTTTAATAAATTACCCACACCTGAGGACCCAGTCAGCTTATCTAGAGAAGAGTCTATAGAGGCAGAAATTGATGATATAGTTTCCTCAATGAAGTCTGATGAAGATTTAGAAATAAAAGTTGAAAATTCTACTAGTGATTCATCTACAGAGGATTTTGTCTTAGATCAGATTAAAAACTAATTGATGTTATCAAAAAATATTAAATTTAAAAACTTTGCTAAAAAAAAAATTAATAAAAATCTAAAAATACTTTTTAAAAAGCTTACCAACAAAAAAAACTGTAACGATAAAGTTATAAAAAGTTTCTCCGAATCTTATTCATATTCATTTACTAAGAAACAAGTAAAAAAATTTAAAAAATTTAATTTTTTTCAAATATATGGGATGGGCGGGTCATCACTAGGTATTCAAGCAATTTACGATTTTATGAAATCAAATATCAAAAAAAAATTCTATTTTTTCGACAATCTTGATGCAAAAAATAAAATTATAAAAACAAAAAGTAAAAGTCTTAATTTAATAATATCAAAATCTGGTAACACATTAGAAACTATTGTTAACGAAAATATTTTTTCAGGCAGTAATAAATTATATATTACTGAAAATAATAATAATTATTTGAGAAATACTGCTTTAAGATTAAAAAAGGAAATAATAGAACACAGAAACTTTATTGGTGGCAGATATTCAGTTTTGTCAGAAGTTGGTATGCTGCCCGCAGAGCTAATGGGACTAAAAAGCAATAAATTTAAAAAATTCGATAAATTAATTTCTAATCAAAGTTTTGTAAATAATTTACTTGGCAGTGTAAACATGCTTTATAACTTTATAAAAATGGGGAAGACTAATTCCATAATACTTAATTACGATGAAAGTTCATACAATTTATTTAGATGGTATCAACAACTTGTTGCAGAAAGTTTAGGAAAAAATTCAATAGGGGTTTTGCCTATTATTTCAGAAATGCCAAAAGACAATCATAGTTTAATGCAACTTTATTTAGATGGAAATAAAAATTCATTTTTCACTTTTTTTGATGTTAAAAACAATAACTCATCTAAAATAAACAAAAAAAAACTATTTGGCAGTTATAAATATTTAAAAAAACATAACCTGTTATCTGTAAAGTTAGCGCAGAAACAAGCTACAATAAATGTATTTCAAGAAAAGGGAATTCCATTTAGAAACTTTGAGGTTCTTAAAAAAAACGAGGAAACTTTAGGTGAGTTATTTACTTTTTTTATGTTAGAGACAATACTACTTGGCAAGATGTTAAGAATAAATCCATACGATCAACCAGCCGTTGAGCTAATTAAAAAAGAAACTAAGAAAATTCTTATTTAGCCAAACCTTCCAAAAAAAATCTTGGATCTTCCGTAGTTTTTATTTACAATTACTTTAAAATCTTCTGGGAATTCATCTCGATGTTTCTTATCTCTGTGAATCAGTGCTATACCGTCACTTTTAAGAATTTTACTATTTTTTAGTATTTTAATTAAGAGTTTAATTCTGTGTTCCTTGTACGGTGGATCTAAAAAAACAAATTCATAATTCATTAGGTTTATGTTTGATTTCTCTAAACAAAAAACATCTTTTTCAATAATCTTAGCATTTTTTGAGCAATTTAAATTTAAAATATTTTTTTTTAAAATTCTTAAGGTTGGATTATGGTTTTCAAAAAAAGTAACATGTTTTGAGCCTCTTGAAAGACACTCTAGACCAAAACTTCCAAAACCAGAAAATAAATCTAAGACATTTGAATTACTAATTTTGTAATTTATTAATTTTGAGTGTTCTAAAATATTAAATATAGATTCTTTAACATTATCTTTTAAAGGTCTTGTGTGTTTATCTTTTGATATTAATAGTTTTTTACCTTTAAGATTTCCTGAGATTATTCTCATGTGTCTATAACTTTATGGGCAATATCTTTTCTAAAGAAACCATCTTCCCAATCAAGTCTATCGATTAGTTTTATTAAACTCTCTCTAGATTTTTTTAAATTGTTTGAGACAGCTACGAAATTTAAAACTCTTCCACCTGAGTTTAAAATTTTATTATCTTTTAATTTTGTGCCTGCATGAAATATATATTCATTATTTTTTAAAGATAATTTATTTAGTTGGCTAATTTCACTATTTTTTTTATAATTTTCAGGGTATCCTTTTGAACATACCACTATACAAATACTTTTTTCATCATTTAGTCTAATCTTTTTTTCACTTAATTTCCCTATACAACAATTAAAAAATATTTCACACAGATCATTTTTAAGTAATGGAAGAATTGTTTGACATTCAGGATCTCCCATTCTGACATTAAATTCGACAAGATAAGGGTTATCATTTTTTATCATCAAACCAACGTACAAGAATCCAATATATTCTGAACCCATTTCTTTAATTGCATTTAAAGTAGGTATGATTATTTTGTTATTGATTTTTTCATCAAGTTTTGTGCTTAGCAATCTAGATGGAGAGTAGCATCCCATGCCACCAGTATTTTTTCCTTTATCACCCTCTCCAACACGTTTGTGATCCTGAGCACTCCCTATAAATTGATAACTTTTACCGTCAGAAATCACAAAATAACTCATTTCCTCTCCATCTAAAAATTCTTCTATCAATAAGTTTTTAGCTTTTCCAAATTTTCCATTAAAAATCTCTCTAGCCGCAATAAGACCCTCATCATAGTTGTTGCATATGTAGACACCTTTGCCGGCAGCCAATCCATCAGCTTTGATAACTAAAGGATATTTAAAATTTTTTAAGGATAATTCGGTTGTTTTTAGATTTTCAAATATATTGAAATTTGCTGTAGGTATATCATATTTTTTGCATAATTCTTTTGTGAAAATTTTAGAGCCCTCTAACTTTGAAGCTAATTTGTTTGGACCAAAAATGTTTATATTTGTATCTTGAAAATAATCAACTATTCCATCTACTAAAGGTTGCTCAGGCCCAACAATTAGTAGCTCTATTTTACTCTTTAAACAAAAATTTTTTATAGATTTAAAATCATCAATTTTAATGTCTATATTTTCAGCAATATTATTAGTACCAGCATTTCCAGGTATGCAAAATATTTTATCAGTTTTTGATGATTCTTTAACTTTTTTGCAAATTGCATGCTCTCTTCCACCACTTCCAATAATTCCTACAATCATTTATATTAACTTATAACTTATAAATGAAAAATAAATTAGCAAAATTAAAATATCTTCCAAATAATTTTGAAATAATTGAACCCGGAGACCACGTGATCTGCGCAGTATCAAATAAAAAAATTATGTTACAAGATCTAAACTATTGGAATGTAGATCTTCAAGAGGCTTATTATTCTTTTATTGAAGCTCAATTTAAAAGAGAAAATTTAAAATAATTATCGCTTCCATCGATCATGTGTCCAAATCCATTGATCTGGGCTTTTACCAATTTTTTTCTCTAACCAAATATTTAACTTTTCTGTGATTGTTTCAATATTTTCATTTTTGTCAAAATTTAATTGATCATCAAATAGAATTTTAAAATTGATTTTGTTAACTCTTTGAATATAAACCGGTTGAATTAAACAACCAAATTTTTTGACAAATTGAGCTGGTATAGTTGTTGTATATGCATTTATGCCAAAAAATTTACTCTCTATTCCTTCAGATACTCTTTGATCAATCATGATTGCTAAACTTTTGCCTTTTTTAAAAAAAGTAAGCGCTTCTCTAACTCCTTTGAATCCTTTTTGAATTTGGTTTTTACAAATATATTTCTTTCTTAAATGTTCCATGATTAAATTTAAGAACTTATTGTTCAAGGGTCTATAAACTGCTGAAAGATCTATGCCTTCGCGCTCTATAATCATAGCCATTAATTCAAAGTTATTAAAATGACCAGATATGAAAATACAGGGTTTTTTAATATCTTTTATTCTTTTTAAATTTTCCATTCCTTCAATTTCTAAAAAATTTTCTAACTTTTTTTTTCTAAAACTTGGTATAAAGGGATATTCTGCTAAAATTCTTCCATAGTTTCCCCACATATTACTTATGATTTTATCAATCTCTTTATCATCAATTGATGATTTAAAATTTTTTATGTTTTTAATGATTGTACTTTTTGATCTAAATATCGGACCAAAAATTTTACCAATAAAAAATCCTAAATTTGATGCCGCCTTATATCCAATAATTCGAAATATCGTAAATAAAATTATAATTATTAAAAACTCAAAAAAATAGATTAAATTTTTCATAGATATTTAAATAAAAATTTTTCAAATTCTTTCAATTTTTTAATTTTAAGATTTATTTTTAGAAAATTGACATTTTTTCTAAGTTTAATCGGTATCCTATAAAAGTCCTTCTCTGTTGTTAATATTTTAAGTTTTTTCAACTTTGCAATATCTTTAATTTTTTTTATCTCTAACTCAGAATAGTTATAGTGATCTGGATAAATTAAATTTAGTTCATTTTTAATACGATATTTATTTAATGTATTTTTGAAACTGTTAGGATTACCAATTCCACTAAAAGTAAGATAATTATGTTTTCTAAATTTATTATAATTTGACGACTCATACTCTCCACAAAATATACTGATATTAGGATTTATTATTTTTATTTTTTTTAGAAATTGTCTATTTATATTTTTGCCATTTATAAACACAGCATCAAACTTCCTTAAATTATTAAGTTTTTCTCTTAGAGGGCCCGATGGTATTCTCAATTGATTTCCTGCCAGCAACAAAGAGCTAAAACAAACTATTCGTAGATCATATTTTAATTTGAAATCTTGCAATCCGTCATCAAATATAGCTAATTCAAATTTCTTTGATATTGCATTTTTTAAGGATTTTACTCTATCTTTATCAAAAAAAACTTTATTATTTTTTTTTAATAATTTCATTTCATCCGAGTGAGATGGATGCCCTTTCTTAATAATTACAGTTTTAAATTTTTTTTTTAAAATTTTTGCTATAAAATCGACTAGAGGTGTTTTACCTGTGCCTCCCAAATATATATTACCTATGCATATAGTTTTTATGTTGAGATATTTCTTTGGCTTAATAAAAATTGTTATTAATTTTCTTAAGTCTAAAATGTAAGTAAATGGATAAAGAATTATTGATTGAATTGTTAATTGCTGTTTATCCCAAAATTTTGGTTTTAAAAAATTCATTTAAATTAAGGCTCTTATTTCTTTAAAATTCTTAGCTAGAATCTTTTTACCAATCTTTTTAAATTTATTTATCTTTTTTTTATTATTTTGTTCTTTTATCATTAAGTTAGAAATTATCTTTTTAAGTTCAGAAAAATTTTTAGCTTTAAACGATAATCTGTTTTTATGGAGCATATTATAAATTTCAGTAAAGTTATAAACGTGTTTTCCATGAACAATGTTGCACCCATATCTTACTGGCTCTAAGGGATTCTGACCACCTCTTGGAACGAAAGATCCTCCTAAAAAAACCACCTTACTAATTGAATAAAAAGCCTTACTATCCCCGTAGGTATCTACCAGATAAACTTCGATATCTTTTTTTAATTGTTTACGTTCACTATGACAAATATAATTTATTTTTTTTTCTTTCAAATTTTGTAAAATTGTATTTGATCTTTCAATATGTCTCGGAATTATAACTGTTAACAAATTTTTGATATTTTTACGCAAGCTAAGATGAATATCTGATATTATTTCTTCTTCATTGTTATGGGTGCTTGCTGCACATATAATTTTTCTTTTTTTAAAAATCTTCGATAAAGACTTATATGAGTCTAGTTTTTCAGTTTCAGAGAATTTTAAATTGCCTAAAATTTTAATATTTTTTACATTAAAATATTTTAAATAATTGAATGTTTGTTTATTTTGAGGAAAAATATAATCAAACATATTAAATATTTTTATTCCAATCTTTTTAAGATTTTTCCATTTTGCGAACGATTTTTTACTTATTCTAGCATTTAAAAGAAAGATTTTAATTTTTCTAAGTTTTAAAATTCTTAACATTTCAGGCCAAATTTCTGACTCTACAAAAAATACAGAACTTGGTTTCCAATGATCTAAAAATTTATTTATTATTATAGGATTATCTATTGGATAGAATTGATGAATAGTTTTTCTAAATTTAAATTTATTAAATATTTTTGAAGAACTTAATGTAGACGTAGATAGTAAAATATTTTTGATATCTTTTTCTTTCTCTAATTTTTCTAAGATAGGTATTACGCTTAAAAATTCACCAACACTAGAACAGTGAAACCAAATTAACTTACCTTGCCCTCTTTTCTTTTGTTGAAAGCTAAATTTTTCTAAAAATCTTCTCGGACTCTCTTTTCTTTTTAATATTCTATAAAAAATTATAATAGGTGAAAATATTATAATGATACTTATTACCAGATTATAAAAAAGTCTCATTAATGTTTGTGTATTTGTTTATTGTAGAAATTTTTATAAGCTTCTGAACTTTTTAAAAGTTCTTCGTGATTACCTTCCCCAATAACTTCTCCGTTATCAATTACATAAATTTTATGTGAATTTAATATTGTGGATAACCTATGAGCAATTACTAAAGTTGTTTTACCTTTAGTCAAATAGTTTAGAGCATCCTGTATTTTTTTTTCAGTTTCAGAGTCTAGAGAGGATGTAGCTTCGTCTAGTAGTATAATTTTGCTATTTTTTAGAAATGCTCTTGCAATAGATAATCTTTGTTTTTCACCACCTGAAAGTCTAATCCCGTTTTCTCCTATCTTTGTATGGTATTTGTTTGGAAGTAAATCAATGAATTCCTCAGAAAAAGATAATTTTGCTGCCTCCCTGATATCTTGCTCGGTTGCATTTAGATTAGCGTACTTTATATTGTTAAGAATAGTATCGTCAAATAAAGTAGTTTCTTGACTTACTAAAGAAATGTTCTCTCTTAAAGAAGATAATCGTTTACTTTTAATCGATTGATTATCAATTTTAATGTCTCCATCAAAAAAATCATAAAATCGAGGTATTAAATTTAACATGGTAGATTTACCCGCACCACTATGACCAACAAGCGAGGTCATTTCACCTCCAGTTATATTTAAATTAACGTTTTTTAAAATTAATCTTTGCTCAGAATTGTATTTAAAATTTACTTTTTCAAAAGTGATTGTCCCATTCAACACTTTTAATCTATCTAATTTTTCATTTTCAAAAATATTATGTTTTTGATCAATAATAGGCAGGATTCTTTTTGCTGCTGCTAAACCTTGATTTATTGTAAGATTTAATGTTGCAAGGGATCTAACAGGTTGATAAGCCAACATCATCGCTGCTAAAAATGAAAAAAAGTTATTTAAAGCTAATTCATCGCTCATAATTAAACTGCCTGAGTAATAAATAAGAATTGCAATCATAATTCCTGTCAAAAATTCCATAATTGGTGACGATCTGGCATAAATAATGGCTAATTTTTTTCCCTTATTTTTAAGTTGCTCCAATGCAGTATTTGCTCTTGAGGTTTCATAAGTTTCTTTTTGAAAAACCTTTATTAATTTATGATTTCTAAAAATCTCCATAAGGTAGGAATTTAAAACTCCTGCCATATCCATAGCTTGAGTTGTGACCTTGCTTATTCTATTACCTAAAAATCTAGCAAAGTAGCTTGCAAGCGGTATCATTATGATTGCTATTAATGATAATTTCCAATTTTGATAAAACATAACTCCTAGTAATCCAACCAATGTTAAAGAGTCTTTAAAAAGATTTAATATTCCTACACTAACAAGACCTGTCATAAAATTAACATCACTTATTAAATTTGTAATTATTTTACCAGAGTGCTTTTTTTCAATTGTCTCAGTATCTGCTTTGATTAAATTTTTCATCATATCTACTTGTATGGCTTTTCTCACTTCTTCACCAACACCAATCATTATTGCTTTTGCAAGATACAACGAAGATCCTTTTGTGGCAAAAGCCACAATGATACCTATAGGAATAATCAACATTAAACTTTGATTTTTTTGTATAAAAAGTTTTTCAACAGCTGGATCTAGCAACCATGCAATTGCAGAAGTACTTGCAGCTAATATTAGTGAGAAAATTAATGCTAAAAAAATTTGAGGTAAATATTTTTTTGTATATTCATTAAATAGTCTTTTTAAAATTTGAATATTCGTCATTATAAATAAATTTTGTTTATTAATATATTTAAAAAAATTAATAGACCTAAAAAATTGTTACTTTTAAATTTTACCAAACACATTTTTGTATTACTAACATCTAATTTTAAAGTTTGAAAAATTAATAAATGTAAAGCTATAACAATAATACCTATAAAATAATAATGATTAAATTCCATTAATACCCCAGAGATAATTTGAATAAGAATAAAAATTAAATAACATAAAAAAATAAATAGTTTAGGATTTTTTTTAAATTTAATTGATGTTGATTTTACTCCTATTATTTCATCGTCTTTAATATCTTGAAACCCGTATATTGTGTCGTAAGCTAATGTCCAAAATATGGCCCCGAAGTAAAAAATGATTGGAATATAACTAAATTCAGAATTTATAGAAAACCATGCCATGATAAGTCCATAATTAAAAGTAAAACCTAAAAATAGCTGTGGCCAATATGTGTATCTTTTCATCAAAGGATAGCTAAAAGCAAATGGCATGGATGCAAGACCTAATAAAATAGTTGTCAAATTAAACTGTATTAAAATTAAAAAAGCCGTGAAGCACAAAATGATTGCATAAATTAATCCTAACTTTGTTGATATTTTTCCAGATGCTATCGGTCTATCTTTAGTTCGACTTACAAGAATATCAAATTTTCTATCAAGTATATCGTTTACAATACAACCAGCTGACCGCATAAGTATCGAACCTAAAAAAAAATATGCTATATAAGTTAAATATATTAAATTATTATCGCTAAAATCATTACCTAATGTTAATCCCCATAGACAAGGCCAGAAAAGTAGCATTATACCTATTGGTTTTTTAATCCTAATTAAATCAAGAAAAAGTTTAAAATCTTTCATTATAATTTACTTGTAAATAACAAAGCATCGATTCATAATCAAATTGATTCGTATGGATATTGATTATACTGTGACTGCTTTAATGTTTCCTGCAATCCCTTTGATTATGGGAGTTTATAGTAACAGGTTTCACACACTTAGTAACCTCATAAGAAAAATTCATGATGAGCACGTATTTGAAAAACATACTCCACCTGAGTGGAAAGACCAACTGATAAACCTAAACAATAGAATAAATGTTTTAAAATATACAATTATGTTTTCTGCATTTGGATTTTTATTTAATATGCTAACTGTTTTTGCTCTATATTTAGAAAAAATATTTGTTGCTAGGATAATTTTTGGATCTTGTTGTTTATCTATGATGATATCTATTGTTTTTTTTATAAGAGAAATACAAATTTCTACGAAGGCCTTAAAGTTACATATTTCTGATATGGATGTTCAATTTAAGGAGTAATTATTGCAGGTCCTAATATTTTACGTCCCTCAAGATCTTTGTGTGCTTGTATTGAATCTTTAAGGTTATACTTTTTATATATCTCAACCTTAACATTTCCTGTTTTTACCATTTGAAATAGTTTTTCAGATGCTTCATCTAATTCTTCTCTTGTTGCGGTATAATGAGCAATACTTGGTCTAGTTAAATATAAACCTTTTGGAGCAATTAATTTACCAACATCAACTGGATCAAGTTTTCCTGATGCATTACCAAATGAAACCATCATACCCCGCATTTTTAAACATGCTAAAGAATTTTCTAAAGTTACTTTTCCAACCCCATCATATACAACTGGCAACCCTTCATTATCTGTAATTTCCATAACCCTGTCTTTAAAATTTTCCTTCGTATAATTTATTACTTCATCACAACCGTATTTTTTTGCTAATTCTATTTTTTCGTCAGATCCAACAGTTCCAATAACTTTACATCCTAAATTTTTTGCCCATTGGCAAAAAATTTGACCAACACCTCCAGCCGCAGCATGAAATAATATTGTTTGACCTTTTTTAACTTCATAAGTTTTGTGCAGCAAATAAAAAGTTGTTAATCCTTTTGTCATTAAACACGCAACTATATTAAGGTCAATTCCATCTGGTACTTTGACTAAATTCTTTGTTGGATAAATTCTGTGGGAAGAGTAAGAGCCTAATGGTGCAGCAGCGTAGGCAACTTTATCACCCTCTTTAAAATTTGAAACATCTGGTCCAACTTTTTCAATAACTCCTGCACCTTCTAAACCAATTCCTGAAGGTAGCGGTACAGGGTATAAACCTGATCTATGGTAAGTATCTATAAAATTTAATCCTATTGCAGAGTGTTTAATTAGCACTTCACCACTCTTTGGATCTTCAAGTATTAACTCTTTATATTCAAGAACTTCAGGGCCACCAGTTTTTGAAAAAGATACACTATGCATTATTTAACAAATGTACCATTATGATAGTCATTAACAGCATCTAATATCTCTTTTTTAGTGTTCATCACAAATGGACCACCTCTTGCTATTTCTTCATTTAAAGGTTTTCCAGATATGAGTAGAAATTTAGAGTCTGATGATGCTTTAACTTTTAAGTCTTTTCCATTATCAAGTAGTATCAATGTACTATCTTTAATTTTATCGTGCACTTTGCTTCCAATTTTTATTTCTCCATTAATTAAATATATAAAGGAATTGTGTGTCTCAGGAATATCAAATTTAAACTCTTTATCTTTTTTAAGCACTACATCAAAATAAATAGGCTCTACATTATGACCCTTTACCGGACCTTCTGCTTTTTCAAATTTTCCAGCTATAGTTTTTACTTCCTTATCTTGATCTTTATGGATACTCATTTTATCTGCCTTAATATAAATATATTCAGGCTTACTCATTTTTAATTTGGCTGGCATATTTATCCATAACTGAAATCCATGAAGTTTTCCCTCTTTCATGGCCGGCATTTCAGAATGAATAATACCACTTCCGGTTTTCATCCACTGGACATCACCAGCAGTCATTTTCCCTTTGCCGCCAGTACTGTCCTCATGCTCAAAATCCCCATTTAGCATGTATGTAACAGTTTCAATTCCTCTGTGTGGATGTGGAGGAAATCCTGCAACATAATCTTCACTATTTTCAGAACCAAATTCATCTAACATTAAGAATGGATCATAATAATTTGGCTCTACACCAATACTTCTTTTTAGTTTCACACCAGCACCATCTGATGCGTTAGACGGATTTATAATTTTGCTAACTTCAATCATAAGATTAATTGTTTCCCTTAATAACAAAATATA
>CACLVA010000012.1 GCA_902610315.1 uncultured Pelagibacteraceae bacterium
CTTGGATTTACTGGGGCAGCAATCGTTCTAGGTTTTGATTTTGGAGAAAGTTTACCCTCTTTAGGTATCATAGCATCATTTATAGCCTTAGCATCTATTACATCTGCAACTTTGTTACAAAAGAAATTAGGTGGAAATGCTCCACTACCAGTAAGCAACATGTATCAAGCTGCTGGAGGATGCATGTTTCATATTTTAATAGTTATTTTTTTTGCTGATGCATTTATTAATTTTAATAAAACTTTTTTAATAGCAATGAGCCATCAAATATTTCTAGTATCCTTTGGCGCTTTTACCATTTTAATGTATTTGATAAAAAATAATTCAGCGAGTAAAACTGTAACAATCTTTTTTCTAATTCCAGCAACAACCGCAATTATTGCTTGGATATTTTTGAATGAACAACTTTCTAATCTAGATATTTTTGGATTTGTGGTCGCATCTCTTGGCGTTTACTTAGCTACAAGAAAAACTAGTTAAAAACGTAGAAGTTAAGCCTAATATTTCTACAACTCAAAATTGAAAATAAAATTGCTCGTTTACAGAGTGTCCAAAAAGAGTTTTAATTAGATTTATATAAATATGGCTAAGACTAAGAGGAAGGCTATTAAAAGAGAGAGAAAGAAAACAAAAAAGTCGATTAAAAGAAAGAAAAAACTTAAAAGCGGAACGACAAGGAAACTTTCTAGATCATCAAAAAAAGCTAAGTCGAAGTCAAAAAAGCGTAAAACAAATGGAGGAAAAATGAGTGCAGAAATGAAATTGTCTTCTGTTCTAGATACATCTCATTTGAAGGTCAAATTTCCGTTTAAAGCTAAATACGGAAACTACATTAACGGTAAATTTGTAGAGCCTAAATCTGGAAAGTATTTTGACAATACTTCTCCAATTTCAAATGAAAAAATCTGTGCAGTTGCAAGATCAAATGAAAAAGATGTGGATGCAGCATTAGATGCAGCACACGCAGCTTTTCCGTCTTGGGGTAAAACTTCAATTACGGAAAGATCTAACATGTTACTTAAAGTAGCTGATGCGATTGAGAAAAACTTAAACACATTAGCTGTAGCAGAGTGTTTAGATAATGGTAAGCCAATCAGAGAATGTATGGCTGCAGACTTACCTTTAGTGATTGACCACTGGAGATATTTTGCAGGTGTAATTAGAGCTGAAGAAGGTTCAATTGCTGAAATTAGCAGCGGTGAATATTCTTACCATATACCTGAGCCACTAGGTGTAGTTGGACAAATTATACCTTGGAACTTCCCTTTACTAATGGCAACTTGGAAACTTGCTCCAGCATTAGCAGCTGGTAACTGTGTGGTATTAAAACCTGCAGAGCAAACTCCAGCTTCGATCATGGTATTGATGGAACTTATTGGTGATATATTACCTCCAGGTGTAGTTAACATTGTAAGCGGTTTTGGTTTAGAAGCTGGTAAACCTTTAGCATCTTCTAAAAGAATAAGAAAAGTTGCTTTCACTGGTGAAACAACAACTGGTAGATTGATAATGCAATACGCATCACAAAACTTAATTCCAATTACTTTAGAATTAGGTGGTAAATCTCCTAACATTTATTTTGAAGACGTTATGGATAAAGACGATGACTTCTTCGACAAATGTCTAGAAGGTTTTGCGATGTTTACATTAAACCAAGGAGAAGTTTGTACTTGTCCAAGTAGAGCTTTAGTACAAGAGTCTATCTATGACAAGTTCATGGAAAGAGCTGTTGCAAGAACTAAAGCAGTTAAACAAGACAATCCTTTAAAAATGGAAACAATGATTGGTGCGCAAGCTTCATTAGAACAAATGGAAAAAATCAAATCTTATCTAGATTTAGGTAAGAAAGAAGGTGCCAAAGTTCTATGTGGAGGAAATGTTGCTAAAATCAATAGTGGTTTAGAAAAAGGAAACTACATTGAGCCAACTATTTTCGAAGGTAAAAATGACATGAGAATATTCCAAGAAGAAATTTTTGGACCTGTTGTTTCTGTAACTAAATTTAAAGATGAAAAAGAAGCATTAGAAATTGCTAATGACACTCTTTATGGGTTAGGTGCAGGAGTATGGACTAGAAATGGTAATCGTGCGTTTAGAATGGGTAGAGAAATCCAAGCTGGTAGAGTTTGGACAAACTGCTATCACGCATATCCAGCTCATGCTGCTTTCGGTGGATACAAACAATCTGGTATCGGAAGAGAAACACATAAAATGATGCTTAACCACTACAGACAAGTGAAGAACTTACACGTGTCTTACAGTGAAAAGAAATTAGGCTTCTTTTAAAAAATAATTAATATATAATGGCCCGTGAGGAATCGCGGGCCATATTTTATATGAAAGTAAAAGCTACAGAATCTGCATTAAAACTACTTGAAGATATTAAAGCTCAACATGGTGATGAGCTTTTATTTCATCAATCAGGCGGATGTTGTGATGGCAGTGCTCCAATGTGCTATCCTAGGAAAGAATATTTAGTAGGTAATAGCGATGTTAAACTTGGAGAAATTGGTGGTGTTCCTTTTTATATGAATGATGATCAATATGAAAAATGGAAACATACTGATTTAACTATAGATGCTGTTCAAGGTATTGGTGGAATGTTTTCTTTAGACAATGGAACAGGTCGAAGATTCCTGACAAAATCAGAAATTTGTTTAGTCGTAGACAACGACAAAAAAAATTAATCTAAAATAAATATTTTAATTAAGCTACTATAAAGCTTGACTTATTACCTTTTTGAAATATGTTATATTATAACATGTTATAATATAACATTTAACAATTAAGGAGTTTATTTATGAAAATCGCGTACGTTTTTAAAAGTAATATGGCAAGTACTTTTCAATTAGGCACCATGATATTACCTCAGCTGGAGGATAATTCTCATTTAGTTAATGTCGTTGGAATGTTTTTTTTCGACGACAATATTATGTGTCTTCAAAAAGGTAATCCAGTGGGAGAGCGTTTAGCAAAGATTGCAAAAGAGAAGAAAATGCTTCTTATGGTTTGTGATCAATGTGCTGTTAGAAGAGAATTAGCAGAAGGTACTTTTGAGCAATGTGGTAGCGGAGAAGTTAAAGCAAAAGGTCTAGTTGATGGCGTTGTTGCTGGATGTTTTCCACAATTATATACAGCTCTTGGTCCAAATCCGCCAGATCAAGTAATCACCCTTTAAATAAAAAAACTTTAAACAGGGAAATAAAAAAATGAAAATTTTTTTTAATATAATTTTAGCTTTAATAATTTTTACAACATCTATGAATGCCGAAGAAGGTCATGAAGGTCATGATCATGGAGCTCATGGAGGCGAGGGTTTTTACGGTCACTTAGAATTAAACATTTTTGCAGATAAAATTACCAGCGTATCATCAGACGGTAAATATGAGGAACTTTATTCACATTCACATGCTGAACTAGGATATGGTTTTGGAGAAAGTTGGTCAATAAATTCAAATACAAAGCTTGAAGGAGGACCAGATGGAGATGCGCACGCTCATGGGGGATATGCAACACCAGCAGGTAAAGATCATGGAATTGATGACCATATGCTTGTATTAGAAACACTTCAGCTAAATTATGACAGTGATAACTTTTCAGGTTATATAGGAAAATTTAATCCAGTTGTTGGATTTAACTACCATAATTTTCCAGGTATGTATGGTTATCAAGTAATTGAAGCATACCAAATTAAAGAAAAAATTGGTTTTGGTGGTATTTTAAAAAATGATACAGGTTACTATGGTAATCATAAACTAAATTTAAGTACTTTTTTTGCTGACACAGGTCCATTTAGTGACTCTTTATTTTTCGAGAGAGGTCATAACAGCAAAGAGGATAGTGGAGTATCTAATACTGAGGATTTTTCCTCTTATGCAATATCTTATAGTGGTTCAAATTTATCAATGTTCAATAATTTTTTTATGGAAGGACTTTCTTACAGATTTGGTTTCGCTGAGCAAGCAGCAGGTATAAACGATGCAACAGATAACTCAAAATATTCAGCTTCGCTTATGCACAAACAAGATTTATCAAATGATTTAACTAGTAAGTTTATTTTTGAGAGAATGCACATAGATAATAAAGCGGGTGAGGCTGCTCATAACAGAAGTCATACCACAGGAGGTTTTGGTTTATATAATAAGGAATGGAGTTTCGGAACAACATACACATACACCGATAATGATGCTGACGAAGCAGATGAAGGTCATAACGGAAAAGTGTTCCAAGCATCTATAGGATATAATATTGCCCCAGGGATGGAGATAAATTTTGGTTATAAAAGTCAGGATCTTGACGATAAAGAAAATGAACGTCTAGGTATAAATTTTAAACTAAGTCAGGGTTTTTAATCCTCTGTCCGCACAACAGAGGATTAAATAAAAGTTTAGCCTGCAGGTTTATAAACTGAAGCTACTTTTCCTGCCATCTCTGCAGCTGACTTAATGTCAATTGCCTCGCAAATAGTCATGTTGCTTATAGATCCACTAGCTTCTACAGCAAGTTTAATTGCTGCAACATTTGTGAAACTATCAGCCTCTACTACTGCTACGAAATCAACAGGGCCTCTGACAATATCAAATGAGTGAACTTTTCCACCCATTGCTTGTGAAATTGCTTCAACTGCTTTTCCTCTATCTTGTCCCGGATCTTTAACAAATCCTTGAAAAGCTTGTGCTGAGTAATTTCCCATAACGTAAAATTTAGCCATATTCCTCCTTTTTTATAAACATTATAATACGAGCAAGGAATTCTTTTTCATATGATTTATTTGCACACTAGACACTTTAAAAGGTAATGTTAGATTGCAATATGTACGAAAAATACGGACAATTCACTGATGGTAAATGGCATAAATCATCAAATGGCGAAACGTACGAAGTAATTAATCCAGCGAATGAAGAAGTTTTAGGCCAAGCCTCAAAAGCATCGCCCGAAGATGTAAACAAAGCATTATTGTCTGCTCAAAAAGGATTAGAAGTTTGGAGAAAAACACCACCATGGCAACGTGCTTATATTTTAAGAAGAATTGCTGACAAGATGAGAGAAAAACAAGACATACTTGCTAAATGGATGACACTCGAAGTTGGAAAACCGTTTGCAGAAGCAAAAGGTGAAGTTAACGGTGCTGCAGATATATATGAATGGAATGCAGAAGAGACAAAAAGAATTTATGGTCAAACAGTTGAAAGTAGATTTGAAGACACAAGAGTTCATGTTTATTATCAACCAGTTGGCGTTGTTGCAGCTTTAGTTCCATGGAATTTCCCTTTAGTTCTCTCTGCTAGAAAAATTTCTACAGCCCTTGCAGCAGGTTGTTCTGTAATTGTTAAACCTGATGTAATAACACCAGGTGTTGTAATGGAACAGGTTGAAATTTGTAGAGAATGTGGAGTTCCTCCTGGAGTTGTTAATTTATTATCAGGAGATCCTCCTAGCATTGCACAACAATTAATAGCATCTGATATTGTTAAAAAAATATCTATAACTGGATCTTCAAGAGTAGGTAAATTAATTTTAAAACAAGCTGCAGATAAAGTTCAAAGAGTAACCATGGAATTAAGTGGCCATTCACCGTTTATAGTTTTCGATGACGCTGATATTAAAAAGGCTGCTGATATGGCTATTGCTGCAAAGTTTAGAAATAATGGGCAAGTTTGTATTTCCCCAAATAGATTTTATATACAAGAAAAGAAAAAAGAAGAATTTGTAAATCTTTTTGTAGAAAAAACAAAAAAATTAAAAATTGGCGATGGTATGGATCCATCAGTTCAACTTGGTCCTTTAACAACTAAAAAAAGATTAAATGAAATTGAAGATTTAGTTGAAACTACAAAAAAAGAGGGTGCAAAAGTTTTATTAGGCGGCAAAAGACCAAAAGGATTTAATAAAGGATTTTATTACGAGCCAACTATTTTTGACGATGTAAAAGATGATTTTACAATTATGAAGGTAGAGCCATTTGGCCCTTTAGTACCAATGCTATCATTTAAAGAATTTGATGAGGTTATAGAAAGAGCAAACAATCACGAACTTGGATTATCAAGTTATATTTGTACAAATTCAATGGAGAGAGCACACCGTGCATCTGAATTAATGGAGACTGGAACAGTTGCAGTTAATACACCTTTAGTCGCAATTGCTGAAGCACCATTTGGTGGTATAAAGCAAGCAGGTTATGGAAGAGAAGGTGGGTCAATGGCTATTAAAGATTATTTAAATGTTAAATATACTCACTTAGGAATTAAAGGATAAAAATGAAAACTAAAAAACAAATTAAAAAGGCTGCTAATATTTTATTTTCTTGGAGAAGCATGATGCCACTTTATTACGGCGTCATATGGATTATCTTGCTATTAATTGTAATTTTTTCACCTTTTTAAAATTAAAAATTATAAATGGCACAATTATTATTAGCTTTTTTTGCAGGCTTCATAAGTTTTTTGTCACCGTGCGTATTACCACTTATTCCAGGTTATATTTCTTATGTTTCAGGAAGTACTTTAAATGAACTATTAGAAAGTAAGCGGGTAAACATTATTCCAACTGTGCTATTTACAATTGGTTTTTCAATAGTTTTTATTGCTTTTGGAGCAACAAGTACTTTAATTGGTAACTTTGTATTAACTAATTCTTTTGAGCTAAGAATTATTTCAGGTACAATTATTATATTATTTTCATTACAACTTTTAGGTCTTTTTAATTTTAAATTTTTAAATATAGAAAAAAGATTTCAAACAGAAAGAAGATCAAATAAATTATACCCTGTTCTAGTTGGAATGGCTTTTGGTTTTGGCTGGACACCATGTATTGGGCCAATTCTTGGATCTATATTGGCATTAGCGGCATTAGAAAGTACTTTAACTAAAGGAATTTTGCTTTTAACATCGTATTCCTTAGGTTTAGCAATCCCGTTTATTTTGTCTGGTTTCTTAATTCAAAAGTTTATGGCAGTTTCAAAAAATCTTAAAAATAACATGAATATTATTTCAAAATCTGGAGGAGTTATTCTTTTAATTACAGGAATTTTAATAATTACAAATCAATTACAAGCTGTTGGTTATTATTTATTAGAAGCTTTACCTTTCTTACAAAAGCTTGGTTAAAATAATTTTTTGGTGTAAAATATAGATATGTCGATAGGTTACTTTTTTAATCAGTCAACAAAATTTCTTTGGTACTCTGCGCATTATATAATTTCTTTTAAATATTCTACACCAATAAAAATAGATAAAACTAACCCTCCATCATTTTATGGCAAGATGCCATCAGGAAAACAAATGTTTTTTGAGATGATGAAGTTATTAAATGAGGAAAGAAAATTAATTAATTCAAAATTCTATAAATTACCAAAAACACAACTAAAGGATTTATTAAGTGCAGCAAAAGGAAGTTTTGATTTTTTTCTTGACCTTCCCAAGATAGATAAACGAAGAGCATCAGGTAAATTTTCGGAGGTAGAAACAAAGAAAAAGGACTTACCTAAATATTACTTAAGAAACTTTCACTATCAAACTGATGGATACTTAAGTGAAAAATCAGCAAGATTATATGAATTTCAAGTTGAAACACTTTTCACTGGGTGCGCAGCAACTATGAGAAGATTTTCCATGATACCACTCATTAACTATTTAAATTCTAATAAAAAAAATATTAAATTATTAGATATTGGAACAGGTACTGGAGAAATTATTGAGAGTTATAAATTAAATTTTAAAGATACAGAAATTACGTGCTCAGACTTATCTGAAGAATACTTAAATGTTGCAAAGCAAAAGCTTAAAAAGTTCAAAGATATTAAATATGTTAATTGCAAAGGGGAAGAATTACCATTTGAGAACGAGTCTTTTGATGTTCTTACATCTACATATATGTTTCATGAAATTCCAACTGAAATTAGAAAACAGGTATTTTCTGAAATCTCAAGAGTATTAAAAAAAGATGGTATTTTTGTTTTAACAGACTCTTTACAAATTGATGATAATCCTAAGTTAAATCCGCTCTTAGAATTTTTCCCATATTCTACCCATGAACCTTTTTATCCAAAATACATAAGAGAAGATTTAAAAGAAGTAGCTAAAAATTATGGACTTGAAATGTACTATAATAAAAATGCCTATCTAAGTAAGAGTATGGCATTTAGAAAATTATAAATTTATTTCATTACCTCATATAATCCAAGCCAGGCATTCACTTCTTTACTAGCAAGATATTGAGATTTAAAAAACTCTAATTTTTTACATTTATTTGCGTCACACAATTCTTTTAATTTTTTATCAAAACCATATTCTTCATGAATACCTTCATTAATCGTAAAACATATTAAACCTTTGTTTTTAGTAATTCTTACAAACTCATCTAAAGCAGGTGGTTTAACATGAGCATAAGTAAATGTACCAACACACATCACTGCATCAAATTTATTATCTCCATGATTTATTTTTTTATTAAGATCAGCTTTCTCTAATAAATGATAAAGACCATTTGGAACTAAATCTAAAAGATTCTGGGAAAGATCTGCGCCATAAAAGTTTTTAAAACCATATTTTTTTAATTCAACCCCAACTAACCCTGTACCACAACCAGCATCGTAAATTTTGATTTCTTTATCATTTGCATATTTATTAAAAACCTCAGATGTTTCTTTTGGACCAGTGTAATTCCAGTCTGACATATCTTTGTCGTACTTGTTTTCTTTACCCCAGTCATCGTAGAACTTCATCACATCCTCTGTTTTCTTTAGAGTATGTAATGGAACTTTATTTCCTATATCTTTTTGAGCCATTGGATTGATAATTTAATTAAATAAATTTTCTAAGTAAATGTCTAAGTTTACCTTCCGAAGAGTCATAATCAATATAACAACCTTGTAAAAATCTATTTCCTTCATTTGGATTAAATTCTGTTCTACCGTGTAAGAGCCTATAATTATCCATCATTAATAAATCACCTGGCATTAATTTAAATTTAATTAAAAACTTATCTGAGTTGTATATTTCTGATATTTTGTTTCTTGCTTGGTAGTATAAATCTAGTCTTTCTTTTTCTAAAGCAGGCACGAAATCTAATCTTGTACTAAATCTTACTTGTTTAATTTTTTTATCTTCACCTAATTCAATAAGTTGTCCTACATTTTCTAATACAACATCTTTATCAACAAATCTAAATTTTACCTTTACTTCTGTAAGAATTTTAAAAAAATTAGGTTGATTTTTCTTTAAACTTTCTGCAACTGAAAACCCGTCTACTAAAGTTGAATATCCTCCACTTACTTCATTTTCAATACAATGTAATAATTGAATGTTAGGAATAGGTTTTCTATATGGATTATCTGTGTGAGGGGATAAAGGTAAAGGTGTATACGCTAAGTCATTTGGATTAGGTTTTGACTTTACGTTAAAATATTCCCCAAAATTAGTCCTTCTAATACTTCCTATTGAATTTGCAAATTTTACAATGAAATTATCTTTTGTTGGTACGTTAGAAATTACTACAAAACCATTTTTGTAAAATGATTTTAAAAGTTCTAACATCTCATCACTTTCAAAAAAATTATCTTTAAATTTAAAATTTTTTATATCTTTAAAGTTAGAGTCCCATAAAACTGGTTTTATTAGATCTTTTAAAAAGACATCTGAATTAAATTCTTTTTCTATTTTATCAATTTCAATCTTTGATTTTACACCATCGCTAAATTCAATATCCAAAAGCTTATCTATAATATTTACTTTGTTAATTTTTATATCCTTTAAAAACGATGGATCAAAAAGACGTTGCTCGGTATTTTTATCTAAGTGTTCTTCCTCACTTACTCTTTCTCTAAGCCAAATAGGGTGTAACTCCCATTTATTTGAACCTTCAAAAACAAATACTTTATTATTTTGTTCTAATTCAATTTTCATACTAATATTCCTAGATATCTCAAAAAATTTACTTTTATCAAGTAAAATTAAATAGTAATAAGCTCATCAATAAGAGCAAAAATAAATGAAAAACAAAGATATTTATAATTTTTTAATTTCTTTAGCTAGAGATTTAAACAAATTTTATAAGTTAAAATTAAACAAAAAATTTAAAGCTAAGAATAAAGGAAGCGATTCTAATTATGACCCGGTTACTATTGCAGATAAAAAATTTGAAAAATTTATTAGAACTAAAATAAGTAAAAAATTTCCTCAACACTCGATTATTGGTGAAGAATTTGGATTGAAAAATAAAAAAAGCGATTATTCTTGGGTTATAGATCCAATTGATGGAACTAGATCATTTGTAATTGGATATCCATCATGGAGTAATTTAATTGCATTTTGTTATAAGAATAAACCAATTATGGGATTAGCAAACTTTCCTATCCTAAATAAATTTTATATCAACCAGGATAGTAAAAAAGCCTTTCTTTTTAATGGGAAGAAAAAAATAAAATTAAGATCCTCAAATTGTAAAAAATTTAAAAATGCAAAAATATCAGGAGATTTTCACGGTCAGTATAGTTTAGATAAACTTAAAAAAGTTAAGAAACTATTACCACGAATGCAGTTTCCTTGTATGGATGCTTTAAGTTACTCACATTTTTGTGAAGGTAAAATTGATACAGTGTTTCAAAGCGGAAATAAAATGTGGGATATTTATCCTTTAATTCCAATTATAAAAGCTTCAGGTGGAACTGTAACTAATTGGGAAAATAAAGAAAATTTTAAAAGTGGTAATGTCTTAATATCTTCGAGTAAGCTAATTCATAAACAAATGCTTAAGATGCTAAAACCACTCAATTAATTATTTTTAATAAAATCTTTTATATAATCTCTTAACTTGATTTTACCAAAGTGTTTGTAGACTTTATTAGAAAGATTCATATTAGTAAGTGCAGATGCATATCTTTCCCCAGCTCTTCTTGGCAAGTATTTGATTTTTCTTTTAAACATTTTTGCAACTTTGATGATTGAAAAACTTTCTCTGTGAGAAATACTGTAGTGTCTACAAAGATTTTTTTTCCAAGCCATAAAGCAAATTTTGACTGTATCATCAATGTGAGTGAATCTTCTTGATTGAGTTCCAGGTCTTACAACAGGAAGTGGCCTCTTTCTTTTGTAAAAATCTTCAAATATTCCAATAACGGTAGCCATATTTCCCTTACCAATTTGATTAGGTCCATATACATTATAAAAATAAATTATTTCATATTTAAAATTAAACCATTTCTTCATATTTTCTAAAAGTTCTAAATTTTTTGCTTTTGTAAAAGCATAAGGTGATAAATCTTTATCTTTACCTTTGTTTCCAAGAGATGCAGATGTAGCACTATAAATTAATTTTATTTTATTTTTTAAACAAAAATTTATTACAGCATTAGTACCTATAGAGTTTGAGTCTATACATTTATCCATCTGTAAAAAACTTTGATAAATTCTAGCAAATTCCCCAAAATGAAAAATAGAGTGAATTTTTTTTGGATTTAAAACCGTGCTTATATTTTTTGTGTGTGCTTTTATATATCGTACTCTTGAACTTTTGATATGATTTCTCTTTGAGCTTGAGCTATAATTATCAATTGAAATTATATTCAATTTTGTTTTTTCTAAAAAATATTTAATAAGATTTGTTCCAACAAATCCTGCTCCACCAGTGATTACTATCTTTTTAGCGCTCATCAAACAGTTATCTATTAATTTAAATATTTATTTATGTAAATAACTAAATTAGAATAAGTATTTAATAGGAGGAATATGGAAATTTTTAAACCAATTAATGAAAAAAAAGCCAAAGGCAAAGTCAAAAAAATTTTTAGTGAAATTAAAAAAACAAGAAAAATATCAAAAATACCAAATTTTTGGAGATCAATTGCACATAATCCTGCACTGCTTGAAAGAACTTGGAATAGTCTTAAAGCAATTATGAAAGATGGAGCTTTGGATGCTGTTACAAAAGAGTTAATTTATGTAGCTGTTTCAATTACTAATAGCTGTGGATATTGTACAAGATCACATACTTTTGCAGCTAAAAAGAAGGGCGCAACAGATCAAATGATAAAGGAAATGATTGACGTTGTTGGTATAGCAAATCAAAATAATAAATTAGTTGAGGCTTATCAAGTGGAAGTAGATAAAATTTATAAATAATATGAGTAATTTAATTGGATATGTATATTTACTTTTAGCAGTTGTTCTTGGAATAACTTCTAACGGATTTCTTAAAACTACAAATGGTTTTACTAACATTGGCCCAACAATAATGTGTATGGTTACCATACTTCTTTGTATATTTTTTCTGGCAAAAGCAATGATGATAATACCTGTTGGATTTACATATGCGACTTATGGAGGTTTAACAATCACTGCGGTGACTATTTTTGGAATACTTAAATATAATCAAATTCCAAATATCTATGGCATTATTGGTATAACTTTAATTATCATAGGTGTAGTGCTTGTAAATTTCTTAGGAAAAACTTCTTAAAAGTTAACTAGGACAATTCTGTACATTTTTAAACATTGAAAATTTAAAAAATTTAATTAATTTAAAATTATGAATGTTTGTTATACAACTTTATTAGGAATAGCTTTTTTAGCAACTATTGTATTTATATTTAGAAAACCATCAAAAAAAGAGTTAGAAAAATTCGAAAGTAAAGACCAAGATAAAATTAATTGGTCTAAAATGGGTTTTTAATTTTTTCAATTAAAGTATAATTAATTTATGTGTGGCAGGTATGTAATTACCAAACCAGTTGAAAAAACTGTCAAAATTGTAAAGTCATCGACAACAGTCAAAGATGATGAAAACTTTAATGCACACCCAAGTCAAGCATTACCAATTATAAAATCATATTCAAATGGAAAGACTTTAGAGTTAGTGAAGTGGGGAATAGTTCCATCGTGGGCAAAACAAAAAGATTTTAGACCTTTAATAAATGCAAGAGTAGAAACAATTGATGAAAAAGTTTCTTTTAAAAAACTTATAAGAACAACTAGATGTGTTGCTGTGATGGATGGCTTTTATGAGTGGAAACGATCTAAAGAAAGCAAAACTCCATTTTATTTTACAAGAGAAGATAAAAAACCATTATACGTGGCTGGAATTTTTGAAAATAATGAATTTTGTCTAATTACTGAAGAGGCTAGTCAAAATGTCATGGATATACATCATAGACAGCCAGTAATTCTAGATAATAATGAAATAGACAACTATTTAGATCTTAAAAAGGATGGCAAAAAATACTTGAACCAGATTAAGAAAATTCCTTTAAATTTTTATGAGATTTCTAAAGAAGTTAATAAACCTACAAACAATTATCCATCATTGATTAGTAAGTTAAATTAATAATGGATTTAACTAAGTATAAAAACAAAAGTAGAATTCTATTAATTAAATCCCCAAATTATAAATTAAAAGATTACTTAAATATTAAGCATGTTTATCAAAAGCATATAAAAAAATTTCACAAAAGACATGTCAAGTTAATTACAAAAATAGATAAAAAAGGTTTTAAAATAAATTTTATTGACTTTGATGGCAAAACAAAAAAAGTTTTGAATAAAGTTAATACCAATACTTTATTTAAATATATTGATACTCTAAAAATTAGTAAGACTATAAAACCAATAAATTTATCTCTATTTTCAGACTATAATCCTAAAACTACGACCCATGGATTAGGTTTTAAAAATAAGGAAAAAGCTTTGTATACCGTCGATACAATTAAAAACAGACCTATCAAATATCAAGTTAATGTAATTGCAACTATGCTAGGACGCGCGAAAAAACACCCCCATAAAACAAAAGAAATGAATAATGCAATAAAAGTTTTTAGTAAATGGATGTCTAATTATAAAGAAAGTTCTAAGAAGTAATTTTATCTACAAATTTTTTAACAACTGGGGCAAGACTTAACACAGTAATAATTGCAATAGGTAAGCTTACAGACCAAGCTTTCAAAAATCGTTTTATATATAATTCGTCTAGCCCAGTGTTAATATAAGTAATTAACAAAGTCATAATAAGACTTGTAAAAAATCCCACAATCAATGTAAAAAGTAATTGAGAGTATTTTTTTGGTAACATCTGCTTAGGTAATATTGTTATACGTAAATTTTATCGGCCAAACCATAACAAAGTACAGCACTTATTATAACAAGAACAAGTGGAGCATATATTCCATCATTCCTAGTTTTCTTGGTTAGGCCAGTCTTATCAATTTTTAAAGAATAAAAATTAGTAGCTAATATTGAAACATTAATAATAAAAACTAAATTGAAAAATGCCCAAGTGGCCTCTAAACCACCTGGTCTTACAAAAGCAATATAGATTGACATTAGAACAAGGGCAACCATGAACGCACCACCAAATCGTGTCACTAACGTTGCTGTTTTATCTACACCTCTGCCTTTAAGAAATTTCTTTGTGTCAAAGACTAATTGATAAGCATAAGCGCCAACTATTATGAAATGAGCTAAGTAAATTATTAAATAAAAAGCATTTCCAAATTTATCTATCATATATTTTCCTTCATAGATTTATTTTTTCATTGCATTAAACATGCTTAGAGTATCATCAAAAGTCATCATAGTGATCATTTTTCCACTATCACTTACTTCAAAGTAATGACCAAACATAGTTTCCATACCATCGGCAGACCCTTTTACTCTTACAAAAACTTTATTTCCTTCACTTATCATATCTATAGGTTCAACTTTAAAGTTGGACCATTTTTCTGGAATTTTAGAAAATGCTCCCATCATTGCTTGAGGACCTTTGTGCACCCCCGACAAAGGATGGACACCTTCTTTTCCGGGGAAAGTCCAAGTGGTATTTTCATCTACTAACTCTTTAAAAAAAGTCTCCATTTCATGTTTATTAAAAAGGTCATAACCTAATTTTACTCTTTCTTTTGCATTCATTTGTTTCTCCCTTCAATATTATTTTCCAGGTTTAATTACACTCCTTTAATTATAATTAAATTACCTTCAGAATTTTTTTGGCGAAGTTCTTTGACTGGTTTGTATAAATCTGAGTTATACCACTCCAATGCTTTTTCGTAAGTTGGAAATTCAATAATTACATTCCTAGTATAATCCCATTTACCTTCCATAGATGTATATTCACCAGCTCTTACAACATACTTACCACCGAATTGTTTTATAGTTTCAGGAACTTGCTCCGCGTAAACTTTAAAACCTTCTTTATTAGTCATATTAATTTGAGCGATTACGTAACCAGGCATCCTAGATATTTAGTATTAATTTCTAAAATCCATAATGTTACCGCACTCTTCTGGATCAGTTTCAAACATACTGTTCATATCACCAAGTTGTTCTATGATTGCTTCTTTGCTTTCTGCTTCCCATCTACAAAATACTTTCATAGAATCTCCTGCTCCGACCATAGTAACTAAGCATCTTGCTTTTTCACCTGTCACTCCTTTTTTCAAATCTTCGTGTGGAGTTGAAGTAACAAAATCCATGAATTTTTTCTTCATCTCTTCAGATTTAAAAACGTGCGTTGCTAAATAGTTTTTCATTATTTTCCTTTCGTTAGTTTAATTTTAGTTAAATTAACCCACTAAGGTAAAGGTTTTATTACAAATGAGGAATGCGTTTTTTAGATCCAGCTAGGAATAGGAAGACCTTTTTCCTGTAAAAATTTTTTATTAAACAGCTTAGAGTTGTATTTATCTGATCTATCACAAAGTATTGTTACAATTGTTTTTCCTGGTCCTAATTTTTTACCTAATTTAATCGCTCCAGTTCCAGATGAACATACAAATCCATCAACTTTTCCATCTGTTTGCATCCAGATCTCTGGACCAGTTGTTTCATAATGACCTTTTGAATTTGCAGTATTATCAAATTGGTTAGCCCAAACTACACCATGGTTATTAGAACTCTTTAAGTCATCTGCTAATTTTGCAGCTACTTTTACAAAATTACCATCATCTTTGTAAGGTTTAGGTGGTACCAACCTTAAGTCAGCACCCATATTTCTTAGCATATCTTTTTTCTCTTGAGTTTGATCTTCATTCATAACAATAATTGTTTTATACCCAATAGAATTTCCGATTAAGCATAAACCAATTCCTGTATTGCCAGCAGTTCCTTCAACTATTGTTCCACCTTTTGATATTAGTTTTTTTTCCTCAGCATCCTTAATTAAAGCAAGTGCTGCTCTATCTTTAACTGAGCCACCAGGATTTAAGTATTCTGCTTTGCCATAAATATTACATCCAGTTATCTCAGATGCAGCTCTCAGTTTTACAAGAGGAGTATTTCCAATACCTTCTATAAAATTATTTTGAGGTTTATTCATTTAATTTTTGTCACTATCTTGAGTAATTCCGTATGGTTTAAAGTTTTCATCTTGTGTAGAAACTTCACCAACATTTTTAGCTGGTATACCAACCATTACAGAGTTTTCATCAACATCTTTTGTAACAACAGCATTTGCACCAATTTTTGCATTTTTTCCAACAACAACTGGTCCTAATATCTGAGCACCTGATCCTACAACAACATTATCCATTAATGTTGGATGTCGTTTTGTATTTCTTTGATCATCTGAATTAATACTTGGAGATATTCCACCAAGGGTAACCATATGATAAATAGTTACATTATCACCAATTTCAGAAGTCTCACCTATAACAACTCCCATGCCGTGATCTATAAATAAATTTTTTCCTATCTTTGCATTAGGATGAATTTCTATTCCTGTTAAAAATCTTGAAAACTGAGAAATTATTCTTGCAACTAAATTGAATTTTGCAATTGCAAAAAAATTTGCAATTCGATGAAAGAAAACAGCTTTCGCCCCAGGATAAGTCAATATTACACTTAACTTTGATTTAGCAGCTGGATCTCTTTTAATTATAGAATCTAAAAATTCATTCATGTTGTTTACAGTTTTTTATGCTTTAACTTGATTTAAAGTTAAACCCTTTAGATTAGCTGGAACAGCTACATCCATCATTTTTGGGTTAGCAAGTTTAAGGTTATTCATTATTTCTACGTATTGGTCAACAGAATTAACTTGTAACCTTGGATTATTTTTTCTTTCTGATCCAATTGTAGAATGTTTTTTACCATTATAGTCATGCGCAGGAAATACCATAGTATTTTCCGGTAATTTTAATAATTTGTTAAATATAGAGTCGTACTGTTGTCTAGCATTACCATTTTGAAAATCAGTTCTTCCAGTTCCATTTATTAAAAGTGTGTCACCTGTAAAAACTCTATCATTCATTAAATAACTGTATGAGCAATCTGTGTGACCAGGTGTGTACATCACTTTTAAATTAATATTATCAATTTTTACATTTTCATCTTCCTTAACTCTTAAATCAACAACCTCAGACTTTGAATTTTCACCCATAATTTTTGTGCAACTTGTTCTTTCACTCAATTCGTTTAAACCAGTTATGTGATCCGCATGAATATGTGTATCAATAACTTTTACTAATTTTAATTCTAATTTATTTAAAAAATTTATGTATTGATCTGTGTGTTCTAAAACTGGATCTATGATTAAAGCTTCTCTACCTTTGCCGCTTGATAATATGTACGTATAGGTTGAAGACTTAGTATCAAATAATTGCTCAAATATCATATTAATGATCACTTTATAAAAAATTGCATAGCAAATCAATCTTGCATATAATTTGTTTATAAAAAGGAGAGTATAATGACTTTAAAAATAAACAGTTTAGCACCTGACTTTAAGGCTAAAACAACTATAGGTGATATATCATTTCACGAGTGGTTAGGAGATAGTTGGGGTGTTTTATTTTCGCATCCAAAAGATTTTACTCCAGTTTGTACAACTGAACTTGGATCTTTAGCTAGAATGAAACCCGAGTTTGACAAAAGAAATGTTAAGGTTATTGGTTTAAGTGTGGATCCAGTTGCAGATCATGTTAAATGGCTGGATGACATTAAAGATGTTACAGGTATGAAGCCTGATTATCCAATAATTGCGGATGAGGATCTAAAAATTGCAAAACTTTATAATATGTTAGAGGGTGATGCAGGAACTACTTCGATGGGTAGAACTGCAGTTGATAACCAAACAGTTAGAACGGTTTTTATAATTAGACCAGATAAAAGAATTGGTTTGTTCTTAACTTATCCAATGGCAACTGGAAGAAACTTTATGGAATTATTGAGATCAATAGACTCAATGCAGTTAACAGCAAAACATAAAGTTGCAACACCAGCGGATTGGAAAAAAGGTGAAGAAGTTATCATTGTTCCAGCAGTGAAAGATGAAGAAGCTAAGAAAATGTTTCCTGATGGTTGGAATGCAGTTAAACCTTATTTAAGAAAAGTACCAGATCCATCGAAGTAGGTTGGACAATAAGATTTTAATCGAACAATCTCAGCATTGGGAAAAAAGTTTCTCAAGTAAGCCTGAGATGTTTGGTTCTGAACCAAGCTACTCTGCAAAAATAGCTTTAGAAAAATTTAAAAAAAATAACGTAAAACACATCATTGAACTTGGTGCAGGACTAGGACGTGATACAATTTTTTTTGCTAAAAATTCTATTAAAGTAACCGCATTAGATTATAGTCCAACTGCAGTTGAAATAATTAAAAATAAGTCAAACAGTTTAGGTTTAAGTGATTTGATAGAAGTTCAAACACATGACTTAAGACAAAAATTAAATTTTAAAGATAATAGTTTTGAAGGTTGTTACTCACATATGCTTTATTGTATGGCTTTTACATATTCTGAACTTGAAAATTTAAACAATGAGATATTTAGAGTTTTAAATAAACTCTCATTAAATATTTATACAGTTAGAAACCATTCAGATGCAGATTATAAAAAAGGTATACATCGAGGTGAAGATCTATATGAAATGAATGGATATATTGTTCATTTTTTTTCAGATGAAAAAATTAAAAAATTAGTAAAAGGATTTAAGAATTTAAGTATCGATCATTTTGATGAAGGAGATTTCCCCAGAAAATTATCCTTAGTTATTAATCAAAAAATTTAATATGGAATACTTATTAATTGGTTTTTTTACTGGTCTAAGTTTGATTTTAGTACTTGGGGCTCAAAATGTATTTGTAATAGAGCAGGGTTTAAAGAGACAATATACTTTTTTAGTATGCTTAATTTGCTCAATTTCAGATTATATTTTAATTTTTTTAGGTATTTTCTTATTTGAATATTTTCAAAGTTACTTTAACCAAACAGTTGAACTTATATTAAATATTCTATTATTATTATTTTTATTACATTTTATTTATTCTAAAATAAAATTAAGTTTTTCCAATATTGATTTTTCAACAAACAAAACTGACGAAACCTTCAAAAGTATTTTCTTAAAGACCTTAGGCTTTACTTATTTAAATGTACATGTTTATTCAGATACAGTATTTTTTTTAGGAAATTTCTCTAAAAATTTTGCTTTGATTAACAAAATATATTTTGGATTAGGTGCCACAATATCTTCTTTTTTATTTTTTTTTACTATTGGTTATTTAGCAAACTATTTGTCCAAATATTTAAATCATAAAAGAACTTGGTTTTATATAAACATATTAGTCATTCTTTTTATGACTATTTTGTCTATATATGTTTTAAATATTATTCTTAATTTCTATTGATATAGAACACTTTTAAACGTCAATTTAGACCCATTGGTTTTTTTTTAAAAAATAACTAAATAAGACTTATGAGCGATTTAGAAAAACATTACGAACCTAATAACTTTAGCGATAAAGTTGCCTTAGGCTTTACAAAGTTTTTAAGATTCCTAGCCGACACTTTTTTTAAGAAAAGATACGGCCATAGAGCAGTTGTTTTAGAAACAGTTGCTGCAGTACCTGGAATGGTAGCTGGAATGCTAATTCACTTAAAATCTTTAAGAAAAATGGAAGATGATAAAGGGTGGATTAAAATTCTTTTAGATGAAGCAGAAAATGAAAGAATGCATTTAATGACTTTTATTCATGTTGCAAAGCCAACATGGCTAGAAAGAGTTATTATTTTAATGGCACAATTTATTTTTATTGTTACATACGCTATCATTTATTTAGTATCTCAAAGAACTGCTCATAGGATTGTTGGATATTTTGAGGAAGAAGCAGTTAGAAGTTACACAGAATATTTACATGAGTTAGAGACTGGCAAAATAAAAGATGAGCCAGCTCCAGAAGTTGCAATAAATTATTGGAATTTACCTTTGCACGCTACACTTAAAGATGTAGTTAGAGTAATTCGTGATGATGAAGCGGGACACCGTGATGTGAACCATAGTTTTGCAAATATCATTAATGAAAAAAAATACCCTAAAAAAGAGGAAAATATCAGCTCTGAAGATTTAAGTAGAGAATAAATTCTATTTTTATATATTCATTTTTTAAATCTCAATTTAAGATGAATAGAACAATAAAAATATTTTATCTAATTTTATTATTTCTAAGCACATTTCATTTTAAATCTATAGCGGAGCCAACTGTTGTGCGAAGTAAAGCAGTTGAACAAGTAACTATAGCTACTGACTACAATAATATGGCATTAACTTTTAATAACGATGGAACCAAAATGTATACATCATCTACGAAAGCAGTGGCCCCAAAGTCAACAGCAAAAGGAGATAAGGTTTACGAGTATGATTTAACAACAGCTTACAATATTTCTACTGCAACCTTACGTACCAGCTTAGATGTAGGTACATATACTGGTTCAGCAACTGAAATGCATGGAGCTATGCAAGTTGTGTTCAATAACGATGGTACAAAAATGTTTATTGCTGATCATCATAAAACTATTATTGAATGGACGTTAACTACACCATATGACATTGATACTGCAAGCACTACTTATAATGTAGGTCAAGGTTATGATACAAACCTTCAAGAAAAAAGAGTGACCTCAGTTGCGTTTAATAATGATGGAACTAAAATGTTTGTTACTGGAAACGGCAAAGATAATAGCAATGTTGGTGAAATAAATGAATACACACTTGATACCCCATTTGTCATTACATCAGGAGTTACTCATATTAATACAGAAGACCTAAGTTCTGATCACAGTTACATAGACGGAATTGTTTTTAATTACGACGGCACTAAAATGTATACTACTGACAGTGAAGATAATATAATTAATCAATATAAACTAACAACAGCTTTTGATGTCTCCACTCTATCACTTGAGGGAACTCTTGAATTATCTAACTACAGCGGCTTAGGAAATGCAAGAGAAACAGCATTTAATTCTGATGGAAGTAAAATGTTTGTAATTGATGCGGATGCAGAAGTTTATGAATTTGATTTAACTTGTAATTGGAGCATAATCGATGGTGCTTGTGATGATCCAATAACTACTTCTGATGAAGGTAAAGATATTTTAAGCTCAATCGAGTCTCAAACTGCAACAGCAAAACAAATTGCTATTCAAGCAAGCACTCCAGTTCTTAACCGTATGTATTGGTTAAGAAGACATAGAACAAGCGATCAATTAAGTAATCAAAACATTAAATTTAACTTTCCAAATAAAACAATAGCATCTTTAGCAAAAGTTATTCCAATATCGGAAAAATCAAATAATACTTTAAATAAATTGTCTGACAGCTGGTCATTTTGGAGTGAAGGTAGTGTGAGTTTTGGCAAAACAGGTGATACATCTTCTTCATCATCTAAAAAAATTAATACCAAGGGCATTACACTTGGAATGGATAAAAAGATAAGCAAAAATAAATTATATGGTTATGCCCTTAGATTTGGTAATGATGATGTTGATGTAGGTACATCTGGAACTAATTTAGATACTGAGTCTTTTAGTTTATCTCTTTATGGAACTTTTTCTCATAATGATAAAAAATTTACTGAAGGTATTCTTGGAATAAGCACATTGAAGACTGATCATCTTAGAAAAGGGGGAGGAAGCACTAGAACAGGAGAAAGAGATGGTGCACAAATATTTGGCTCACTAAATTACTTATCGACATATAAAAAAGAAAATTTTGATATTACTCCTAATTTAAGAATTGATTTAAGCTATACAGAATTGTCCAAATATAGAGAAAAAGGTCCTGCTGCTTTAGTTTACAAAACTCAAACAATTGAAACTGGAATGATATCTACTGGTTTTACAATAAGTGATATCTTAAATTTTAATACTTTTACTTTTAAACCAAATGGTGGATTAGAGATTGGGGTAGATTTCAGTCCATCTTCAGACGCTACTTATCGTTACCTATCGGAAACTACAGAATATACAAAATCAATTGATCAAGATTCTAAAAATTTAATAGCAAATATTGGATTTGATTTAATAACCGATAATGGTTTTTCTATAATGACTATCTATGAAAGAAATCAAAGTGACAATGCCCATAGCGATACTCTGTATATAGGTTTTGGTTACATTCGATCAGATAACGATGAATACGCTATGAGCTTAGATAATGATAATGCATCTCTAACTTATAACAAAAATTTAAATGGTTTTGATATCAGAGTGAATTCAAATTATAATTTGATTAGTTCAATTCCTGATTATGGTGCAACTATTGAGCTTGTTAGTACTTTTTAAAATTATTCGTTGGAATATCCGTATTTACGTAATCTTACATCACCAGTTCTTGCATGAGCTTCCATGCCTTCGTATCTTGAAATTCTAGCAGCTGCTGAACCAACTTCTTTTGTAGACTCTTTTGTCATTCTTTGAAAACTTAAAGTTTTAATAAATTTACCAACGAATAATCCTCCAGTATATTTACCAGCACCCTTAGTTGGTAATATATGATTGGTACCAGAACATTTGTCACCATAAGCGACAGTTGTTTCTTCTCCAATAAATAACGAACCGTAGTTTTTTAATCTCTTATGAAACCATTCAAGATTTTTGGTTTGTATCTCTAAATGTTCAGGTGCATAGTCATCACTCACTTTCACTATTTCTTCATCCGTATCACATAAAATAACTTCACCGTAATCTCTCCAAGCAGCCTCTGCACTTAACCTTGGAACTTCTGGAAGTTTCTCTATTAATTCTGGAACTCGTTTCATCACTTCATCTGCAAGTTTTTGGCTTGTGGTGTATAACCAACATGGAGAATTATATCCGTGTTCAGCTTGACCAACTAAATCAACAGCTACAATTTCTGGATCTGCAGTTTCATCTGCAATAATTCCAATTTCTGTTGGACCAGCAAATAAATCAATTCCAACTTTTCCAAATAAAATTCTTTTAGCTTCAGCAACAAATTGATTTCCAGGACCAACCAAAATATCAGCTGGAGCATTTCCAAACATACCATACGTCATTGCAGCAATAGCTGGAACTCCACCTAGATTTAAAATTACATCAGCGCCACATAAATTTGCTGTATAAACTATAGAAGGGTGGGCACCAATTCCTTCTTTAGGGGGACTACAAGCAATAATATTTTTAACACCAGCAACTTTTGCAGTTGTAACACTCATTACCGCAGATGCTATGTGAGCGTATCTTCCACCTGGGATATAACAACCCGCAGTGTTAACAGGTACTAACTTTTGACCAGCATATAATCCATTTGATAGTTCGACTTCAAAATCTTTTCCATAGTTTGCAAGTTGCGCTTCTGCAAATTTACGAACTCTGTCGTATGAAAATTTAATATCGTCTTTGGTCTTTTGATCTAAATTTTTATTTATTTCCTCTATTTTTTCTTTTGAAACAATTATTTCTCCATCATATTTATCAAATTTTTTAGTTAATTCTTTACAGCCTTCTTCTTTTGATTTTTCTAATTCTCTTAAAAGATTTTGAACTATATCTTTTGTTTTAGTGTCATCTGTTGATGCAGTTTTAGATGCTTTTTTTAAATATTTAATTGTCATTTTTTCAAATTTATATTGTTTTATTAATCTAATGCAACAACTGCAGCAGCAATAGAAGCTAATCTGGCCGTTGCTTCATCTGATCTACTTGTAATAACTACTGGTACTTTTCCTCCAATTACTACTCCCGCTGCGCAAGCTCCCATAAAATAAATCATCATTTTTACTAAAGCATTTCCACTTTCAACACTAGGAACTAAAAGAACATCAGCATCTCCTGCAACTACATTTTTAATTCCTTTAATTTCTGCAGATTTTTTTGAAATACAATTATCAAAAGCCAAAGGACCAAATACATCTGCATCTAAATTCTCTTTTTTTGAAAGTTCGGTAATTTCTTTTGCTTCCATTGAACTTTGAATACTATCTAAAACTTCTTCTGTTGCTGATAACACAGCAACCTTTGGTCTGTTGTTTCCAATTCTTTTAGAAAAATCTATAACGTTTTTTAATATGTGCAGTTTAGTTTTTACATTAGGTAAAACATTTAAAGCACCATCAGTGATTATTAATGGCTTATCATCTTTTTCTAATGTCATATGCCAAATATGGCTTAATCTGGTTTTACCTAAAAGTTTATATTCTCTTTTTAAAACTTCTTTCATTAATATATCCGTATGAATATGACCCTTTACTATAATCTTAACTTTGCCCTTCATAGCAAGTTTAGCAGCGACTGCCGCTGTATTATTTTCTACTGGTTCATGAATTACTTCATATCCTGAAATATCAAATTGAATTTCATTAGCACATTTTTGAATTTGATCTTTATCACCAATAAAAATTGGTTTGATTAAATCTTCCTTTACAGCATCCATTACAGATTGCATTGGAAGAGGTTTTCCAGCATTAACAATTGCAGCTGTTGCACCTTTCTTTTTTATGGATGCATCCAGTAAATTATTTGGACAAATTATTGTTTTATTAGATAGCATTTAGTTTTTTTAAGTCTTCCATAATACTTTTAGGTATTGGAATATTCTTTTTCATATTTTTTTTATATCTTTTTTTTGTACCTTCACCAGGAAAATTTATTTCTTTAACTCCTTTAATTTTCGGTAATTTCTTTATAATTTTTATGTTATCTTTAATTCTTTTAATATAATTACTTCCTATAAAAATATTTGGTTTTACTGCCATAAATAAATGTCCAACATTTTGTGGTCCTTTAAAATCATCAAATGGATCTCTCACTTTACCTCCATGGTTTGCACCTGTCATAACTCCACTTAATATATCAACCATCCAAGCTAAACCTGATCCTCTAAATCCTGCAATAGGTAATTGTACACCTTTAAGAGCTTTAATTGGATCTGTAGTTGGCTTTCCATTTTTATCTAAAGCTACACCTAAAGGAATTTTATGACCTAAATTAGCCGCTACTCTTATTTTACCTCTATTAATCATTGATACTGATGTATCTAATATAAATGGAACTTTATTACCTGAGGGTGTTCCAAAACAAATCGGGTTTGTTCCAAATAAAGTTTTCTTTGATCCATATGGTGCAATAGCTGGTGGTGCATTTGTAAAACACCATACCATTAAATTTTTTTTAACTGCTTGTTCGACAAAATAACTAGATAAACCATAGTGGCCAGAATTTTTTACACCAACCATTCCAATTCCAGTTTTTTTTGTATTTTTAATTAATGACTTGATAGCGATATCAGCTGCAACAAATCCAATGGAGTTATTAGCATCTACATATGAAATTGAACTAGATATTTTTTTTATTTTAATTTTTGGTTTAGGATTAATAACTTTTTTATCAATTCTATCACAATACATTTTAAGCCTTGATAACCCATGAGAATGAGCACCAACTAATTCTGCATTGATTAAAGCTTTAGCACTAATCATGGCGTGCGTTGGACTTAAACCTCTGTTCTTTAATACTTTAATTATTATGTTTGTTAATTTTTTTGCATTAGCCATAAAGCATCCTGACTTAAAAAAAAGATCTTACCACTAACTGGATGGACTTGTATGTCTCTAATTCTTCCGATTTCTCTTTTAAATATGACTTCTTCTTTAACATTTTCTAAGTTGGAAAAATCAAGTTTTCTAAGTGACATGTCCTTAAGAGATGTAATTAAAGCATGACCATTCCACTCTTTAAATTCTTCACCTTTATAAATTGTTATTGCACTTGTTGCAATTGAAGGCACCCAATATTTGATTGCTTTTGTATAGCCAGGTAACCACTTTGGTCCAATTTTTGTTCCACTGTAATTTGTTCCACCCCAACCAAGAACTTTCCAACCATAGTTTTCTCCTTTTTTAATTTCACCAAACCAATCTCCACCTCTTGCTCCATGGTTACTTGCATAAATTTTTTGATCAAAAGGGTTTAATGTTAAACCTTGTGGGTTTCGAACACCTATTTGAAAAATTTCAGGTAGCCAGTCTTTTTTATCAATAAATTTTGGATTATCTTTTGGAATACTTCCATCTGTATTAATTCTAATTATACTTCCAGGATGTTTTGTTGGATCTTGTGCTATCATTCCTTCACCTCTTTCACCAACTGATGCAAAAAGATAATTGTCTTTAATAGCTAATCTTGAACCAAAGTGATATCCAGAATTTATTGGTGGAGTTGCAACAAATATATTTTTAAAATCTATTTGATCTTTATTAAAATTCCCTCGTGCAACAGAGGTTGTTGTTTTTGATTTTCCATGATCTTCAGAATAACTTACCCAAACTACACCGTCTTTATATAAGATATCAAGCAAACCACCTTGACCATCTTCTAACACTTTTAAGTTATGTTTAATCTCCGTAATAGAGCCACTTTCAATATTAATTAATTTTAAATTA
>CACLVA010000013.1 GCA_902610315.1 uncultured Pelagibacteraceae bacterium
AAACATTTGATTTTTCAATAATTTTTTATCAAAATTTTTTAAAAGATGTTTTTTTGCAAATTCTAAATAGTTTAATTTAATCAAATTTTTATTAATTAATATTTTTTTCTGATTTGAATTACAAATTGGGCATTTAAGTCTTTTAAACGAGATTTCAGTTACCATTGTAAATGAGATTTCAGATGTTTTGATATTAATAAATTTTCTTTTTTGTTCAAAAATTTTCGCGATTTTCCTATATTTTTAATTGACTTACTAATCTCAAACTTTGATTCAATTTTTTTCAATTTAAACTTTTTACTTATCTTCAAAAAGTTACATATTCTAACAATTAAAATTATTTTATCATTTATTTTTTTTTTAAATTTTTGATTATCAAATGATAATTTATACCATTTTATAAATGATTTTACATCATACCAAGGCGTTGCATTCGACTTTCTTTGCTTCATGCTTGAAAAAATATCTCTAGGGTCTCTTGTAACAATTATTATTTTTCTGTTTTCAAAATATTGACTTGAAGTCACTGGATCTGTGATATCTGCAGCATTATTTAAAACAATATTTTGATTAGTTATTTTTTGTTTGCTATAATATTCAAGTACCTTTTTTATAAATTTTTTAGCTTCTGTCAGAAATATTTTTTCATTTTTTGGTATAATTATTTTTTTTAGTTTTAAATCTTTAATTTTTTTATTGAACACTTTAACCATAATTTTCATGTAAAATTTTTCAAATCTTGTCATAGTCACACTTGCATAATGAGGTAAAGCGAAATACTTTAATTCAGTAACTTTATTAATAAATTCGTTACTTAATTTTACGATCATTTTATCTAAGATTTTTACCTCTTGCCCGGTGTTGTCATAATGTTTATATTTGTGAAATCCATCAATATATTTAATAAAATCCTCAAATGCATGAGAAGGATTTAATAAAGTATTTCCTGTTCTGTAACAATTTTGAAAAAGATAATTCAGACCCATTGGGTCTGAGCAAACTTTAAATTCATTAAAACCAAAGGGGCTCAATATATCTTTTCTGCTTGCTAAATATTCATGGATGGCTCCACTTCCGCTATTCCACGTGCCAAGAACTATTATATTTTTCATTAATGTTTTATTTTATAAATAATTTAATATAATAAATTTGTTTATATTAAATAAATTACTTAAACAACTTAATTTAATGATTTCATATTTCAAAAATTTCGTAAAATTTATTTTAGCTAGAATAAATTATATACTAGGCAATCAAATGATACCTAACATTTACGATCATATAAATATTGAGACTACAAGTAGATGTAATTTAAAATGTAAATTTTGTGCATACGAAAAAAGAGATTTGAACATGTATCCCATAGAAACAATGAATATTAATCTATTCAAAGATGTAGTCCAGCAATCAATTGATATTGGATATAAAAAAATTGGACTTACGCCCACTACAGGAGATATTTTTATGGATAAATCAATTTTTGAAAAATTAAGTTATTTAGATTCTCTAGAAAATTATGAAGGATATTTTTTATATACTAATTTTATACCTATAAAAATTGATCAGATTGAGAAACTTTTTGAATTAAAAAAATTAATAAACTTTGGAATAAGTATTTATGGTCATGACCTTGATACGTTTATTAAGTTCAGTGGTGGCACAAATAACGCATACAATAAACTAATTGAAAATTTAAAATATTTAAAAAAATTTCTGGATAAAAAAAATACTCAATTTAATCTATCAATATCACATAGAACTGAAAAAAACTTTGATATAAATAAAAACACAAACGAGTTATTAAAGCCAATAAAAGAGATTCTTAAAATTTCGAATGCAGATTATGAAAAAAACTCAGAATTTAATAATTGGGGCAATATTATTAAAAGAAATGATATCAAAGATCTTAATATAAATTTTAATGATAAAAAAATTCGTAAAATTGGCTCTTGCTCATTAATTTACTCAAGGCTAATTGTGGGTGCAAATGGAATAGTAAATGCATGCGCATGTAGAGATGCGAACTTTTCTCTACGAATTGGGGATGTGAATAAAAATAAGATAAAAGATATAATTTCTCTCAAAAATAAAAAATATAAGGAATTAATAGAAAGACAGGAAAAGAATGATTTTCCAGCAGTTTGTGCATCCTGCGATTTTTACAGAAGTATTTATCGTAAAAATTTTCCAACCTGGGTGTTAAAAAAAGAACAATCTAGAACTCATAGGTTAAGTGAAGTAAAAAATATACTGAGTAAAAGATAATGCTTGATGAAAATTTTTGAAGATATGCTCCAAACATGAGGTTAATTAAGCTTATTATAAATAATACTAATTATATACTTTCGAATTTTTTTTTTATTTTTAATTATAATTTTAAGAATAGTAAATATTTATCACCAAATATACATTTAGCTATTACTTTTATTTACCACTATCTAAAAAAAACTTTTATCCTAAATAGTAAATTTAGTGATCAAAAAAAAAATTTTAAATCATTAGTAAAAAGTAAAGAATTTAGTAATGATTGGTTTACAGAAAATATTACCGTTTGGCTTTATATTTTTACATTAATGCATTCAAATAAGAATTTAGAGTGCTTAGAAATTGGCTCATATGAAGGTATGTCAGCGATGTTTTGTTTAAAAAATTTAGAAAATTCTAAAATTGATTGTATTGAAACTTTTCAAGGGTCTGATGAGCATCATAGAGTTGACTTTAAAAAAGTGAAAAAAAATTTTGAATATAACTTAAATGAATTTAAACAAAATTATAATTTATATCAGATGACTTCAGATAATTTTTTCTATAAATTTATACAGCAAAAATCTTATGATTTAATTTATATTGATGGTAGCCATCATTCTGATCAAGTTTATAAAGATGCGATAAACTCTTTTAAATACTTAAAAAAAGGTGGGATATTAATATTTGACGATTTTTTAAGAAAATATTACAAGGATGTTAATCAAAATCCTATTAAAGCAATTTTAAAGTTTATTAATGAAAAAAAAAATGAGTTAAAAATCATTTATGTTAGTTATCAGTTAGCTATAAAAAAAAATGATTAAACTCGACAGTCAAAAAATTATGATTAATTTTTATTATTTTGTTTTATTAGAGATTTATTTTTTACTTCATAAATAATAGAGCAATTATTTACTGTAGACATTCTATGAGAAACAATAATTATTGTCTTAGATGTATCAATTTTAAAAACATCATCTATAATTTTTTGTTCTGTATTTGAATCTAGTGAACTTGTAGATTCATCTAAAATTAATATATCTGGATTTTTATAAAGTGCTCTAGCTATACCAATTCTTTGTTGTTGGCCTCCTGATATTCTCGCTCCCCTATCACCGATAATAGTGTTTAATTTATTTTCAAATTTTTCCGAAAATTCACCAACTTTGGAAATATTTATTGCTTTTTCTAAATTATCTTCATTAATACTCCCATCGTGAGAAGTAAGAGTGATATTATTTTTTATACTATCATCTAATAAAAAAGTGCTTTGTGGAACATAACCAATTTTTTTTTGCCAGTCTTTAACAGAGTCGTTTAAATTTATATTATCGACGAAAATTTTACCGTGATTTGGAACAAGTAGACCTAGAAAAAGATCTAAAAAAGTTGTTTTTCCTTCACCGGTTTTTCCTATAATTCCGATTCTATCACCTTTGTTTATTGTAAAGTTTAGGTTCTCAAATATTTTTAAATTATTATCAAAACAAAATGAAATATTTTTAAATTCAATCTTTTTGCTAAATTTTATTTTATTTTCTTGATAACCTTTTTTGTTATTTTGTTCTATTGCTTTATACTCATTATATAATTTAGTTACCGAAGGGTAACCTGTTTTAAAAAGTTGGTAATTTAGCATAAACCTATTTATACAGGGTATTAATCTAAAGGCTGTCGCAGCAAAAAATGCTAATTCTGGTAATATTAAATTAAAGTTATTTGCCCCCTTATACAAAAAAAGCACTAAAAAAATAAATGAGCAAACAGTTATGAGTTCTATAAATTGTCTAGGTATTTGCAAAATAATACCAACTATTTTACCAATTCTATTCAAAGACTTTGTATGAAACATAAAATTGTTTAAAAACTCGATTTCTTTGTTGAAAATTTTAACTGTCTTAATCCCATGAAAAGCATTAATTGAACTTTTAATTCTCATTCCATCATGAAACTGTCTTTCTAGGCCAAATTTGTAAAGTTTTTTTTTTATACTAATGATATACAAAAATCCAAAAAAAAAATAAGCAAACAATAAATATATTGATGCTTTAGCTTCGATAGAAATAATCAAAAAAATTATTCCTGAAAATATTAAAATATCCATTGTTAAAACTAAAATAGGTATTAAAACTTGTTTAATAAAAATTTGAACTTCCCCGCTTACATTTCTAATTAGTTCAGATGAGTTTTTTTTTAAATGAATTTGATAATCTGCAATTAAATATTTCTTAAATAAATTAGAAGACATTAAATTTGAAATTTTTTCTGAAAAGGTATTTTGAAACCACAAAAGATATAAAAAAAATAAACTTTTAATAAAAAAAATGACAAAAAGAATTCCTAAAACTACTAATATTAAATCTTGGTTCAGTAAATCTGAAAGTTTTTGAAAGTAAGGCAAAAAATCAAAATTTAACAATTTAACTTCTGATGAAAACAAGGTTCCAACAATTGGAAAAATCATGCCTAAACTAATAAGTTCTAGCAATACGCCCATAATTAAAGAGATAAAAAATAGAATAATTTTAAACCTTAGAGAATTGGGAATAATATATAAAATCTTATTGAAAAAATTCATTTAAGTTTTTGACTTTATTATAATTTGATACTAAGAATTTGTCTAAATTTTGAACTATATACCATATTTTTTACATTATAAATAAATTAATGAAAAAAAAACTAATTTTCTGTTTTGATTTAGATAATACTATTTGCAAGACGCAATCCAATAATTATTCTCAGTCTCGGCCAAACAAAAAAGCAATAATGATTATAAATAAGTTATTCGACAACGGTCATTATATAAAAATTAACACCGCAAGATATATGGGTCGAAGTAATGACAATATTTTAAGAGCAAAAAAAAGAGGATATAAAAAAACGTTTTCTCAACTAAAAAAGTGGAATGTAAAATTTAATAAACTTCTTATAACAAAACCAAGTGCTGATATTTACATTGATGATAAATCCTACGGCTACAACCCTAATTGGATTAAAAATTTTAAAAAATATATAAAATAACTTATGGCTAAATATATTTTAGGTATACAATCTTATGCTAACCACGATACTGGTGCATGTATAATAAAATTTGGTAATAATATAAAGCCAGAATTAGTCGCTATAAGTGAGGAGAGATTAATTAGAAAAAAATATCCTTATACATTTCCTTTGCATTCAATTTTATATTGCATGAAACATTTCAAGATTAAAAAATTTAAAAATATAGACCTGATTGTATCTGATTGGATAAGAGAAAAAAAATGGCATAGGTCTGGACCATCATATAATTATCAAGAATTTGATTATATTAAAGAAAAACTAGATATTAAAAAAACTAAATTAATTCAAATTAATCATCATCTCGCCCATGCGGCAAGTACGTTTTATTCCAGTGAATTTAAATCCTCTGCAATTTTAATAGTCGATGGTAATGGCTCGGATGTTGAGACAAATAGTTATTTTTTAGGGTATGGAAAAAAAATTAAATTATTAAAAAATTATAAATACCATGGGCTTGGTGCTGCTTATGGAGCGGTAACTAAACAAATTTTAAATTTAGGAACTGGCGGTGAAGGCAAAACTATGGGGTTAGCGCCCTATGGTAGATTTAATAAAAAAATAAAGATAAATTACGAAAACAAAAACATAAAAACTGATTTTAAAAATTTCATGTTAAGAATGCCGAACTCTGATGTTCTAAATCATATTCATCCAAATTACAGGGCCAATACAATACGTCAGAAAGTTAAAAAAGCTGAAAAGTCAAATATAATGAATAGATTATATAGAGATTGGGCTTTTATGATCCAAAATATAACCGAAAAAACTATGAGACATCTTGGAAACGATATATATAAAATTACAAAAAGTAAAAATATTTGTCTTGCAGGCGGCGTAGCATTAAATTCAGTTGCAAATGAAAAATTATTTTCAAAATCAAAATTTAAAGACATTTTTATTTTTCCAGCATGCGCAGATGCTGGCATTCCTTACGGTCTTGCTTTATGGGGTTACTATAATTATTTCAAGCAATCAAAAAAAATAAAATTTGATAATGCATATACAGGTATTAATTATAAAGAAATTGAAATAAAAAAAGTAATAAAACTTAGTGGTCTCAAATATAAAAAAATAAACGACAAAGAAATTGCAAATTTAATTTCAAACGGCAAGGTTATTGGTTTCTTTAATGGGAAAAGCGAATATGGTCCTAGAGCATTAGGGAATAGAAGTATACTAGCAGATCCAAGAAGAAAATATATGAGGGATTATATAAATAAACATATAAAACATAGGGAGTTTTTTAGACCATTTGCCCCGGCAATTCTTGAGGAAAAATCTAATGATTACTTTAAAATAAAAAAATCGCCATTTATGCTTAGGGTAGCAAAATGTAAATATAAAAATAAAATTCCATCAGCTATGCATATTGATAATACTGCTAGAGTACAGACTGTAAATAAAAAACAGAACCCGAGATTTTACTCAATCTTAAAAAATTTTAATTTAATTACTGGTATACCTGTGGTTTTAAACACCTCTTTTAATGACGCTGGTGAACCTTTGATAGAAACACCGACTGATGCCATTATTTCAGCATTAAGAACAAATCTCGATTATCTAATTTTGGGAAATAATTCAATACAACTAAATCTTATAGCTAAAATTACAAAAAAAAAGTTATTAAGTAAACTTCTGAATATTAGAGAAAAAAAAATCTATAGAGACTCAAAATTATCAATAAAATTATTAACTAAAAGTTATTCTAAAATAGAGAAAAAAAAAAAGATTTTAGAAGGAAATAAGAAGGCTGTTAAAAGAGTTTTAAAAGACCCAATATTACGAATGAAAAATTATTTTAAAAAATTAAAAAAAAATTCAAAGCTATTTATTATTGGTACAAATGACCATACAAGGACTTTAATTAAGATTTTTAAAAAGGATTTAAGTAAATTTAAATCAATAAAATATTTTGAATTAAAAAATAATGATATATATCAAAACAAAAAAAAGATTAAAATTTTTGATAAATTAAATTCAATAAAATATAATAAAAATAATAATTATTTTATATCTACTTTTCAATATTCCGAAGAAATCAAATATCATTTTTCTAAGAAAAGAATTAATGCATTTAATGCATATGATAATTGCTCTAGAAGTATTATTGATTACGCATTCATAAAGAAATATAACAATAAGTTTAAAATGTATCAAAAAATTATTTAAATTATGATTAAAAAAAAATTAAAAAATTTTAAAAAAGAGGAGTTATTTTTAAATAATAATTTAAACCGTATATCAAAATTAATAAACCAATCTCAAAATCAAATAGTTAAAATTCTGAAAATATACAAAATTTTAATTAATTTAAAACCTAAAAATAGGATTCATATTTTTGGAAATGGTGGCAGTGCGTCCATAGCCTCACATTTTAGTATGGATTTAACAAATAATACAAATTTAAAGTGTTACAATTATAATGATCCTTCTATGATTACTTGTTTCGCAAATGACTTCGGTTTTGAAAATTGGATTGTAAAAGCTGTTCGAAAATACGGTGAAAAAAAAGATATTTTAATATTGATATCCTCTAGTGGTAAATCTAAAAATATGTTGAAAGCAGTCAAATCAGCCAAAGAAAAAAAATTTTCTAAAGTTATTACATTTACCGGGTTTGACAAAAGCAATCCTTTGAGAAAAAAGGGGGATTTAAATATTTACATTGACTCAAAAGATTATAACCATGTAGAAAATCTTCATCAAATAATGTTGTTAACATTAGTTGATATGATTAAAAATTTTAAAATCAGGTCGTAACAAATAGCTCTTTATTATTTTTGAAAAAATGAGGACTTATAATAATTTTTTCTGGTTTATGATTAAAAAATGATTTATTCATTTCCCAAAATTCAAATTGTTCTTTATTACAATCAGGAAAATTTATTTTTTTTGTTTGTGTATAATCATACATTTCTTTTACAGACTCCAAAATTTCATTGGGGGTATTCTCTACCAATTCATACTTGTTGGGTATTTCTTCAATTGTATTAACATCAAAAAGTTTTTTCTCAAAAATCTCCTTAAAAGACAAAATTTTATTTGTATCTTTACATAAGATTTTTTTTGGTAATATAATAGGTGCGAAATCATCATTTAAATTTTTTATGTTTTTAAAATGTACAAAATTTAATATTAATTTTGGTTTTCTCATAATTGTAGCTAATTCGTTTATACCCGTGTCATCTGAAACCATAAAATTACATTTAGAAATAATATATAAGTCAAGAAAATCTTTTTGAAATTCAGATTTTGAGTAATCAAAAAAATTATCATTTTTAAAATCAATCTCATCTTTAGTTCTTCTACCAACCCTTATGGTTTTAAAATTATTATTAATTATAAATTTCATTGCACTTATTTTGTTATTAATATTACTATTTCTGACTGAATTAATTTTTTCATTTCTAAAAAAACTTTCTCTTGATGCAAAACAAACGAATTTATCATTTTTTCTTATACAATTTTTTTCTAAGAATTTATCTCCCTCATAAATTTCTTTTTGGTTAAATTTGATAAATGGTTCATATTTGTTAAGTAAATTTTGAGTATCTTTAAGTTTTTCATAAATAATTTTTTTACTTTTATCTTTTTCATTAGTTTTTAATTTGTAGTATATGTTTTTTTCAAAAAATTGAATTTTTGAGAAGAAAATATGTAGTGGATATAAAATAATCCCAGGTAGAAAAAAGATATCTTCTTTTCTTTTTTTAAAAATGAATTTGTTTGAAATTATTTTGTCTGTATACCAAACGAAAATGTCATTTTTATAATTACCATTCTTTTTTTCAGACAAATAAATTTCTAATGATATAGCTAAACTCCCTAGTAGTTTTGATTTAACTTTTGCTATTTTAACTGTACGAAAAGGAGAAATTAAAATTATAAAAAATATAATTGGCAACAAAAAAAAAATTTGAACTATTAAAATGATTTTTTTCATTTCAGCTTAGTTTTTGGGGAGAATTTTTTAACCTCAATTTATTTTTATCTAATATTTCCTCAATAAATACTTCCAGAGTTTGATCCAAAACTTTCAGTTTTTTCTCAATTTCAAGAAGAATATTTTTTTTACTCTGGAGCATGCTAAAATTTTTATCAACATCAAGATTAATTTTAAAATTATTTTCTATTTTATTAACCAAAATACTATCAAATTTAAGAATTGGATTTTGCTTTTTAATTTCATCTAAAATTTTATTAATTTTGTCTAATTTATCCTCTTCTGGTAATTTCAACCATTCTTTTGATATTTTAAAATAATTCTTATTTATTTCAAAATTTCTTTTATTTTTGTTTTTATATTCGCTAAATACATTCCTAATAATATTATTTAGTATATTAAAATATTCACCGCCTTGTCCTGGAAGTATTATTCCATTGCTTACTTTTTTATTATCAAAAACTCTAAGTTTTTCCTCTAAATAAATAACACTATGATCTGCTGCCTCTTGAATATTTTTATTAATTATTATGTCAAAGAAAAGATTAATAAACTTTTCTTCCAAAGTATTATTATTTTTATCATGATAAACATTTACCAAGATATCATTTTCAATCTCAAAATATAAATTTATTTCATCAAACTTCTCTTTTAAGGATTTTTCATCATGTTTTATTTTTTTAATAAAATAATTTTTTGGATTAAACTTAGACAAACTCTCTCTATAAATTGTAGTCAAGTTTTCATTATTTCTAAGTTTTTTTGCTATTTTAGTTTTATCTAATTTGAGATCTCTTTTAATTTTAATATTTTTTTTGTTTTTGTTTTTGTCTTTAAAACTAAAGTATTCTCGTTTATCAATATTTATTTCATAAATGTTTAAATCTTTTTTTTTAAGTGTTGAAATTTTATTTAAAATATTTTCAATTTTTCTCAAAATAATATCGTCTTGAAAAGCATCTTCTAAAGAAATTTGAAATTCATAAATTTTACTTTCTACTAATGCATCTACTAAATTCATAAAACTTTGATAATTGTCGGTTCCTGGAACCCAAAATTTTAAATATTCATCTTCTTTGCCAAATCCTCTTAAATTCTTTAATAAATTTTGATTATAGTTTTTTAAAAGTTTCTTAAAATTAATTTGTTGCACTTTATTCTAATTTTAAATTTGAATTGATTTCTTTCTTTGTAAGCCTTGGGCTTAAATCATGTATTGGTCTACCAAACTCGAGTTTTGGTATAACTTTTTGGTTACCATTTATAAGAACATCACATACAATCGGTTTTTTTGACTTCAAAACATAATCTATTTTTTTATCGATGTCCTTGTGACTTATAATTTTTACAGTTTCAATATCATACGCTTTTGCAACTTTTATAATATTAGGCATTGCTAATCCTGAACCTGCATCTACACCAACTCTTCTTGAATTTAACCACATATCTTGAGTAAGTTTGATTAATCCATAACCTTTATTATTTAAAACAAAAATTTTCACTGGAAAATTAAAGTGTGAAATTGTTGCTAATTCTTGAATGTTCATTTGCATTGAGCCATCACCAATTGTGCAGATTATGTTTTTTTTACTATCAGCTAAATATGCACCAATAGTAGCTGGCATAGAATAACCCATAGGAGAATGATTAAGAGCTGTAAAAATTTTTTGTCCTCTAGGTTCTAAAGCTTGCATTGCCCAAATTAAATTTGCACTTGCATCTGGTATTAATACGTCTTTTTTACCTGTTTTATCTGAAAGTTTCTTCATAAAAACATAGGGATTGTTATTTTTTTTTTGTTTGAAATATTTACTTTTAGTTATTGGATATCGATCCCTCCAGACCTTAAAGTTTTTTATCCAATGACTATAATTATTTTTACTTTTAATACGAGGATTTATCTTCTTAAAAAAAGTTTTTAAATCCAAGTTTATTTTTAAATCAATTTTTAAGCCGTTGTTTTTTTTTAATTCGTTATTGTCAATATCAACAACTATTTTTTTTGCTCTAGGCGCAAAACTTTTTACATTACTTCCAGTAATTTGAGTATTTAACCTGCATCCTAAAGAAATTAATAAATCGGAATTTTGTATTGCAAAATTACCATACCGGGTTGCAGCAACTCCAAAAGTTCCAGCATTTAATTTGTGATTGTAATCGAATAGATCAATTGTTGCCCAGGATGGCATAAAAGGAATATTTGTTTTTTTTATAAACTTTTTAACTTCATTTTGGGTTTTGGATAGATTAATACCATGGCCTAAAATTATTACTGGTTTTTTTGATTTTTTGATTAATGATAAAAATTTTTTTTCAAATTTTATTTTAGAATTTTTCTCCTTAGGCGCTTTAAATCCCTTTAATTTTTTTGGATTAATTTCTGCTCTTTGTAAATCATCTGGTAAATCCATAAGTACTGGTCCAGGTCTTCCTTCTTTTGCAAAGTATAACATTTTTTCTAATTCATATCTTATGAAATTTTTATTTTTTAATAAAACAGCATACTTTGTAATAGGTTTTACTAAGTCAACAACCTCCATTTCTTGAAAACCAATCTGTCTAATTTTTTTATTTTTTCTAAGTTGTTTTGTAACTACTGCGCCAGAAAAATGAAAAGTAGGAATAGAGTCAAAAAATGAGCATGCCATTCCTTGCATCAAGTTTATCATACCTGGGCCACTTGTTGCAGCTGTTACACCTATTTTATTATTAAATCTTGAGTATGCATCAGCAGCAATGGATGCGCCTTGTTCATTTTGTGATGGTATTATTTTAATATCCTTTCTTTTTCCTAAACTATCTAAAACATGAATTATATTTCCACCTTGTCCAACAAAAACACTATCGGTAATTTTTGATAAGAATTGGGCTATGTAGTCGGACAATTTCATTAGAATAATTATTATAAATTTTAAATAAAATTAATATGTTCTGGTGCCTTATCACTTGGTTGAATTAAATCACCTTTTCCTTTAACAAAATTGTCTAGTGTTTCATTTACCTTGTGTTGCAAACATAAACTAGCACACATTTTTTGTGCATTAAATTTTGACGAAGATAAATAATTCATTACTTCCCAATATCTTTCTGATTTCCATATATCTTTAAATCTAGTATCACAAATATTACCTATATGAAATTTTTTGTATTTTTCATTAAATAAACCACCGCAAGGTGCAACTAAGCCGGACCCTGATAATTGAAGCATAAAAGGTGCTCCGTAACATCTTTGATAAGATCTTTTGTTATTTCCTTTATCATCTATTTTTGACCACTTTATTACACATTTGTATTCATCGTCCGAATATTTTTCTGCTTCTTTTAACAAAGGATATAATTTCTCGTAAGCATCATAGTCTACACCTAATCCTCCGTCCTCATTATCAGAACAATGTTTAATTATGGCATAATCAGGTCTTAGTTTTTTTCCTAATTTAGCTAAAGGTATAATCTGATCTGCATCCTCTGGCATCAAAACCATTTGCATACCGATAGTAACTTTCAAATTATTTTTTTTTTTAATTTCAACCATATCTCGAATATTTTGACAAACTCTGTCATACGCGTTTTCTTTAACGCCCATTATTTCTGCGTACCTCTTTTTTTCTCCTGCTGAGAAATTAACTCTTAAATAAGTTAGATAAGGCATTACATCCTCTAATCTATTTTTTGTTAAAACAAATGCATTTGTTCCAACAGCCATTGATAGGCCCAACTCATAACCGTACTTACACGCATCTGTAAAAACTGGAGAGATAGTACTTTCACCATCTGATACAAAGCTGATTCCCTTGACTCCTATTTCAGCACAATCTTCTAAAAAATCAAAAATCACTTTTTTATTAATTATCTTTCTGTCATTTTCTTGAAACATTGCATAACAAAAGCCACAGGAATAATTACATGCTCTTGTTAAAGCCATATCTATAGTTATTGGAGCAATTCTCTCACCTCTTTGCCAAGCGTTAACCCTTTCAAGATGCCAATTTATTTTTGTACCGTCTAGAATTAGTTGAGTATGATCTTTCATTGATTTATTTATAAAACATATTAATTGATTTACAAATATATTCTATATGTTTTCTATTTAAATTTTCGTTTATTGGCAATGTGAGTATCTTTTTTGCTTGTTCCTCTGTATTTTTAAAGTCACCTTTTTTATATCCGTATTTTGATGAAGCTGGTTGTAAGTGTATCGGAACTGGATAATGAATGCTGGTTGAAATATTTTTTTTGAGTAAGAACTTTCTAAGTTTATCCCTTTTTTCAACTTGAACTACAAAAGTGTGGTAAGTATTAAATTCTTCTTTTCTTTCATCAATAAAAAATACAGAATTTCTATCAAGTTTTTTTTTGTAAATTTCAACATTTTTTCTTCTTTTTAAAATAATAGATTTAAGATTTTTTAGCTTATAATTTAAAAATGCAGCCTGTATATTATCCATTCTTGATACATAACCAAAGTTTTTAATTATATTTCTTTTTTCCATTCCATGATTTGATAAACTTTTTGCCTTATTATAAATTTCTAAATTATTGGTAACCATATATCCGGAGTCACCTATTGCACCTAGGTTTTTTAAAGGATGAGCTGAAAAACAACCAACGTCTCCATATGAACCGGACATTTTATTATATAATTTTGAACCAATAGATTGCGCCGCATCCTCAATTACCTTTATTTTATAATTCTTTGCAATTTTAATTATTTCTGACATTTTAGACATTCTACCTGATAAATGTACAGGCATTATTACTTTAGTTTTATTTGTAATTTTTTTTTCAACTTCTTTTGGATCGATGTTTTGATCCTCAAGCACATCAGCAAAAACAGGGGTCGCACCTAAATGTGCAATAACTGCTGTTGATGCAATAAATGAATTCGGTGGAGTTATGACTTCATCTCCTTTTTTTACCCCTAAAAGAATTAATCCTAATGTTAAAGCATCTGTTCCGCTATTTAGAGCTATTGCGTATTTAGTTTTACATAAATCGGATATATTTTTTTCAAATTTAATTATTTCCTCACCACCTACAAATTGACCTTTCGATAAAACATTATCAAAAATCTTCATTAAATTTTTTCTATGTTTTTTTTTGTAAGACAAATCTACATATGGAATTTTCATCGGTTTTTGTAAAATTTTTGTATTATCTTTGCAATATAATCTAATTGATTTTTAGTTAGATGTTGATCGCAAGGAAAGGAGATTATTTTTTTTGCATGTTCATCTGCAACTGGAAAATCACCTTTTTTGTGATTCAAAAATTTATATGCTTTTTGTCTGTATATTGGCTTTGGATAATGAATCTTGGCCTCAATTCCATTTTTTAAACAATATTTATATAATTCATCTCTATATTTAGAAAAAACTATATAAAGATGAAATACAATTTTATAATTTTTTGGTCTTTTGGGTATTTTAATTCCTTTGATTTTAGAAAGTTTTCTATCCAAGTATTTTGCGTTATAAATTCTTTTTTTTGCAATACTTTTTGCTTGAGGTAATAACCAATTTCCTACAACTGCCTGAAATGTATCTAATCTAGAGTTGAATCCACAAATCTCTACTGTGTCTCTATCTAATAGTCCGTGATTTCTTAATAATAGTAATTTTTTATATAGAGCTTGATTATTAGTCGTTACCACTCCACCATCCGACCAAACATTTATATTTTTAAGAGGATGCAGAGAGAAAGATCCTGCCAAAGCCCAAGTTCCAGCTTTTTTTTTCTTTATATCAGCTAAAATCGATTGGCATGCATCTTCAATTATAGGAATCTTATATTTTCTTGAAATGTTCATAAGCTTTATCATATTTGTCATATATCCAGTAAAATGAACTGGAACGATAGCTTTTGTCTTTTTTGTAATTTTTTTTTCTATTAGGTCGACATTTATACAAAAAGTATCATCACAATCTACAAACACAGGTTTTGCACCTAGTTCGGTTATTGCCCCAACTGTAGCAACAAAAGTATTAGCCGCAGTTATCACCTCATCCCCTGGTTTTACGCCAATCGCCTTCAGGGGCAATTTTATAGCGTCAGTGCCAGAATTAACCCCAATTGAATATTTAGTTCCAATTAATTTGGCAAAATTTTTTTCAAAAGTTTTTAGAGGTTTCCCTAATGTAAAATCCCCGGTTTTAACAAATTTTTTTAAATTTAACCAAAGTTCAGGGCAATTAGAAAATTGTTGTTTCAAATAAGAGTATCTTACTTTCATAAATTTTTATTTTAAATTAATTGATTTCATTCTTTTTATATTGAAGTACATCTCATTTTCTAGAGGATTTTTTAGTAATTTTTTACTAAACGCATCTTTTAAATCAATTATTGCTTCTTTAATTGTAAATGAGGTACTAAAGCCTAGGCTTTTCTTAATTTTATTTGATGATATGTGGTAAGATCTATTGTCATTAGACTTAAAGTAATTTATTTTAGTATTATTATCAACACTGTCTTTTACTAGTTCTGCAAGATGTTTAACTGAATAATTTTCCAATCCAACATTGAATGCCTCACCATTGATCATCTTAGTATCTGCTGATAAAACACATAAATAAGAATTGCACATGTCTTTTATATGAATGTTGGGTCTTAACTGATCTCCTCCAAAAACAGATATTTCTCGTTTATTGAAAGCAAAATTTGTTAGAATGTTTACAACTAAGTCTAATCTTTGTCTGTCTGAATAGCCACAGACAGTAGCCGGTCTAATGCTTGTGCAACAAAAATCATCTGAACAAATTTTAAAAAGCTGTTCTTCACATAATACTTTATATTTTGAATAATCAGTGAGAGGTTTGAGACTTGCATTTTCACTGACATTTTCTTCAGATTTAATTCCATAAACACTTGATGATGAGGCATATATAAATCTTTTTACCCCATTATTTTTACAAATTTTCAATAAATCATTGAAAGGATCGTAATTTATAGATTTACCAAGTTCTGGATTTAAATCGAAACTTGGATCATTGGATATGCAAGCTAAATGAATTACGTAATCAAAATTTTTTATAGTTTTATCTAAAAATTTTAAGTCTCGAATATCTCCTTTTATTAAATTAAGATTTTTTATTTTATTTAATGATAAATTGTCACCATAAATGAATAGGTCATATACTGTCACAATGTAATTATTATTTAATAACGTCTTTACTAATTCTACCCCTACATATCCTGCACCACCAATTAATAGTATTCTTTTCATAATTATACGCTACTTTAAAATATATTCTAATGATCTGTCTATTCTATCAAAGGAAACACTTTCTTTATTTCCAATACTTTCAACTGAAACCGCAGCTGCAATTGATGCTATCAAAATAGCAATTTCAGGATCAATCTTCATTTTTAAAGTCACAGATAAAATAGATAACATTGCATCGCCAGCTCCAACTTTATCAACTGTATTTTTAGCAAATGCCGGGCAGGAAATGATTTTATTTTTATTGTTAATCAAAAGTGCACCTGATTTGCCTTTTGTAATTACGAGGGTTTTTATCTTTATATCTTTAATTAGTTTTTTTGCCAAAAATTTTAAATCTGAATTATTATCTCTAAGCTCGTGTCTAAGTTCACTTTCATTAATCACCATAACATCAACATTCTTATATTTTTTTATAGTATGATGTCCAATATTAGATGCATTAACTTGAGCATTAAGTGAAATAAATTTTTTTGTTTTTTTTAATTTGTTAGCAATAATGTTTCCAATGAAATTATGTCCATAATCACAAACAATTATTATATCTATATTTTTTTTTCTAGAATCAATAATATTTTCAACAATCTTCTCAGATCTTAAATCAAACCTGGCAGGTAAAATGTAGGATCCAAATAATTTATAATTTGAGATAATATCTAAAAATCTAGATTTTATTATTGTTTTAAAATTTTTATACGGTCTAAAACTTCTAAAAGATATGTTGTTTTTAAAATGTTTTTTTATCAATAAATTGTGTTTTTTTTCTCCACCATAAGGACTTAATAAATCAATTTTTTTTACGAAAGACGATAAGTGTCTAGCAACAGCCGCTGATCCACCTAGATAATCTTCAGAATAATTCTCCTCCATAACTAGATGTGGCTCTTTTCCAGACTTACCAAGCACTTTCCCAAAAAAATATCTGTCAATTATTAGTTCACCTATAACTAGCACTTTTAACTGTTTTAATTTTTTTAAAGATCTATTAATTTGATTGTAAGAGAATTTTCTCTTAATTTTTTTTACAAATTCTTTTTGCTCATTATTAAAAATAAAATTACCAGAATTAATTATGTTAGAGGAACTGAATGCTAAATCGTTTGTATATTTTATTTTACCTCCATATTTTTCCACTAACTTTTTTTCATGTATTATCTTTTTGGTCTTATCTTTTTTATTATCAGCATAATCAGGTCCCTTAACGTAAAAATCTGGCTTTATTAATTTTATTATATCTTCTGAAGACTCTTTAGTACTAATGACAACCTCATCTATTTGTTTAATCTCTTTTAAAAATTCTAGTCGCTGATTTTGATTAAATATTGGTCTGCCAGGCCCTTTTTTTATGTACTTATCTGCTGTTAAGGATACAATTAAGAAGTCACCAAAATTTTTTGCAGATTTAAAATGTTTGATATGTCCTAAGTGGATTAAATCAAATACTCCATGACATAGTATAATTTTTTTTTTCTTAAGTTTTAATCTTTTAATTTTTTTGAGTAAAAGTTCCATTTAACTTAAATATTTAAACCAGAGCTTTGTGGCAATTTTAATCTTTTTTTTATCCCAAAGAGGAGCATTTTTCCAATAATCAAGATCTTTTAATAATAAACTTACACCTTTTGAAATGTCTATTTTGGGCTTCCAGCTTAAATGCTTCTTTGCCAAATTAATATTGGCATGTGTAATAAATGGCTCTCCTGGACGTCTAGATATAAATATTTTTTTTGATTTTAGTAATTCAGCAATTTTATTGACTGATATAGTTTTGCCATAACCTATATTAAATATGTTTTTCTTACCTGAATAGTTCATGCATTTTATCATTACTTTTATTACATCCGTTACATATATAAAATCTCGTTTTTGATTTCCACTCCCGACTACGGTGAGAGGTTTATTGCAAATTTTTTGTTTTAAAAAAGTACCAAACATTGCACCATAAGTACCTGACGTTCTTGACTTTGTTCCATATACATTAAATAATCTTAAAGAGATTATTTTAATTTTATATAAATTTCCAAAATGAAGTAAAATACTTTCACCAATGAGTTTTGTTAAAGCGTAAGGGTATTTTGGATCTGTAATCTCTTTTTCATTTGTGGGATATTTTTTTGGTATTCCGTAGCAGGAAGATGAAGCTGAATAAATAATTTTTTTTACATTGTATTTATTTGCATTGTTAATAATATTTTTTGTTCCTGTTACATTGGCATCAAAGTATTTATCAGGATATTTAATACTCGGGACGATATCAGCTAAAGCAGCTAAATGAAATATCATCTTAGCGTTTTTAAGCTCTTTTTTCCAAGTGCCATTTACAGAAATATCGGCCTTAACAAATTTTATCTTTTTTAAAAATTTTTCTATATTTTCAAGTCTGCCTGTACTTAGATTATCTATAACCGTAATTCTATATTTCTTTTTAAGTAATTCTTCAACTAAATGAGACCCTATAAACCCAGCTCCACCAGTAACTATTATTTTCATATTTGATTATTAATATATATATTAAGTATTATTAAAAAAAATAAAAATTTTAAATGTCTTATAAAATTACTTATCTTGGCCTCAAAGATCAATTTTCAAAAAATAAAAGAAAGATATTCGATGCATACAATAAGATTTTTGCTGAAAGTAGCTTTATATTAAGAAATGACGTTGCAAATTTTGAAAAAAAAATATCTCAAAAGCTTGGAACTAAATATAGTGTAGGTTTGAATAGCGGCACTGATGCGTTGTTGATGTCTGTGCTTTCAGCAGGTATTAGAAAAGAAGATGAGGTTATTACAGTTTCTCATACACCAGTAATGACAATTGCTGCTATAAGGCATGTAGGTGCAAAACCTGTTTTCGTTGATATTCAGAATGATTACAATATTAATCCAGACCTAATAGAAAATTCTATCACAAAAAAGACTAAGGCTATCATTGTTGTTCATCTGCATGGAAGAAGTTGCGATATGAAAAAAATATTAAAGATATGCAATAAATATAAGTTAAAACTTATCGAAGATTGTGCCCAGTCAATAGGTGCAAAGTTTTGTAATAAAATAGTAGGTTCATTTGGAGAAATTGGATGTTTTAGCCTACACCCAGTAAAAACATTAAACGTGCCAGGTGACGGTGGATTTATAACAACGAATAAAAAAAAAATTAATAAATTAATAAGATTGGTTAGAGACCATGGTTTGGAATTACCTAAGTCTAGGGACATAGTTAAAAGATTTGGTTTTAACAGTAGACTAGATAACATGCACGCAGCCGTGGCTTTAATAGGTTTAAAACAGCTAGATGAATGGATAAATCAGAGAAGAAAGATTGCAAATTTTTATTGTAAGAATTTAGGTTACTTAAAACATATTAAATTACCACCTAGTCCAGATGAAGATAAAAGATACTATGATACATACAATTCTTTTGTTATTTCGGCAAACAATAGAGACAAATTAAGAGAACATCTTAATTATAAAGGAATAGAAGCTTTAAGTTTAATTACAAAAGGAATCCACCTTCAAAAGAAATTAAATTTGGGCAATTGGCATCTTCCCAAAACCGAGGAATTGGAAAAAAAAGTCATATCACTTCCAATTTACCCATCCTTATCAATCTCCAAACAAAAGTATATAGTAAAGTGTATTAAAGAATTTTATGATTAAGAAAACCATAATCATCACTGGCGGTGCTGGGTTTATAGGTTCAAATTTAATTGAGAAGTTAAAAAAAAATTTTTCAATTGTTGTAATAGATGAATTAAAAAAAAAATCAAATAATGTTACTTGTATAAATAAAAAATTATCAAAACTTAATTGTAAAGATAAAATTGTAATTCAAAATAGTTTTGGCATAATTCATTTGGCCGCCGTAACACATGCCACACTAACATATAAATTGTTGAGTGAATGTGTTGAAGCAAATTTTAACTCTATAGTTGAATTAATAGAAATTATAAAAAAGAAAAAAATAAAACCTTGGATTATAATGGCTAGCACAGGTGACTTAGAAAAATATGAGAAAAAAAATAAAAGACCGTATGAAATAACCAAAAAAGCTTCAGAAGAAATTTTAGAAACGTGCTCTAAATACCACAATTTTAAAGCTATTACAGTTAGATTTTCACCAGTTTATGGATCTATAAATGATTCAAAAAAAAAAATTATACCTTCTTTGATAAGAAAATTTAGATTAAACAGGACAATTTTTATAGATAACCCTAATTTAAAATTAAATTACATACATATTGATGATTTGTCAGAAAACATAATGAATATAGTCTATAATTTGGAAAATTTTAAGTCAAATTATAAACTTTTAAAACTTTA
>CACLVA010000014.1 GCA_902610315.1 uncultured Pelagibacteraceae bacterium
TGAGTTTAATTTACTGAAATTATTTGTTTTATCTGTTAAGAGAATTAATTCATTATTTTTTCTAAAAATATCATTTATGGAGATTATATCTAGGGGAGTGTATTTTTTATAAATCTTTTTTTTTTTAAATTCATTTAATAACAACGCTTCATTGTTTAATTCATTTCCATCTTTTTTTTTTGTATTTGTTATTTTTTTAAATTATTTCCACTCATGTACTCCCACAAAAACATTATCTAGTGTTTCTCTAATATCCAACTCAATCAACTTAAAATTATCTTTAATACTTTTATTTACAGCTTCAAGTGAATTTGTATATTTTAAATCATCTATACCTCCACCAGCATGGGCTATAAATCTGTAATTTTTTTGTTTAAGCTTTTTTAGTAAATCAGAATCATAATTTGCCTCAAAAGTTTTAAAAATTTTAAGATAAATTGTAATAGAAAAAGTAATTATTAAAAAATATATAAAGGTTTTAATTCCAAAATTCATAATAATATTTAGATTCTTTTTTAATATTGTTTTTTAATTCATTTAAATACAAATCATAATCAACATCAATTTTTTTACTTAAAAAGCTATGACCAAGACCTAAGTGATTTCCATAATCAAGGTTAACTAAATGTAAAAGAGAAGGAAATAAATCGTAATGAGTTATTTTATTTCTATTCAATTTTTTTTTGGTAATTATTCTGTTATAAATATATCTTTGTTTTTTTTCATTATTTTCTAATGGATAAAGATGATCACCTATTATCACGATTGAAATAGTATCGCCGTATTTTTTATAAATGTGATTAATAAAATAATTAAGACTTAACGCAGTACATTTGACTGAAATTTCAAGTGAAGAAACATCAAGATTTTTAAAGGGACAACTTTGATCTATATAACCAGGTGCATGAGTATCCGTGGTCAATATTGATAAATTAAATCTCTGATTTTTATCTTTTAATTCATCGATTAAATTTTTAGCTTTATTAAATAATTGAACATCATTTACACCATTACCCCATGAATTAAGATTTTTATATCCATTTTTTATAAAATAATTTTTATCAAAAACAATTTCATAATTGTGATCTTCCAAAAAAACATCCATTGCTTGAAATTTAGATCCTATTGAGTGAATAAAAAAATTCTTATAACCATTAAATTTTAGTATATCACTCAAACAAATTGCATTTGGTAAAAAATTTTTTAATCCAAAAAAAAGTTTTGTATGTTTTCTTTTAATATTTTTGTTAAACATAAGACGAGTATCCAAAATACCAATCTTTTTTTGTGGAATACCACATTGTGAGGAAACTATGCCTCCTATTGTATAATTGTTATATTTTGTTTGTTCAAAATAATTGATTTTTTTGGATTTCAAATTTTCAAAACTAATATCTGTTAACACATCTTTTTTTAATTCATATGTTTCCAAATAATTTTCCTCAAATGACTCCAAATAAACAATAAGCAAATCCTTTTGTGAGCTTTTATTTGAATTTAAAATTGGTCTTTTATAATTTGTCTTAAAATAATCATTTGAGGATTGAGTAAAATAGGTATTATTAAAATCTAATTGAATTGATAAATATGTGATTGAAGTTAAAAAAAAAATAGAAGAGCTCAAAATTGTTATTTTGTCATTTATTCTTAAGTATTTTAACAAAACCGTTAAAATAATACTTATTAACATAGGTAAAAGGATACAAATTTGATAAAATTTTTTAATTACATAATCTTCTGCATCTAATAAACCTTTAAATCCAAAATTAAAAAATATTAATAATTGATCTAAATCTACATTACCAAAATATCTGAAAAGCCAAATTTTAAGGGAAAAAAAAAATACTGACAACAAGATCAAAAAAAAATTCAAAAAAAAAAATTTTTTTTTCATATTAATAGTTAAAATATATGTTTACTTTAACCATAACTTTTATTTGGCGATTAAAATATTATTGAATACTCGCGGGAGTTTTGTCACTTTTTTTATTGTCAGATATACTGTCAACCTCTACCCATTCGACTGATTTAAGATCTTTTGTTAAAGCTATTTTTAAAACTTCATCTGCTGTTTCAACAGTGGTGATTTTTATATCATCTTTTACTTTATTTGGAATATCAATTAGATCTTTTTTATTTTCTTTTGGAATTAGTACTTCTTTTATGCCAGCTCTATGAGCAGCTAGTAATTTTTCTTTTAAACCTCCAATAGGTAAAACTTGTCCTGTAACAGTAACTTCACCTGTCATAGCAACATCTTTATTTACTGGAATTTTGGTTATAGATGATACTATTGAGGTAACCATAGCGATACCAGCAGAAGGTCCATCTTTTGGTGTTGCTCCTTCAGGGACATGAATATGAAAATCTTTTTTTTCGAATGTTGGTGGGATAATACCGAAATCTAAACATTTTGATCTTACGTAAGATTTCGCTGCTTTTACTGACTCTTGCATCACATCACCTAATTTACCAGTTATTTGCATTCTTCCTTTACCAGGCATATTAACTGTTTCTATTTTTAAGATTTCGCCACCAAATTCTGTCCAAGCTAAACCAGTTACAATACCAATTTTGTCTGTATCTTCAATTTCTCCAAACTTAAATTTTCTCACACCTAAAAAATCTGATAAATTTTCACTATCAACTTTGACCGTTTCTGACTCTTTATTAACAACTTTTTTCACAACTTTTCTAGATATTTTGGATATCTCTCTTTCTAAATTTCTAACTCCAGATTCTTTAGTATAATATCTGATAACATCTTTGATAGTGTCATCATCAAATTTCATCTCTCCCTCTTTTACTCCGTTGTCTTTAATTTGTTTAGGTAATAAATATTTGTTTGCTATATTTATTTTTTCATCCTCAGTGTATCCAGGAATTCTAATTACTTCCATCCTGTCAAGAAGTGGTGGTAGTATATTTAATGTGTTTGCAGTTGTTACAAACAAAACATCAGAAAGATCGTAATCAACTTCTAGATAATGATCATTAAATGTAGTGTTTTGTTCTGGATCTAAAGCTTCTAATAATGCTGAGGAAGGGTCCCCTCTATAATCATTTCCAACTTTATCTATTTCATCAAGTAAAAAAAGAGGGTTTTTTGTTCCTGCTTTTTTCATCATTTGAATAATTTTTCCAGGTAGTGAACCTATGTAGGTTCTTCTATGTCCTCTAATTTCAGCTTCATCTCTAACGCCTCCTAATGACATTCTTACAAATTGTCTGTTGGTTGCTTTGGCAATAGATTTTCCTAGAGAAGTTTTTCCTACACCAGGCGGTCCAACTAAACATAAAATAGGTCCTCTAATTTTATTCATCCTTTTTTGAACTGCTAAAAATTCTATAATTCTCTCTTTTACTTTTTCTAATCCAAAATGATCTTCATCCAAAATTTTAAGAGCCTTATTAAGATCAATGTCAACTTTATCTTTTTTGAACCACGGTATATCTATCATCCAATCTAAATAGTTTCTTACAACAGTTGCCTCAGCGGACATAGGACTCATATTTTTAAGTTTTTTTAATTCAGACATACATTTTTTTTCAACTTCTTTTGGCATTTTTGACCTTAGTATAGCTTTATTTAAACTTGAGGTTTCATCTTTTCCATCCTCTATTTCACCTAATTCTTTTTGGATAGCTTTAAGTTGTTCATTTAAATAATACTCTCTTTGTGTCTTCTCCATTTGTGTTTTTACTCTTCCACGAATTCTTTTTTCAACACCAATAATACTAGTTTCATTATCCATGATTTTATTAATTAAATTTAGTCTCTTTTTTAATTCTAAAGTTTCAAAAACTTGTTGCTTTTCTGAAATTGTAGCATTCAAATGCGATGCTATGTTGTCAGAAATTTTTGATGGGTCTTTCAAAAGTTTAATATTATTAATTGTTTCATTAGAAATTTTCTTATTAATTGATGTAAGTTTTTCCAATTTTTTAATTGAATTTAAAGCTAAAGGCATTAAATCTTCGTCTTTTTCAACTATCTCGTTTAATTTTTCATAACTACAAGATAAAAACTGATTATTGTCCTGAAACTCGTTTATTTTAACTCTAGCAATACCTTCCACAAGAACTTTTACTGTTCCATCTGGTAGTTTTAATAATTGTAAAATGCTACTCTCACAACCATAATTGAAAATATCATTTTTTTTGGGATCATCTACATCTGAGTTTTTTTGCGTTACTAAGACAATTTTTTTATCTTTTTTCATTACCTCATTAAGTGCAGTGATTGATTTATCTCTGCCAACAAATAGCGGTATTACCATGTTTGGGAAGACAACAATATCTCTTAAAGGTAATAAGGCAGAATTAAATTTTACTTCCATACTCAATTATATGGATATTAAACTAAATAATGCAATAGTTTTTTGTTGTTTATTAAGTGCAATATTACGCAGCTGAGGTTTTGGACTTATCTTTATCCTGTTTATTCTTTGAATGAACAATAATAGGCTGAGTTTCTCCTTTAACTGAGCTTACATCTACTATTACTTCACTCACATTCTCTAAGCTTGGTATCTCAAACATTGTTTTTAACAAGACATTTTCTAGGATTGACCTCAATCCTCTTGCGCCTGTTTTCTTTTTAATAGCTTTTATTGCAACCTCTTTTATAGCGTTATCTTTAAAGTTCAATTTAACACCCTCAAGTTTAAACAGTTCTTGATATTGTTTTATCAAAGAGTTTTTTGGTTCCTGTAAAATTTTTATTAAAGATTTTTCATCTAAATCATCAAGTGTGGCAGTGATTGGTAATCTGCCAATAAATTCAGGGATAAGACCATATTTTAATAAATCTTCTGGTTCTAAACTTTTGATCCATTCCCCTGTTTTTTTATCTTCTATAGATTTAACTTTTGCTCCAAATCCTATAGACGAACCTTTGTCTCTCAAAGAAATAATTTTATCTAACCCTGCAAAAGCTCCACCACAAATAAATAAAATATTTGTAGTGTCTACTTGCAAAAATTCTTGTTGAGGGTGTTTTCTGCCTCCTTGAGGTGGAACACTTGCTATTGTACCTTCCATTATTTTAAGTAGTGCTTGTTGAACCCCTTCACCAGATACATCTCTTGTGATTGATGGATTTTCAGACTTTCTACTTATTTTATCAACCTCATCTATGTAAACTATTCCTCTTTGAGCTTTTTCAACATTATAGTCAGCTGCTTGTAATAATTTTAAAATTATATTTTCAACGTCTTCACCAACATAACCCGCTTCTGTAAGTGTTGTTGCGTCAGCCATTGTGAATGGAACATCTAAAATTCTTGCTAAGGTTTGAGCGAGTAAAGTTTTTCCACAACCTGTTGGTCCGATTAAAAGAATATTTGATTTAGCTAGTTCTACATTTTTACTTGTTTTATTTTCATAATTTAATCTTTTGTAATGGTTATGCACAGCAACTGATAATACTTTTTTTGCTAAGTCTTGACCTATTACATAGTCATCTAATACTGAGCAGATCTGTTTTGGTGAGGGAAGTCCATCTTGATGTTTTACAAAAGTATCTTTATTTTCTTCCTTAATTATGTCCATGCATAGTTCCACACACTCATCACAAATGAATACTGTGGGACCAGCAATTAACTTTCTTACTTCATGTTGGCTTTTACCACAAAAAGAACAGTATAAAATATTTTTATTATTACTCATAGAATTTGTAAACGAATCAATTAATTAACTTTAATATATATTGTGGGTTATGATCAAGTTTCATATTTAAGTTTATCTATATATGGTGGAAAACTAAATTCTTTTCTCTACTACTTGATCAATTAAACCAAAATCTTTAGCATTTTCTGGAGTCATAAAGTTATCTCTCTCTAAAGCATCTTTAATTTGTTCAACATTTTTACCAGTATGTTTAGAATATATTTCATTTAACCTTTTCTTTAATGACAATACTTCGTTAGCATGTATTTCTATGTCAGTTACTTGCCCTTGAAAACCTGCTGAAGGTTGGTGAACCATTATTCTTGAATTAGGTAAAGAAAACCTTTTTCCTTTTTTTCCAGCCGCTAAAAGAAAAGAACCCATTGATGCAGCTTGCCCAATACAAAGAGTTGATACATCTGGTTTTATATATTGCATCGTATCATAGATACCTAGTCCTGCTGTCACCAAGCCACCAGGGCTGTTGATATACAAATAAATTTCTTTTTTGGGATTTTCAGATTCTAAAAATAACAATTGTGCAGTAACTAATGAAGCTACATTATCATTTATAGGACCAACTAAAAAAACTATTCTCTCCTTTAATAGTCTTGAGTAAATATCGTATGCTCTTTCACCTCTAGATGATTGTTCTACAACCATTGGGATAAGAGTGTTCATATGTTCTGGTATTTTAATACTCATAATTACGAATCAGTTACTTATACAACTTGTAATTACTTTTTGCTAACTTTTTTTGCTTTTTTCTTAACTGGTGCTTTATTTTCTTTTTGTTTAGATTTGTTTTTATCTATTTTTGAAGCAGATACTTTCATGGTTTTCTTTTGTTCTTGCAAATTTTTTTCATTTTCATCTTTAATAATTTTTTCAGCTTCTTTTTTATCTAAAACTCTTTTATTTGATTTAGCTTTCGATTTTATAAAATTAATTATTTTTTCCTCATAAAGTGTTCCTCTAAGACTAGCTGAAGCTGATGGATTTTTTTTATAATAATCCATAATTATTTTTTCTTGACCGGGCATCATACTTAACTGTTTTTGAATTTCTGCTTGAATTTCATTAGGGTCAACTTTTATTTTATTTTTTTCCCCGATTTCATTTAAAATTAAACCAAGTTTAATTCTTTTAGAGGCGTTTTTTTCTAAATTATTTTTGTTTTTTTTTAATTCTTCCTCAGTTTGACCTTGACCTAATACTTTTACCTCTTCATCTATTAAAGATTGTGGAAGATCTTCAACTTTAATTTGTTCTAATCCTTTTAATATTTGATTTTTTGAAATTATGTTTAAAGAGTTTTTAAACTCCTCATTTATTTGCTTTGAAATAATCTTCTTTAAATCATTTAAATCCTTGGCGCCAAGTGTTTTTGCAAATTCATCTGTAACTTCGACCTCTTTTGATTTTTTGACTGAATTTATTTTACACTTAAAAATACCTTTTTTGCCTACTAATTCTTTTTTAGGAAAGTTTTCCGGTAACGTAACTTCAACACTAATCTCATCACCTTTTTTTGATTTCAATAATTGTTTATCAAAACCTTTGATAAACAAATCTTTACCAATCTCTAATTGAGTGTTTTTTCCCTCGTTACCCTCAAAACTATTACCATCAACTTTAGCAGTGTAATCAAATGAAATGAGATCTCCCTCATTAGCTACTTTAGATGGATCAACTTCAATAAAGTTTTTTTTGATTTTTTGCAATCTCTTTGATTCTTTTATTTGCTTCATTATCATCAATTTTTATTTCATAATCATCGAACTTTATTTTTTCTAAAGAATCTAGTTTGACTTCTGGAAACTCTGTAATGCTAATTGTGTATTCTAAATCTTTTCCCTCACCAAAGCTTTTAAGATCAATTTTTGGCTGTAAAGCAGGTCTAATTTTTTTTTCGTCAATAGCTTTTGCTGAACTTTCTTTTAAAATTTTGTCAATAACTTCTCCATAAACTGCTTTTCCAAATTGTTTTTTAATTATGTCTGTTGGAACTTTGCCTGGTCTAAATCCTTTAAGAACAACATCTTTTTTGATTTGTTCATATCTTAATTCTAGCTCTTTGTTGATTGTAGTTTTGTCAACAAAGACTTTTAAATTTTTTTCTAAATTTTTTTTATTTTCTACCGTTACTTTCATAATTATATGGTAGGCGAGAAAGGACTCGAACCTTCACATGTTGCCATATTGGTTCCTAAGACCAACGCGTCTACCAATTCCGCCACTCGCCCAGTTTTTTTTCAAAAAGACTTATATATTATAGATTAAAATTGTCCAATTAGAATATTTGTGCAATAAATAATTCATTAAATTTATGATAGTTTCGCCTTGTATAAGCATTTGTAAATCTGATCCGGTCACTGGTTTTTGTTATGGTTGTGCAAGAAATTCAGATGAAAAACTTAGGTGGAAAGATAAAAATACCAGTGATGATTGGAAATTAAAAAATTTAATTGACATAAAATCTAGAATGAGAGGTTGGCAGCTGGAAAGTTTTGAAAAATCTTATAATTATAAATGTTTAAATGGAATTTCTTTAGAAAAAAAAAGGAAAATGGATTCTAATGATTAAGATAAAACATATAGTAATTTTATATATCCTAGGAATATTATTTGGTGCTGTATTTTTGGACATTTGGGGAGCTGAAACTAATATAAAAAAAGGATTAATCGCAATGTTTTGGACTGCTTTATTTTTAATTGCACTAATATTTGTAGAAAAAAATAAAGAAGAAAATTAATATAAATTTTCAAAATAACTAATGCCTGAAAAAATTTCTTTAATTATACCCTGTAAAAATGAAATAGAGTCTTTAGGTGCAGTCTTAAACGAAATTAAAAATAATGAATATGTTGATGAAATAATTGTTGTGGTGGATAGTGAAGATGACAATTCAATACCTATTATCAATAATTTTGATTGTAAATTAATAATTCAAAAAAGAAAAGGTTATGGGTCAGCAATTATTGAGGGTTTTAAAAAAGCCAAAAATAAATTTGGATGCATTTACAATGCTGATTATTCATTTGATCCCAGGTATTTGGGAGATTTGGTAAACTTATCAAAACAAAATGATTTTGTTTTTGGAAGTAGATATGGAGGCAAGGGAGGTAGTGATGATGATGATATAATAACATTTACTGGTAATAGAATATTCACTTTCATCACAAAATATATTCTTGGAATTAAATTATCTGATATTTTGTTTACTTATGTTCTTTGTAACGTCGAAAAATTTAATAAATTAGATCTGAAGAGTATTGATTTCAAATTATGTATTGAATTACCAACAAAAGTAAAAAAAAATAATTATAAATATGTTGATTTAGAAATGTATGAAAGAAAAAGATATGATGGAGTTAAAAAAGTTAAAGTAATAAAAGATGGGTTTTTAATTTCATATGAAATAATAAAGAGTTTCATATACTTGTACTTTAAATAATTAATCAATCTTAATTCTTCCCAAAATTTTATAATCTTTATTTGTTACTATAATTTCTCCCGAGTTAGCACCTAAGTTTAACATTTCTAAAATTACAACATAATGTGTAACTAATATTAAATTTGATTTACCATCCCAATTTTTAATAAATTTTTTTAAGTTTTTAATTTGTTTTTTTTTGTTTTTGTAAAATTTAGGATCATAAAATGAATTTAAGTCACTGAAAGTACGATAATTAGAAAATGCATAGAATGATGTATCTTTACATCTGCACCATTCACTAGAAAGAACTTCTCCAAGTTTAATATTATTTTTTTTAAAAAAATTACCAATTTTTTTTGATTGATTAATTCCTTCGGTGCTTAAATTTCTTTGAGTTTTACAATCTTTTAAATTTATATTTTCTGGATCTCCCGAGCCTGGTGCTAGTGAATGTCTTATAAAAACAATGTTATTGTTTTTTTTTAAGATTTCCACAATATTTTCATCTGCAAAACTTTTATGATTAAAAAGGAATAGAATAATAAAAATTATTATTTTAGAATGTTTCATCATGAATCTAAGTTTTGTAAAACTAAATAAATCTATAATTAAATGTAGTAAATGTCCAAGATTGGTAAAATTTAGAACTAAGATATCAAATGATAAAAGGAAACAATATCAAAATGAAACCTATTGGGGTAAACCTATAACAGGATTTGGTGATGTTCATGGAAAATTACTTTTTGTAGGATTAGCACCAGCTGCACACGGTGGAACAAGAACAGGTAGAGTTTTTACTGGAGATAGATCATCAGATTTTTTATATAAATGTTTGTATGGTGTTAAAATTTCAAATCAATCGTATTCAGATAATATAAATGATGGATTAAAATTAAAAAATGCGTATATAACAACAGCCCTTAAGTGTGTACCTCCTGGAGATAAGCCCAATAGAGATGAATTGAACAATTGTTTTAGTTTTTTTCATAATGAAATAAAAAATCTAAAAAATCTAAAAACAATTGTTGCATTAGGAAAAATTGCTTTCGATAGTTGTGTATTGTTTTTTAAAGAAAATTATTACTTTAAAGACAAAGTATATTTTTCTCATGGCAAAATTTATAATCTTCCAAAAAATATTAATTTAGTTGCGTGTTATCACCCAAGTCCGAGAAATGTTAATACTGGAAGAATTAACGAAAAAAAAATGAAACACCTTTTCAAAAAGGCCCTTGAATTAAACTAATTTTCTAATTTCTTTTTTAGGATTTCTGGTATTTTTGACGGTTTTCCTTTTCCATCAACTATAACCAAGTGTATTTCACAATCAGTTATTAATTCTTTATCTCTAAAAGCCTTTTGTCTCATCTTAAAGGATGTATTAGATATTGAAATTATATTAGATTTTATCTCAAGTTGGTCTTCAAGTTTAGCAGGTCTTTTATATTCGATATTACAAGATTTCACTATTATAAAAATTCCATTTTCCTCTAATAATTTTTTGTTGCTCAAGCCAATTTCTGCAATTGCCTCAGTTCTTGCTCTCTCAAAAAACTTTAAATAATTTGCATAATAAACCACGCCGCCTGAGTCAGTATCCTCATAAAAAACTTTTAATTTATAACTAAATTCATTCATCTATAAATTTTTTAATTGGCTGAAAAATATATACTTTGAAAATAAGAAATTGATCGCTTTTTTGACTGATCAGTATCGGCCATTATCGCAACCCCATCTAATATATCCACATCTAAATTATGCAATTTTTTATAATCTTCTTTAACATTAGTTTTCACTTTAACCCACTCATTTAAGTTATTTTTGGTAGATGATAACACATAGTCAATCGAGCTTTTAGTATAAGGACTAGTCCAATGGTCATCAATTTCTTCGTTGCTTGAAAAAACGTAGTTTATCGCTTTGTTTGAAAGTGGTGTTAGCCCAGTTTTTTTAACTACGAAGAATCTCGCAGCAAAATCATGCCCTTTTTTTGATTTCTCATTTATGCCATTTAAGTCTTTTTCAACTTTCCAAGTAATATTTAAAAATGGGGTTTTATTAAGATCCACTAAAACCTCTTTTCCTAAACCTGATCCCCCATCTTCAACCTCAGCTCTCAAAAAATTACCTTTTTCATTATTGCCCAGGCTATAATTAGTGAGATTTTTAGCGCCTCTAATTTTTCTTACTTTTAAATTATCTAGCTCCTCATTATTAAACTGAAATATTTCTAAATTATCCCCGTATACATTGTTAAAAAAGAAAATTGAGATAATTAATATTAAAATTTTTTTCATTTTTGGAAGCTATAGACTAAAAAAAAAAAAATTCAAATAATTTGAAAATCTTACTTTTGACATTTTTCAGACATTCGAAATTCATTATTTAAAGCTATTTAATGCTCATGAAACTTTTAATACCCCTTATATTAATATTGGTTCTAACTGGATGCTCAACACATTCAGTTAAACTTGGCAAAAAATGTACTAAATTAGCCGAAGATAACACTTACGAGAAATCTTTCGTATGGATTATCAATAACGAAAATTTAGAAAATTTTGATCAAAAAATAAATAAGCAAAATTGCGTAGTTAATGGAGAGAGGCTTTGAAATTAGCATCAATCTTCATACTTCTAATTTATTGGTCAGTAATTATTTTAGCACCTGTTATAGCTAACGAAGATAGTTTATATAGACTTGAAAACACTATGTTGCCTCTAGAAAAACCTAAAATTAAATAAATTAATAAGTAGATCTACCGCCGCTAATATCAAATACTGCGGCGGTAGAAAATGAGTTTTCTTCAGATGAAAGCCAGCATACCAATGATGATAGCTCATTTAGTTTCAGAAATCTTGCTCTTGGAACTTTAGAAAGCATTCTTTTTACATGTTCTTTTGACATTTGATTTAAAATCCTTGTTTTGGCACCTGCTGGAGTTACTGCATTAACAGCTATATTTTTATTTGCTAATTCCTTTCCGAGAGATTTTGTAAGTGCAATAACGCCTGCTTTTGAAGAGCTATATGCGCTAGCTTTTGCATTACCATCTTTTCCAGAAACTGAAGCAATATTAACTATTCTTCCATAATTTTTTTTTATCATATATGGAACTACAGCCTTACAGCAATTAAAGGTTCCGTGTAAATTTATATCAACAATTGTTTTCCACTCTTCATAATCGTAATTCCACAGCTCAGTAGTTGACCCAGTGATACCAGCACTATTAACTAATATATCAATTTTCATGTTTTTAGTGATTTTGCTGACAGCATCTTCAACATTTTCAGGATCTGTTACATCGACCATTTGTTTATATAAATTTTTATTTTTAATTTTCTTAACAATTTTTTTTAATTCTTTTTCATCATGATCCCAAATAATTACTTTCGCCCCAGATTTAAGAAATCTTTTTGTAATATCCAAACCAAAACCTTGGGCTCCGCCTGTAACTATTGCAACTTTTTTTTTTAAATCAAATTTATTCATTTTTCACTTGCTAGGAGGTAATAGACAATACTTGAAACAACAAAACCAATTATCCAAGAAAAAGATTGAAATATATTAAGATTAGTATTCCAAATAGTTGAAAATGCAAAGATAGTTCCTATTAAAATTGAATATAATGCTTTTAAATTCCATCCTTTAGAATACATGT
>CACLVA010000015.1 GCA_902610315.1 uncultured Pelagibacteraceae bacterium
AATAGTTAAAAAGGTAATTAAAAGAGAATACAAAATTCAAAGAATTGATGGTCTTGAGCCTAAGAAAGTCACACCTCCTAAAGAAGTTTATGCAAGGATTAAAAAAGAAAATAAATTAATTGTTAGAGCTAGAGAAATAAATTCAAATTTAAAATTTTTTAAAAATAAATTTATAGCTCCTTTAGATGATGCAATAATAACAGGAATTTATGGTAGTCAAAGGATTCTTAACGGTAAACCTAGGTCTCCCCACTATGGAATAGATTTTGCAGGTAAACTTGGAACTCCAATAAAAGCGATGGCTAATGGAGTAGTCACGCTTGCTGAGAATGATTTATATTACACTGGAGCAACGCTTATTTTTGATCACGGACATGGAATTTCTACATTATATATGCACATGAATAAAATATTTGTAGAAGAAGGTGATATTGTAAAACAAGGTGATATAATCGGTACTGTAGGTTCTAGCGGAAGATCAACTGGACCTCATTTAGACATTAGGTTAAATTGGTTTGGGATTAAGTTAGATCCCTCAACAGTTATAGATATAAAATTATGAAACAAAATAATTTAGAAAAAATCTCAAATAAACTTGTAACTGCATTTTTGAAAAATAGACTAATAAAAGCAATCCCTAATAAATATACAAAAAAAATAAAAGAAGCACAAAAATTGAGAAAACTTTGTGAAAGCAAAATTAAATTGCCTGCAATTGGTTTTAAAGCAGCTGGCACAGGTATTCCTTTAATCAAAAAGTTAAAAGAAAAGGAACCTTTTTACGCAACAGTTTATAAAAGAAATTGTTTAAGTAGTGGTAAAAGTGTTAAAATAAATAAAGCAACTTTAGGTATAGAGCTTGAGGTTTGTTATAAAGTTAAAAAATCCTTTTTTTTATCTAAAGGTGTAATTACCATGAAAAATATATCGAAATATATTTCTCACATGGCGCCATGTATTGAGGTGGTTGGTTACAGACAAAGAAAAAAAGGAATTACTTCTTTTGGTGACTTATGCAGTGATTTTGGTGCAAATGTAAAATTTTTAATAGGTGCCAAAAAGAAATATAAAAGAACGAATATTGGGAATTTGAAAACTAATATTTCAAATAAAAAAATTAATCAAAGCGTAAGTGGTAATACTAATACAGTCTACATAAACCCATTGAACTCTTTGAGATTTGTTTTGAATAAAGTTAAAAAAGACAAAATAAATTTAAATAAAGATTTTTGGGTTTTTACTGGTTCTTCGGTTGGTGTAGTTCCAATTAAAGGTAAGGGTCTTTATACTGGTAAAGTTGATAAACTAGGTTCTGTTAAAGCATTTATAAGATAAAAAATTGTTTAAATTAAGAAATTAAAGAGGGTTGTTTCTTCATATCCTCTTTTTTAATACCTGCAACTTTAACAGGTTTTTTCATAGCATCTCTTCTAAAAGGTTCACCAAGCTCTTGATTTAAAATTATTTCAATAAAAGTTGTAATACCTTTTTTTTGATCTTCGCAAGATTGTTTAATTGCTTTGGTTGTCTCTTCCATTGTTTTACAAGTTACTCCTTTTAATCCACAAGCATTAGCAACTTTTGCATAACTTAATTCAGGGTCAAGTTCTGTTCCAACAAAATTATCATCAAACCAAAGTATTGAATTTCTTTTTTCGGCGCCCCATTGATAATTTCTAAAAATTACCATTGTGATAGCTGGCCATTCTTCTCTTGCACATGAGCTCATTTCATTCATGCTAATTCCAAAAGCTCCATCACCTGCAAATCCTACCACCGGAGTATCAGGACAGCCAATTTTTGCGCCTAGAATAGCTGGAAAACCATATCCACAAGGACCGAATAAACCAGGTGCCAAATATTTTCTTGGTTTTTCAAAAGTTGGGTAAGCATTTCCTATTGCGCAATTGTTTCCTATGTCGCTAGAGATAATTGCATCTTGAGGTAAAGCGTCTTGAATTGCTCTCCATGCTTGTCTTGGGGACATTCTATCTTTATCTCTTTCCCTTGCTTCTTTGTTCCAAACTGTACCAGGATCGTCCTCCTCATGATCTAAACCAGATAAAGTTTGTAACCACGCAGATTTAGTTTTATGTATTAAATTTTTCCTTTCTTCTCTGCCAGTATTTCCTGCGTCTGAAGAAAGTTTATCTAAAATCTGTTGAGCTACTTGTTTGGCATCTCCACAAATTCCAACTGAAACCTTTTTAGTAAGACCAATTCTGTCAGGGTTCATATCCACTTGAATTATTGTTGCCTTCTTTGGCCAATAATCAATTCCATATCCTGGTAATGTTGAAAAAGGATTAAGTCTTGTACCAAGCGCTAGTACTACATCTGCTTTAGATATTAATTCCATAGCAGCTTTAGATCCATTGTATCCTAAGGGTCCTACAGCTAAAAAGTGGCTTCCAGGAAAACTATCATTATGTTGATAACCATTACAAACCGGTGCGTCCAATTTTTCAGCTAATTTTTTACATTCATCAATTGCTCCACCTAAAACAACTCCAGCTCCAGATAAAATTACTGGAAATTTAGCTTTTGATAAAAGTTTTGCAGCGTTCTCGATTGCTTCTTTGCCCCCACCCTGTCTTTCAAATCTAACAATAGGTGGTAATTCAATATCTATAACTTGCGTCCAATAATCTCTTGGAACATTAATTTGCGCAGGTGCAGAGCCTCTAAATGCTTTTTCAATAACTCTATTAAGAACTTCTGCCATTCTAGATGGATCTCTTACTTCTTCTTGATAGCAAACCATATCTTTAAATAAATTCATCTGTTCAACTTCTTGAAAACCTCCTTGGCCCATAGTCTTGTTTGCAGCTTGTGGTGTAACCACTAATAAGGGTGTGTGATTCCAGTAAGCAGTTTTAATTGGAGTTACTAATCCGGTTATACCCGGACCATTTTGGGCTATCACCATCGACATTTTTCCAGTAGCTCTTGTGTAACCATCAGCGATTAATCCACCGTTCGTCTCATGAGCTACATCCCAAAATGTTATACCAGCTTTTGGAAATAAATCTGAGATAGGCATAAAAGCAGAACCTATAATTCCGAAGGCGTGTTCAATTCCATGCATTTGAAGAACTTTAATAAAAGCTTCTTCCGTTGTCATTTTAGTCATAAAAAAACTCAATAAATTTTGTTTGCAATCGATCGATTAATATATAAATTCTTCCAAAGTTTCTACTAAGAAATCGTCACAATGGCTAAAACAGACATAATAATTCACGATAAAAAAGACAATGTTGGTGTAATAGTTGTTGAAAAGGTAACTAAAGGCCAAGATTGTGGTTGTTGGATCATGGAAAATGACGCCTCAAATAACATTAAATCCGAAGCAGAAATTCCCCTTGGACATAAAATTGCTTTGCAAGATTTTAAAGAAGGTGACACAATTATAAAATATGGACATGATATTGGTAAAGTAGTTAAGTCAATAAAAAAAGGTGACCATGTTCATGTACATAATGTAAAAACAAAAAAGTGGTAAAAATGGATATTCCAAAAAGTTTTTTAGGTTACAAAAGAGAAAATGGAAGAGCGGGTACAAGAAATCATGTAATTATTCTTCCGGTTGATGATATTTCAAATGCATGTGCAGAAGCTGTATCTAACAATATTAAAGGGACTATTGCTTTACCTCATTCTTACGGAAGGTTGCAATTTGGTGCTGATCTTGAATTACATTTTAGAACAATGATAGGAACAGGTAAAAATCCTAACGTTGCAGCTGTCATTGTTATAGGTATAGAGCCTAAATGGACTAAAAGAATTGTAGATGCTATTGCAAAAACTGGAAAGCCTGTAGAAGGATTTAGTATCGAGGGTGTTGGAGATATTGATACAATCGCAAAAGTTTCTAAAAAAGCTCAAGAATTCTCAATGTGGGCATCCGAAAAACAGAGAGAAGAATGTCCAATAAGCGATTTGTGGATTTCTGTAAAGTGTGGAGAATCTGATACAACATCAGGGCTAGCGTCAAATCCTACAGTAGGAAATTTAATGGATAAACTTGAGCCTTTAGGTGTTCATCTTTGTTTTGGAGAAACATCTGAGTTAACAGGTGCTGAAAATGTTTGTGCTAAAAGAGGTAAAACTAAAGAGGCACAAGACAAATTTATGAAAACTTGGAGTTCATATAACGATTTCATTTTAAAAGAAGCAACTAACGACCTATCTGAGAGCCAACCAACTGCAGGAAATATTGCAGGAGGATTGACTACAATTGAAGAAAAAGCTTTTGGAAATTTTCAAAAAATTGGATCAAGAGAATTTATTGATGTTCTTGAACCTGCCGAAGAACCTAGTAAGGGAAAAGGATTGTATTTTATGGATACATCCTCAGCAGCTGCTGAGTGTGTCACTCTTCAAGCAGCAGGCGGATTTAATATTCATTTATTTCCAACTGGACAAGGAAATATAATTGGAAATCCAATAGAACCGGTTATTAAATTAACTGCAAATCCATTAACTGCTAAAACTATGAGTGAACACATTGATCTTGATGTATCAAAAATACTCTCTAGAGAAATGAATCTTGATCAAGCAGGTGATGAATTAATAAAAGCAACTCTTAAAGTTGCTAATGGTAGGTTAACGTGCGCAGAGGCACTCGGTCATAAGGAGTTCGTGATGACCAAACTTTATAGAAGCGCTTAAAATTACTTAGTTGATATTGTTGATTTTGGAATATACTTATCTTTTAATTTAGACAAAACTTTTCTTAAAACTGCTGCTCCAACTCCTAATCCTAAAGCTAAAACTAAAGATGCCATACCGTAAAGAAAAGGAACATTTTTTGATAGATCCCTTACAAATTCTGAGACAGGTCCTAATGAAGGTTTAGAATTTTTGTATATTCCTGAAACATTTTCTGCTGCAAAAAAAGTATCGTAAGCAATTGCAACACCAACCAACAGTAATAAAACTGCTAAAATAGTTTTAAATTGTGAACTATCAACTTTTTCCCCAAGTTTTTGTCCAATTTGTACACCTAATATCGAACCTAAAATTAAAACTGTAACTAATATAAGATCAATAGTTCCATAGTTAAATGCATGCAATACAGTAACTATTGCGCTCACAAAAATTGTTACAAATAAAGATGTTCCTGGAATTAATTTTGTAGGCATTCCAATTATATAAATCATTGCAGGAACTAAAATAAAAGCTCCACCAACACCTAATATTGCTGCAATAAAACCTACCAAAAAACCAATTACTATTGGAGTAAATGCACTTTCATAAAGTTTTGATTTCTTAAATCTCATTCTAAATGGTAAGCCGTGAAACCAATAATGATCATGTAATTTTTTCTTAACTACAATTTTTTTTCGTGCTCTATCTATCTCAGTGACACCCTGGACAAGCATAATTGTACCAATGATTGCAAGTATATACATATACGCAAGAGATATTACGATATTAATTTTGCCGATATCTTGAAAATAACTAAAAGTATAAATTCCTAAAGAAGTACCAACTATTCCTCCAACTACTATCATCAAACCCATTTTATAGTCTAATGTTCCTTTAAGATAATGTGTGGTTGATCCTGATATAGAAGTTCCTAAAATATTATTAGCCTCATTTGGTACCGCATAAGCTGGTGGAATTCCCAAAAAAATTAAAAAAGGCGTCATCAAAAATCCACCACCAACACCAAAAAGACCAGATAAGACACCCACTGCTAAACTTAATATAAATATGAATGGCAGGCTTACGTAAACTTCTGCTATTGGAAGAAAGAATTCCATGACTGTTAATTATCCCGAAAATATTTGAAGTCAACTATTTGATTATTAAATTCCAAAAAATGTACTCGAAAGAATTACTACCCAATATGCTGCTAAACCCATGTAGAGCACAAACTTAGCATTTATATATGAAAATATTTTAGAGTTTTTTATAAGCTTGAAGATGTTTAGGTTTTTATTTAAATTTTCAAGCATACTTATCAAGTACACCCAGAAAGAATATTTATCAAGTCTTATTTAAAAAATCGTTGCACCAAAAACTTTGACTGAGTCGCCTTCTTCTCCAAGAACAAGCCTACCAAGAAACTCCCCCTCTTCAGTGGTACTCCTCTGTTTAAAAAGAACTGTCACGTGTAATCCTCTTCTAAGGCAGCCAAAAGCTTTATAATCATCAGACAAACTACATATTAATTTATTGCTGGCCCATTGCTTCCCGAGCTCCACTTCATTTGCTCCATAAAGCATTTGAGATGAAAAATCTTTAGTAAAACCGCCATAATCTTTCATATTTGATGATTTAATCAAATTTTGCCAAATTGGATTAGCAATTTCTATTATTTGTTCATCTGATTTTGATGTGAAACTCATATTTATAATTGTTAGGACTTAAGATGCTTTTTTCTTCTCTTTATCGTCGACTATGTGATAGACAGGTTTTTTTTCCATAGTGAACTTGCCAGTTTCTGGATCACGTCTTGAAACAGTTAAACAATGCCAATTTTCATCATCAAGTTTCATATGATCGCCTCTATAATAGTACCCTGGCCAACGAGTTTCCTCTCTATATAAAGTATGTTCTGTAACACACTGAGATGTCAAAGTTCTGTGTTTTAACTCCCATGCTCTCATTAACTGATGGTAATCCTCAGCTCCTACGTTTTCCAAGTCCTCCTGAAGCCAATCTAATAATTCTAAAGCTTTTTTAAGGAGATTGTCATTTGTCATGTAGTTATTGGTGATACCACCACAATATTCATCCATGATTTTTTGAAGTCTTTGTAAACCTTGTATCGGTGAGATATAACTTGGTGAAACTGTGCCTCCAGTTATTTCATTTCTACCAACCGTATAATTCTCTAGTGGTTTATAAATTACTTCTTTTAGATCATTATATTGTTTTTCACTTACTTTAATATTGTTTGCTTTTTTATCTTCAATGTATTTAACCGCAGCTTTTGCAGCTAGTCTTCCCTCAGTGAAAGAACCCGATGAAAATTTATGTGCACTGCCGCCTACAGTGTCGCCTGCACCAAATAGACCCTCAACAGACATCATTCTGTTATATCCCCAAAAATAATCGTCTGGTGCAATGTCTTCTGGACCGCTTACCCATGCTCCTGAGCATGTTGCATGTGAGCCCATAACATAAGGCTCTGAAGTTGTTAATTCTGGATTAGTGTATTTTGGATCAATATTTTGAGATGCCCAAACTACAGCTTGTCCTACTGTCATACCTAAAAAATTTTCCCAACCCACTGTTTCAAGGTGTGGATCCTGAAAAGCTTCTTTTGTAACCATGTGAATTGGTCCACCACCTGCTGCTACTTCTTGAATAAAAGCATGGTTTCTTAGACATGTTGGAGTTGGATGATGATCAATGTACTCGCCAACAAGTTTTTTTGTAGAATCATACCATTTCTTTTCATAATTCTCGCCATTTGCATTTTGAGTATAAGTTTTTAAATGTAAAAAATATGCCCCAACTGGACCATAACCGTCTTTAAATCTACATAACACAATTCTATTTTCCATTTGAGTCATTTTCGCTCCTGCAGCAATTGGTAATGCGTATGCAGAGCCATTACTCCAAGGTGCGTACCATGTTCTTCCCATTCCCTCACCAACTGCTCTTGGTTTAAAAATATGAGAAGCTCCACCAGCTGCAATAATAACTGCTTTAGCTTTAAATACGTGGTAATCACCTGTTCTCATATTAAAACCTACTGCACCTGCAATTCTATTTTCATTTTCTTCATCTTTTAAAAGATGAGTAATCATTATTCTGTTATAAATTTTATCAGCTGATTTCTTTGCTGCCTCAGCAACAATTGGTTTGTAACTTTCGCCATGAATCATAATTTGCCATTTACCTTCTCTTTGATATCTACCAGTTTCTTTATTTTTCATCATTGGTAAACCCCATTCATCAAACATGTGAACAGTTGAGTCAACGTGTCTTGCCATATCGTATCCGAGATCTTCTCTTACTAGCCCCATCAAATCATTTCTTGCATATCTCACATGATCTTCTGGTTGATTTTCTCCCCACTGCATTCCCATGTAACAATTAATAGCGTAAAGACCTTGCGCTACAGCACCACTTCTATCAATGTTTGCTTTTTCTACACAGATTATTTTTAGATCTCTTCCCCAATGTCTAGCTTCAAAAGTGGCTCCGGTACCAGCCATTCCACCACCAACAACTAAAACATCGCAATCTTCAAATACAGTTTTGTTCTTTGGCATTAATAATAAACTCCTTTTTTAAAAGAGCTTTTATCAAGTGTTGGTAAATCTTTATCCGTATTTAAACCGTGAGGTTCATTGTATAAAATTTGAGAGTTTATTTCTCCTTGATTAGGTTTATCACCTTCTGCAAGTTTAGGGATATATTTTCCCCAAGGTTTAGTAGTTATTGGGGAAACAAAATCTTTTTCTGTTCCATTTCTAAATTTTATTTTCCAAGATATCGTTCCTTTTTCTTCCTCTCTTCTTACTCTAACGCTGTGCCCCATGGGAGCAAAGTCGGCATAACCTCTAACATCTATTGCGTGATTAGGGCATGCTTTCACACAAGAGTAACATTCCCAACAAAAATTCGGTTCTATATTTTTTGCTCTTCTAATATTTTTATCAATATGCATTATGTCTGAAGGACATATATCTACGCAGTGTCCGCATCCATCGCACCTAGTCATATATACAAATGTCGACATTTATTTTATCTCCTTTTTAAATCTTAACATATTAATAGTGTTTTGGCTCTTCTCTTTTTATACCAAGACCAAATTGTTCTGGAGCATCTGCTGGAGGTGGTAAATTATCTCTAGAACCATCAGCTTCAGCTAAATTTTTCTGTATCGCAGCACCAGGTTTGTAAAACATATGTGCAAATTTAGACCAATATACTCCACCAAACAGAACTATATTTGAAACTGCAAAGAGAACTAGAAATAAATTGTCCCATCCAGAAATATTATTAAATTGCAAGAAGGACCATATTAATCCAAATGTGGAAGATGCTAATAAAGCTAGCACAAAAAGATCTGCAGTAATGATTCTAAATACTGAGTTAGCTTCTGCAGCAACATCTACTCTTAAAAATAACCAGAACCAATATCCGCCTAAGCAAGTCATTATTGCTCCTACATGCCAAAGAATTGGCCAGATTGCAGGTGTATCAGATGTTGTATAAAAGAAAATCATTGCACCTGAACCAACCCAGAATAAAATTGTACCATACATTCCAAGAACGTGAGCTATTCTTCTTTTACCTAAGCCTAATTCTGAAGTAGTACCAATGTCATGGACAATTGTTTTTGCTATTACTGCAATCCTTTCACCGCTACCTAATTCTCTTTTAGCATTTTTCTTTGCTTTCTTAGCGTTATTAAAAAAATATTTTACGTTTTTTTTGTGTATCATATCTAATACAGTTCCTAAAATCACAAGTGCAACCATGATAACTACAAAAGATTGTATTCCTATTAATGGAACAGTTTCAGATAAAATTGAAAATGGATTAGTTGAAAACATAAAATTTATAAAATCGTTATATTAGTAGTACACTTAAAAAAATAGTTCAACTGCGATATAGAGACATTATGAGGGTTTTGAATAATCAAAATGTTATTTTTTTCTTATATAATGCTGTTTAGAAGGAATAACGCTTCGAACACCGCCTTGGGGATTTTCTACATCGCCTTCTCTTCTTGGAATCACATGTATATGACAGTGAAAAATAGATTGACCTGCAACTTTTCCTGAGTTTGTGCCAACATTAAAACCTTTTACAGTGCTATCTTCTAGGCTGATTTTTTGTTGCAATTTTTTAATTAAATCATCACAAGCTAAAATTTCTTTATCATTTAATTCAAAATAATTTTTAATAGGTGCCAAAAAGAAATATAAAAGAACGAATATTGGGAATTTGAAAACTAATATTTCAAATAAAAAAATTAATCAAAGCGTAAGTGGTAATACTAATACAGTCTACATAAACCCATTGAACTCTTTGAGATTTGTTTTGAATAAAGTTAAAAAAGACAAAATAAATTTAAATAAAGATTTTTGGGTTTTTACTGGTTCTTCGGTTGGTGTAGTTCCAATTAAAGGTAAGGGTCTTTATACTGGTAAAGTTGATAAACTAGGTTCTGTTAAAGCATTTATAAGATAAAAAATTGTTTAAATTAAGAAATTAAAGAGGGTTGTTTCTTCATATCCTCTTTTTTAATACCTGCAACTTTAACAGGTTTTTTCATAGCATCTCTTCTAAAAGGTTCACCAAGCTCTTGATTTAAAATTATTTCAATAAAAGTTGTAATACCTTTTTTTTGATCTTCGCAAGATTGTTTAATTGCTTTGGTTGTCTCTTCCATTGTTTTACAAGTTACTCCTTTTAATCCACAAGCATTAGCAACTTTTGCATAACTTAATTCAGGGTCAAGTTCTGTTCCAACAAAATTATCATCAAACCAAAGTATTGAATTTCTTTTTTCGGCGCCCCATTGATAATTTCTAAAAATTACCATTGTGATAGCTGGCCATTCTTCTCTTGCACATGAGCTCATTTCATTCATGCTAATTCCAAAAGCTCCATCACCTGCAAATCCTACCACCGGAGTATCAGGACAGCCAATTTTTGCGCCTAGAATAGCTGGAAAACCATATCCACAAGGACCGAATAAACCAGGTGCCAAATATTTTCTTGGTTTTTCAAAAGTTGGGTAAGCATTTCCTATTGCGCAATTGTTTCCTATGTCGCTAGAGATAATTGCATCTTGAGGTAAAGCGTCTTGAATTGCTCTCCATGCTTGTCTTGGGGACATTCTATCTTTATCTCTTTCCCTTGCTTCTTTGTTCCAAACTGTACCAGGATCGTCCTCCTCATGATCTAAACCAGATAAAGTTTGTAACCACGCAGATTTAGTTTTATGTATTAAATTTTTCCTTTCTTCTCTGCCAGTATTTCCTGCGTCTGAAGAAAGTTTATCTAAAATCTGTTGAGCTACTTGTTTGGCATCTCCACAAATTCCAACTGAAACCTTTTTAGTAAGACCAATTCTGTCAGGGTTCATATCCACTTGAATTATTGTTGCCTTCTTTGGCCAATAATCAATTCCATATCCTGGTAATGTTGAAAAAGGATTAAGTCTTGTACCAAGCGCTAGTACTACATCTGCTTTAGATATTAATTCCATAGCAGCTTTAGATCCATTGTATCCTAAGGGTCCTACAGCTAAAAAGTGGCTTCCAGGAAAACTATCATTATGTTGATAACCATTACAAACCGGTGCGTCCAATTTTTCAGCTAATTTTTTACATTCATCAATTGCTCCACCTAAAACAACTCCAGCTCCAGCTACACCAAGCACGTTATCTAAACTCATTGTAAAATCTGCAATTAATACAGTTGATATAGCTTTTATAAAACTAGACTTGTCTATTTTTATCTTACTATTTGGTTCACTATTAGAATTTTTTAGAATATCTTTATAAAGTTTATAGCAAATATATAATAACGCTAAACCACCAATCAATCTTAGACCAGTTATTTGTAACAAATATGCAGTTAAAAGAGTTAGTATTATTCTTAATACAACAGCTCCACCAATTCCCCAAAAAATAATTTTTTTTCTCTCATCGGCTGGAAATTGAGATGCAACCATACCAATTATTATTGCATTATCACCCGCTAAAACTAAATCTATAAAAACTATTTGTGTAAAAATTATTATTTCTTCATTCATTGCAGATTGTCTTCTAATATCATGTCAGATGCTTTCTCTGCAATCATTATAGTTGGTGCGTTTGTATTTCCTGATGTAATATTTGGCATAATTGATGCATCAACTACTCTTAAATTTTCAACTCCATGAACTTTAAGTCTATCGTTTACAACTGAATTCTCATCTTGACCCATTTTGCAAGTGCCAACAGGATGAAAAATTGTTTGTGCATAGTCACTACCAGCTTTGACTAGCTCCTCGTCATCTTTAATGTGAGCACCAGGACGGTATTCCTCTGGTTCATATTTTTTAAATGTTTCAGTATCTAGCATTATTTTTCTTACAAGCTTTAATCCTTGTGCAGCAACATACCTATCATCATCAGTTGATAAATAATTCATCTTAATCTTTGGATTATCTTTAATATTTTTACTTACAATATTAATTTCTCCTCTACTCGTTGGTCTAATATTAGCAACTGTTGGTGTAATTCCATCAAAATCATGGAGTTTAGTTGCTCCTAAAATATCTGGATGGATAAAAAAGTATAAATGGATTGGTTGGGTTGGTTTATTAGCAATACTGGTAGTTGCAATAGATTTGATTTATACTGACCTAAAAATTTTAATTATTTGATGTATCTAAAAAAATATAACTTAAAAAAACAACAGCACTTGCAATATCTGACAGTTCTG
>CACLVA010000016.1 GCA_902610315.1 uncultured Pelagibacteraceae bacterium
CAAGTTCATTATTAGTATCTATTCTGCAAAGCATTTCTATTTTCTTCGTATCACCATTTTTATATTTAAATTCAACTGAGACCTTATCACCTGGTTTTAAGCCCTCTTTAATTCCTTTAATTGAAATTAATTCTGAGCCATCTAAATTTAATTTTTTTCTATTTTGACCATTAATAAATTGAAGTGGGAGTATTCCCATACCTATTAAATTAGATCTATGAATTCTTTCAAAACTTTCTGCTAAAACAGATTTTATTCCTAATAATTTTGTGCCTTTTGCAGCCCAGTCTCTAGAGGATCCAGTCCCATACTCTTTGCCACCTATTACTACTAAATCTGTGCCTCTCTTTTTATATTCAACTACAGCATCATAAACTGGCATAACCTTTTCCTCTGGATGTAATTTTGTAAAACCACCTTCTGTGCCTGGTGCCATCTCATTTCGAATTCTTATATTAGCAAATGTTCCTCTCGTCATAACTTCATGGTTTCCTCTTCTAGAACCATAAGAGTTAAAATCTTTTTGAAGAACTTGATTTTTCATAAAATATTCACCTGTCGGGCTATCTTTTTGAATTGATCCAGCTGGTGATATGTGATCAGTTGTTACCATATCACCTAAAATTAATAATGGTCTTGCATTTTCTATATTTTCAAATTTTTCAGGTTCATCTTTTAAATTTTCAAAAAAAGGTGGCTTCTTTACATAAGTGGAATTTTCATCCCACTCATAAATGCTGGACTCCTTAGTTTTAATTTTTTGCCATTGATCTGGGCCCTTTGAAACATCGGAATATCTTTTAATAAACATTGATGCATTAAGAGATTCTTTTAAAACTTCATCTATTTCCTGATTGCTCGGCCAAATATCTTTTAAAAATACATCTTTTCCATCCAGAGTTTTTCCTAAAGGATCTTTATATAAGTCTATTTGCATATTACCTGCAATTGCATATGCTACTACTAGGGGTGGTGATGCTAAATAGTTCGCTTTAACTAATGGAGATATTCTACCTTCAAAATTTCTGTTTCCTGAAAGAACTGAAACTGAATATAAATTATTCTTGCTCACGGACTCAGAAATGTTTTCCGCCAAAGGTCCTGAGTTCCCGATACAAGTCGTACACCCATATCCAACCAAGTTAAAACCTAATTTATCTAAATATGTATTTAAACCTGCTCTCTCCAAATAATCAGTTACTACTTGAGATCCAGGCGCAAGAGAAGTTTTTACCCAAGGTTTAGAGTTTAAACCAAGTTCACAAGCTTTTTTTGCTAAAAGACCTGCACCAATAAGTACATTTGGATTTGAAGTATTTGTACAAGAGGTAATTGCTGCAATTAATATTGAACCGTCTTGAATCTCAAAATCTGTGTTGTTAACTTTTGCCTTTAAGAAATCTTTTCTATTTGTATTTTTCATAAAATTTTCTTTAAAATTTTGTGCTGCATCTGTTAGTAAGACTTTGTCTTGTGGTCTTTTCGGACCTGATATAGTTGGAACTACAGTTGACATATCCAAAGATAAAGTATCACTAAATTCTATATCGCTACTTGCCCATAGACCTTGTTCAGTTGCATACTTCTTTACTATTTCTACCTGAGTTTTATCTCTTCCTGAAAATTCTAAATATTTTAAAGTTTCTTCATCAATTGGAAAAAATCCACAAGTTGCTCCATACTCAGGTGCCATATTAGCTATAGTTGCTCTATCTGCTAAAGTTAAATTTTTTAAACCTTCTCCATAAAATTCAACAAATTTACCAACTACCCCTTTATCTCTTAACATTTTTACAACTGTAAGAACTAAATCTGTGGCTGTAGTACCCTCTGGAAGTTTATTTTTAACTTCAAATCCAACTACTTCAGGAATTAACATAGAAATAGGTTGGCCAAGCATACCTGCCTCTGCCTCAATGCCACCAACACCCCATCCTAAAACTGATAAACCATTTACCATTGTTGTGTGACTATCAGTTCCAACAAGAGTATCAGGGAATATATAATTCTTTTTGTTAAATTTTTCCATCCAAACAACTTTTGACAAATATTCTAGGTTTACTTGATGACAAATACCTGTTCCTGGAGGAACAATTCTAAAATTATTAAATGCTTGCTGCCCCCATTTTAGAAATGAATACCTTTCAGCGTTTCTCTGGAATTCAATCTCAACATTTTCTTTAAGAGAATTCAAAGTTGAATATTTATCGACCTGAACTGAGTGATCTATTACAAGATCTACTGATGATAATGGATTTATTTTATTTGGATCCTTATTTTTCTCTTTAACTGCTTCTCTCATTGCAGCTAAGTCAGCTACAGCTGGTATACCAGTATAGTCTTGTAGTAAAACTCTTGCAGGCCTATAGGCTATTTCAGTATTTGATTTTTTATCTTTTAACCATGATTGTAGTGCTAGAATTTGAGATTTTGTTACTGTCTCATCGTCTTCGTATCTTAATAAATTTTCTAACAATACCTTTAAAGATTTAGGTAATTTAGATATCCCGTCTAATCCATTTTTTTCGGCTAATTTTAAAGAATAGTAATAGTATTCGTTATTATTGATTTTGGTTGTTGTTAAAGATTTAAAAGAATTTTTGTTACCTGGTTTCATATATATAAGTGCTTAAATCGATTTCGATTTAGCATAATTAAGTGATTTAATAAAACTATCATTTGTCGCAAAGTTACTTAATAATCAAGCAATCGGTAAACCATTTTCAGTCTTTTGAGATGGATGTAATAAAACTACTTTACCATCTGAGTCGATTGCTCCTAGTATTAAAACTTGTGATACAACACCAGCAATATTTTTTTCAGCAAAGTTGCAAACACCTATTACCTGCTTATTCATTAAATTTTCTTCATTATAGTAATGGGTAATTTGGGCAGAAGATTGTTTAATCCCGATATCTTTTCCAAAGTCTACTTCGACTACAAGCGAGGGTTTTCTTGCTTTTTCATTTTTTTTAACTGAAATTACTGTGCCAATTCTGATATCAGCTTTATCAAAAATATCATACGTTATTTGTTCTTTCATGAATTTAATATATAATTAATTTTTTATATGAGTACAGAAAATAATTTAGATAAAACATTCAATAGTTCAGTAAAAATACTCTCTGACCTAATAGCTTTTAAATCAATTTCTGGGGAGGATAATAATTCTATAATAAATTATTGTGAAAAAATTTTTAATGACTTAGGGGCGGAGTCATTTAAAATTTATGACTCTGATAAAAAAAGGGTAAATCTTTTTGCTACTCTTAAATCAAAAAATAAAAATTGCAAAAAGCCTATAATTTTATCTGGACATACGGATGTCGTCCCTGTTTCGAAAGGTTGGTCATCAGATCCTTTTATAGCTACTATAAAAAATGAAAAATTATATGGACGAGGCTCATGTGACATGAAGGGATTTCTTGCTTGCTTACTTGCTTACGCCCCAATTTTCTCAAATTCAAATATGGATAGAGATCTTCATTTTTCATTCACATTTGATGAGGAGACGGCTTGTCAAGGTGCGCCATTATTAATTAAAGAATTAAAAAAAAGAAATATTAAAGATGCAATTTGTGTAGTTGGCGAACCTACAAATATGAAAATTATAGATGCTCACAAAGGCTGTTACGAATACACAACTCATTTTTATGGATTAGCAGGACACGGTTCGCAACCTGATAAAGGGGTGAATGCTGTTGAGTATGCTTCTAAGTTTATACAAAAACTTTTAGAGATTAGAGAACATTTAAAAAATAACCCGCCAAAAAATTCTATCTTTGATCCACCTTATACAACTCTTCAAATTGGTGGCATATCAGGAGGTATAGCAAGGAATGTGATTGCAGATAAATGTAAAGTTGATTGGGAACTAAGACCTGTTGTAAAAAAAGATGGTGTGTTTGTTAATAGTGAAATTGATAAATTTATTAATGAAAAATTGTTACCTGAAATGAAAAAAACTTATCCAGGTTCTAAAATTGAAAAAGAAGTTATTGGAGAAATAATTGGTTTTGATCGAGAGGAAAAATCTGATGCATGTGAACTTGTATCAAGCATCACGGGCGATAATTCAAGGAATGTAGTATCATTCGGAACTGAAGCGGGATTGTTTCAAGAAATAGGAATTAGCACTGTAGTTTGTGGTCCTGGATCTATAGAGCAAGCACATAAGGTTGATGAATTTATTGAATTGAATGAATTAAAAAAATGTTTAAAATTTTTGGAAGGTATTAAATCTAAAGCGAATTAATTCCAGCCACCAACTGATTTGACTTCTAAAAATTCTAATAAACCCTCTTTACCTGCTTCTCTTCCAATTCCTGAGTGTTTAAAACCACCAAAAGGAGCATCTACTGCTATACCAGCGCCATTAACATCAACCATTCCAGATCTTAATTTTCTTGCAACACGATTTGCTTTTTCTTTATCTTGAGTTTGAATATAATTTGTTAATCCATAGTCAGTATCATTTGCTATCTCGATAGCTTCCTCCTCATTTTCGAAAGGTATAATTGATAAAACAGGTCCAAAAATTTCTGTTCTAGCAATTTCCATATCATTATTGACATCGGCAAAAGCAGTGGGTTTTACAAAGTACCCTTTTTCAATACCATCTGGTTTTCCAGTTCCGCCAGCTACAAGCGTAGCGCCCTCATCAATTCCTTTTTGTATTAAAGATTGGATTTTTTTATATTGAACTTCAGAAACAACTGGGCCAATGTGTTCTCCTTCTTTATTAGGATCACCAACTTTCATTTCGTTGGCAAATTGTTTTACTCTCTCAACTGCTTGGGTATACATACTTTTTTCAACTAACATTCTTGTTGGTGCATTACACGATTGACCGGAATTTCTAAAACATCTAAGAGCTCCTCTTTCAATTGCCTTTGGGTCTGCATCTTTAAATATAATATTAGCGCCTTTACCACCTAGTTCGAGACTAACTCTTTTAAAATCTTTTGCAGCATTTTGTGAAATCAAAGCACCAGCACGGGTTGATCCAGTAAAAGAAATCATGTTTATATCTGGATGACTTGTGAGCGCATCACCTGTGTTTGCTCCATCTCCATTAACTAAATTAAAAACTCCTTTTGGAAATTTAGCTTCATGTATTAATTCTGCGAGTATCATTGCTGATAATGGCGCTACCTCTGATGGCTTAAGAACCATTGTACAGCCAGATGCTATTGCTGGCATAACTTTTAAGCAAGTTTGATTCATGGGCCAGTTCCAAGGAGTAATTAAAGCACATACTCCTTTAGGTTCGTAAATTATTCTTTGATTTTTTGCATGCTCACCTAAAGGCTTTTCAAAATTAAATTCTTTTAAATATCTAATAAAGGTTTTTATGTGCGCTGCTCCTGTGCCAGCTTGAAGTTTGGTTGCAAAATCTTTTGGTGCTCCCATTTCCAAAGTAATTGCCTCTGCAATATCTGCCCATCTTTTTTTATAAAGCTCGTATAATTTCTCTAATGGAGCTAGTCTTTCCTCTTTTGTTGAGAATGCCCAAGTCTTAAAAGCTGTTTTAGCAGATTGAACTGCTTCATTAATATCGTCTTTATTTCCTAAAGATATCTCTGCACAAACATCCTCTGTTGCAGGATTTATTATATCGATTGTTTGGTTGCTTTTAGGATTAACCCACTCTCCATTGATGTAGAATTTTTTTTTATCTAACATGAAAAGAAATTAACTTATCCTTTAACTTTTGCAAATAAATTAGTCAGCTCATAAATTATTGTCGCTGCAGCTAAAGATGTAACTTCTGCATGATCATATGCTGGTGAAACTTCAACAACATCTGCTGATATTAATTTCAAGCCTGATAATCCTCTAATAACATTCACCATTTCTCTTGTGGACATCCCAGCTATTTCAGGTGTCCCTGTACCTGGAGCAAAAGCAGGATCTAATACATCTATATCAATTGAGAGATACAATGGGTTGTTGCCTACTCTTTTTCTTATTCTGCTTACTATCTTATCAATTCCTTCCGTTTGAAACTCATCACAATGAATTATTTTAAAACCAAAACTTTCGTCGTTTTTTAAATCATCTCTGCTATATAACGGACCTCTAATTCCAACATGCATTGATGCGTCATCAAGAAACAAACCTTCTTCTCTAGCTCTTCTAAAAGGAGTACCATGCGTAAATGGTGCACCCATATAAGTATCCCAAGTATCAAGGTGAGCGTCAAAATGTACTAAAGCTACAGGCCCCTCATTAATTTTGTTTACTGCTCTAAGAAGTGGAAATGCAATTGTATGATCGCCTCCCATACTAATAATACCACCTGTTTGATTTAAAAGATCGATAGCTCCGTTTTCTATTTGATGTATAGCCTCTTTTATATTGAATGGATTACAAGTTATATCTCCTGCATCTGCAACTTGTTGAACTTTAAATGGTTCAACATCATAATCTGGATGGTAATTTGTTCTTAAATGTCTAGATGCTTGTCTAATACTTTGTGGTCCAAATCTTGCACCAGGTCTATAACTTGTTCCTGCATCAAAAGGAATTCCTACAACTGCTACATCACAACTTTCTACATCTCTAAGTTCTGGCAATCTTGCAAATGTACTTGGTCCTGCAAATCTTGGTACAATTGTTCCGCTTACTGGTTGAATTGTATCTTTTTTTTTTTTCTTCATTTATTTAATCTAACATATAATATTTGATTAAAGTATAATCATAATTTTCCAATGAAGTTAAACTTTTACATAATTTTGCTATTATTATTATCATTTGTAGTTAAAGCTGACCAAATACTGGAACTAATAAAGATACCTAATTTAACTTTACATAAATTGGAAAATAAAAACTCATTAGCATTCTTAAAGCCTACAAAAGATTTTTTTGTTGGTTCAAGTTCTGAGAATGTTAGTTGTAAAAAAAATCAATCTCAAAATTTTAATGAAAAGTATTTAGAGGCTCAAAAAGGTTTCAATAGATATAACGATGATTTTTTTAGAAAAATTAAATTAAAATATATTGTTCTATGTAGTGAATTAGAAATAGCAGGAATACCCGCACTTGGATTTGCTAACCCTGAAATGAAAACACTTATTCTTAATATAAATACCAACAATTCAAATTTTGAAAGAGTATTGCATCATGAGGTTTTTCATATAATTGAGCACAACTTTAATAAATATTTTTTAAATACTTCTTGGAGTGATTTAAACTCAAAAGAATTTAAGTATTCAGCATGTTCGACATGTTCTAACAACTATAGCTTAGAAAAAATTTACAATAGTAAAGGGTTTGTTTCTGAATATGCAAAATCAACAATATCTGAAGATATGGCTGAAAC
>CACLVA010000017.1 GCA_902610315.1 uncultured Pelagibacteraceae bacterium
GTAATAATTTCTCCTAAAAAAATGTACCCCAAAACAACTCCAAAAATTGGAATTAAATAAGCTACTTGTGACTGAAATACTAAGCCATTTTCTTTTAAAACTTTAAATCTTAAAACCCATGCCAAACCTGTTGTAATTAAACCTAAGTAAATTATTGAAATAAGTGAGTTAACCGACGGATTATAATTCCAAGGTTTTTCTAAAATAAAACATATCGGTAATAGAATTATTGTAGCCCAAATTAAAATGGACGCTGTTACATTCTCGTTTTTCTTTTTGCTTATTTTTAGAGTTAAAATACCCCCAATAACGTAGCCTAAAGATCCCATTAATATACAAAATGCTGAAAAGATGTTGTTTTCATTAATTAAAAAATCATCAGAAAATAGATAAACAATGCCTGCAAAACCAACAGAAACACCAATAATTTTTAAGAGATTAATTTTCTCATTTTTTATGAATACATGAGCTAATAGTGTTGAAGTTAAAGGTGAAGTTGACATTAATATTGCAGCTAAATTACTTTGAACTTGCTTAACTCCATAAGCAATTAAAAAAAAGGGTAATACAAGATTTACAAATCCAATAGATGCAAACCAAAGCCAGTCTTTTGAAAACGCCTCAATTTTAATATTTTTAATACTACATAAAATAAGTAAGGGAATTGAACCTAGGAAAACTCTGATAAAAGCAATGGTTATTGGTCCAAAAGACTCTGTTGCAATTTTTATATTAAAAAAAGCTGAAGCCCAAATTACAGCTAAAAAAACAAGTAAAGAATAGTCAATTAAATTGGGCTGTCTCATTCTGAAATATCTAATGTTTTACCATTAGTAATTTTTAAAAGATCTAAGTTAGTTATTTTAAAAATACTATTTGGATGGCCTGCTGCAGCAAAAACATCTTTAAATCTATCAAATGTTTTGTCGATCAAAACATCAATTTTTTTTAAATGTCCTACTGGTGAAACACCTCCGATACTAAAACCTGTGTTTTCTTTAACTTGATCTGCATCAGCCATACAAACATCTTTTTTCGAAATAATTTTTTTTAATTTATTTAACGAGCATTTTTTATCGCCAGGTATCAAACATAAAATAAATCCATCATCAGCTTTTAAAAGTAAACTTTTAACTATTGCCCCAATTTCACAATTAAGCGCATTTGCAGCATCTTTTGCAGTTCTTGCTGTGCTTTCCAAAACAATAATTTTTATATTGTCGTTAAATTCACTAAGAACCTTTTGAACTCTAACAACTGCCTCACTAGATAAAATTGAATTCATTTACAACCCTTGATTGTTTGCAAAAAAGTAATTTCTCATGTTTAATCCCATGCTTAAATGACATAGGAGATATTAATTTATATCAGGATTAAGTTATAATTATTTTTGATACTAATCCAGAAAATTTGGAGATAACATTATGAGCGCAAATAACGTACTTAAAACAATTAAAGATAAAGAAATAGAATACGTAGATCTAAGATTTACTGATCCTAGAGGAAAACTTCAACATGTAACAATGGATGCCAAAGTGGTAGACGGCGATATGTTAGAAGAAGGGATATTTTTTGATGGTTCATCAATTGCTGGTTGGAAAGCAATTAACGAGTCTGACATGATTTTGAAACCAGATTTATCAAGAGCAATTGTAGATCCATTTACATCTCATAATACACTAAATATCTTTTGTGATATTTTAGATGCAATTAAAAAAGATCCTTATGAAAGAGATCCAAGAGGAACAGCAAAAAAAGCTGAAGCATATCTAAAAAAATCAGGTATTGGCGATAAAGCATTTTTTGGTCCTGAGGCAGAATTTTTTGTATTTGATGACGTTAAGTTTAAAAACGACATGAATGAAACAGGTTTCAAAATAGATAGTACAGAAGGTCCTTACAATACAGGTAAAGACTACGACAATGGAAACATGGGTCACAGACCTGGTATCAAAGGTGGATATTTCCCAGTGCCACCGGTTGATAGTGCTCAAGATATGAGAAGTGAGTATTTAAAAGCTATGAAAGACATGGGTATTAAAGTTGAAAAACACCACCATGAAGTAGCACCAAGCCAACATGAATTAGGTATGTACTTTGGAACACTTGTGGATCAAGCAGATAATTTGCAACTTTATAAGTACGCCGTTCACATGGTATCTCATTCATTTGGTAAGACAGCTACATTTATGCCTAAACCAGTTAAAGGTGATAATGGTTCTGGAATGCACGTGCACCAGTCAATATGGAAAGGTGATAAGGCATTATTTTCAGGAGACAAATATGCTGGACTATCGGATCTTGCTTTAAATTATATTGGTGGAATTTTAAAACATGCTAAAGCAATCAACGCATTTTCTAACGCAACAACTAATAGTTATAAAAGATTAATTCCTGGATTTGAAGCGCCAGTATTATTAGCTTATTCTGCCAGAAATAGATCAGCTTCATGCAGAATACCAATAACATTAAGTAAAAAAGCTGCAAGATGTGAAATCAGATTTGGTGATGCAGCTGGAAATCCTTACTTAACTTTTGCTGCTATGTTAATGGCAGGTCTAGATGGAATTAAAAATAAAATTAATCCTGGAAAATCTTTTGATAAAGATCTTTATGCATTATCAGAGGAAGAAGTAAGTAAAATCCCAACTGTGTGTGGTTCGTTAAGAGAAGCTATGGAGAGTTTAGATAAAGATAGAAAATTCTTAACAGAAGGTGGTGTTTTCACTGATGACCAGATTGATGCATACATTTCATTGAAGATGGAAGAAGTTCATAATTTTGAACATACTCCACATCCAATTGAATTTGAGATGTATTATAGCTGTTAATTTTGATTATATTTTAAAAGACTCGCCGCATCCACAACGTTCAGTTTCGTTTGGATTGTTAAATACGAATGAAGATGAAAATTCTTCTACTTTGTAATCCATTTCTGTTCCTAGAAGATACATTACTGCACTTGGATCTATGAAGACCTTAACACCTTTGTCTTCTATTAGTTCATCATTTGGTTGTTGAGTTTTAGCATATTCCATGATGTAAGACATTCCGGCACAACCACCACTTTTTACACCAATCCTTACACCTAACGAATCTGTATTTTTCGAGAGTATTTCCTTAATTCTGTCAGCTGCTTTATCACTTAATTTAATTACCTGTGTCATAGATTTAACTCTAATTTTCCTGCCTCTGTAATCATTGATTTATCCCAGGGTGGATCCCATACCAACTCTAAATTTACTTTATTTACTTCTTTAACTTCTTTAACTGTGTTTTCAACCTCCATCGGTAAACTTTCTGCTACTGGACAGTTAGGAGTAGTAAGTGTCATTTTTACATCGACATTATTTTTTTCATCTACTATAACATCGTATATTAGACCAAGATCATAAATATTAACTGGTATTTCAGGATCATAGATTTTTTTAATCTCCCCTATAATTTTTTCTTTAAGTTTCATAATTATATAAATTTCTCACTATCATTTTCATCTTTTTTGTAGTCCATAGCTGATGCTAAAGCATGCCAAGCTATTGTAGCACATTTTACTCTCATTGGGTATTGTTTAACCCCTGAAAGTGACATTAGTTTAGTTTTTTCGTCCTCTTTGATCAATTGAGATTTTAATTCAGGACTTTGTTTAATCATATCTAAAAAATCATTTAAGATTTCTTTTACCTCAGGATTTTTTTTATCTTTCATTAATTCAGTCATTATTGATGCTGACGCCATTGAAATTGCGCAGCCATGTCCTTCAAAAGATATGTCTTCAATTTCTTTATTTTCATTTAACTTTAAATAAACGTGAACTTTATCACCACATAAAGGGTTGTAACCTTCTGCATCTTTATTAAAATTTTCAAATTTACCTAAATTCCTTGGGTTCTTCCCATGGTCTAAAATTATTTCTTGATAAAGCTCTTTTAAGTCCATTGTTAGCTAAATATTTTTTTACACTTGTTTAATGATTCATTAAGTTGATCTAAATCTTCTTTAGTATTGTAAACTCCTAATGATGCTCTTGCTGTTGCTGACAAACCGAGTTTCTCATGCAAAATCTGACAACAATGATGGCCAGCTCTAATTGCAACTCCATCTTCATCAAGAATAGTTGCAATATCGTGGGGATGAACACCGTCTAAAGTAAATGATAACACCGATCCTTTGTCTTTAGGGTTTCCAATAAGTTTTACAGAATTATTTTTTCTTAATACTTCCTCACCATAAACAGTTAGTTCCCTCTCATGTTTTTCAATGTTTTCAATTCCAATTTTATTTATAAACTTAATAGACTCTCCAAATGCAATAACTTGGGCAGTCGCCATTGTACCAGCTTCGTATTTGTTTGGTAATTCTCCAAATGTAATTCCTTCTTTTTTGACTTCTCTTATCATTCCTCCACCACCCTGATATGGAGGTAATTCTTCTAACCATTTTTTTTTCGCATACAAAATACCTAATCCTGTAGGTCCATACATTTTGTGACATGAAATTGCATAAAAATCACAATCAAGATCTTGCATATCAAGCTTTAAATGAGGTGCTCCTTGACAGCCATCAATTAACACTGGAATATTTTTTGAGTGTGCTAATTTTGTAATTTCTTTTACAGGCAATATTGCGCCAGTTACATTAGATAAATGGGTTATAGCTATAATTTTAGTCTTATCAGAAATGTTTTTTTCAATTGTTTCTAAAGTTACATCTCCATTTTCATCCATTTCTGCAAATTTAATTTTGACACCCTTTGATTTTCTCAAATAGTGCCAAGGAACATAGTTTGAGTGATGTTCTAATTCTGTAAGTAGAACTTCATCACCCTCTTTTAAATATTTTTGACCAAATGTATTTGCAACTAAATTAATTGCCTCTGTTGCGCCTTTAGTAAAAACTATTTCATTCTTATCTTTTGCATTAATATATTTTTGAACTAGAGTTCTTGTATTTTCATATAAATTAGTAGCTGCAACAGCTAAATAATGAATACTTCTCCCAACATTTGAGAATTCTTTAGTATAGAAATCATAAATTCTGTCTACAACTACCTGGGGTTTTTGTGAAGAATTTGCACTGTCTAAGTATACAAGATCATTATTTTGTATTTTATTATTAAAGATTGGAAATTCTTTTTTTATATCTTTTAAGCTCATTCTTTAACTCCCAATAAATTTTTAATCAGATTTTTTATTTCTTCGTCCGTTATTTTTTCAATGACGTCTAATAGAAAACCGTTAATTAGAAGTTTTTTTGCTTCTTTGTAGTTTAATCCTCTAGACATTAGATAAAATATTGAGTTCTCATCTAGACTTCCTGATGAGGATCCATGAGAACATTTTACATCATCAGCATAAATCTCTAATTCAGGTTTAGCATTAAACTCTGAATTCTCACTTAAAAGTATTGCATTACTTAATTGATAACCGTCTGTTTTTTGAGCCTCAGAACTTACAAAAATTTTTCCCTGATAAACTGCTTTAGATTTTTTCTCTAATACACTTTTTACTAATTGATAACTTTTGGTATTCTCTACCAGATGATTAATATTTGATTTTATTTCATGATGATTTTCATCATCTAAATCAAAAATTCCATTTACAAAAGCTGAAGAGTGCTGACCTAGAAGATCACAATTAACTTCATTTTTGAAAAATTTTGAACCACTGGATAATATAAAAGTTTCAGAAATGCTGTTGGCCTCTTGCTTAACATTGTTATAAGAATATTTAACATTATTATTAATTGATTTATCTATTTTATAGTTTTTTAATATTGATGACTTATCTAATTCAAAATTATAATAAATATTAAGAAAATTTTTCTCTGTATTATCTTTGAAAATGTCAATAAGTCTTAAACATGCATTTTCCTCTAACTTAAAATCAATTCTCGAATTAGTATTTTTTGATTGTGTATTTTTATTTGTTGAATGATAAATGACTAAAGGTTTCTTTATACTATAATTTTTTTTAATAATAATTTTGCAGAATTTATTTGAAAAAGCATTGTTTAGGTTAATTAGTGAATTAATGTTTTCTTTAATAGTTTCTTCACCCTGTTCAACTAAAATTTCAATTTTATCTTGATCTTCAAACTTAAAATCAATTTTTTCAATTTTTCCATCAACTATAATAATTTTATTATGCTCTAACTCGCTTATTAATTCGATTTTATCAATTTGATTTTCCTTTTTATAATCGTTGTAGAAGGTTAACTCACCAATATTGCTTTTAATTATTTGATTTAGATCAGAAAATTTCCAGTTCTCTAACTTTCTATTAGGAAATCCTTGCTTAAGAAATTCTTTGAAGTTAGTTTCCTTAAATTTTTTTTCCTGGTCAGAATATGAGAAATCTTTTAACTTTTTTTCAAAGTCTATTTTTAATTGTTCTTCCATTTAATTAATATTTTCGTATCCTTTCTTCTCTAGCTCGAGTGCTAGTTCTGGACCGCCAGATTTAATTATTTTTCCGTTCATTAATACATGAACAAAATCAGGTTTAATGTAATCAAGTAACCTTTGATAGTGAGTGATAATTAAAAAAGAGTTATTTTTTTTTCTTAATGCATTAACACCATCTGCAACAGTTTTAAGAGCATCAATATCTAAGCCTGAATCTGTTTCATCTAAAATAGAAAGTTTCGGATTTAAAATAGACATTTGAAGAATTTCATTTTTCTTTTTTTCTCCACCAGAAAAACCAACATTAAGCTGTCTGCCTAATTTTTCTTCATCAAATTTAAGTTCTTTTGCTTTTTCTTTAACAAGTTTTAAAAACTGTATTGCATCCAATTCTTTTTCTCCTCTTGCCTTTTTGATTGCATTTAGTGAAGTTTTTAAAAAAACATTTGTATTAACTCCTGGTATCTCTAATGGGTACTGAAAAGCTAAAAAAATTCCCTTGTGTGCACGTTCTTCAGTTTCTAATGAAAATAAATCATTGTTTTCAAACAAAACTTCTCCTGTTACATCGTATCCTTTTTTTCCAGATAAAATGTTAGATAGTGTGCTTTTGCCCGAACCATTAGGGCCCATTATTGCGTGAACTTCACCAGGATTAATCTCTAATTTGAAATCTTGCAAAATAGATTTGTTATCAATTTTGGCACTTAGATTATTGATTTTTAACATTACCCAACACTTCCTTCTAAACTAATCCCTACTAGTTTTTGAGCTTCGACTGCAAACTCCA
>CACLVA010000018.1 GCA_902610315.1 uncultured Pelagibacteraceae bacterium
TAAAATCTTTAGTTGAAAATACTATTGAAAAACAACTTGTATCAGATGTTCCTCTGTCTTTATCTTTATCCGGGGGCGTCGATTCAAATGTTGTATATTCTGTGATGAGAAAAAAATTAGAGAAAAAATTTAATGTTTATTCTTTTCAATTCAAAGATTATGGAAAATTTAATCAAGATTTTACAGTAGCTAAACGTAATTGTAATTTTTATGGGGACAAATTTATACCTGTCGATATAGGTTTTGAGGAATTCTTAAACAATTGTGAAAAAGTCACTGAAATCTTGGAAGAGCCTAGTGCAAACCAATGTTCAATTTTAAATTTTTGCATGTCAAAAACGATTTCTGAAAAAATATTAATGACAGGCGATGGTGGAGATGAAAGCTTTTCTGGTTATGATAGATACAGAAGTATTCATATCATTAATTTCTTACAAAATATAAATTTTCTGAAAAAAACTAATTTTAAATCTAAATATAAAAACATTAACAGGCTATTTATAGATAATCCAAAAGATATGTTTCTAAGTTTCAGTGAACAAAATATTTATAAAAATTTAAATAAGTATTACTTAGATTTTGAAAAAATAGATATGAAGCAATTAGGTTTAAATCATACCGCTAACGAAGATCTCGTTAATAATTTAAATTCAGTTTCACTACTAGACCTAGATACAATAGTCCCAAATGAATACCTTCTAAGAAATGACAAGATTTTTATGGACTCTGGCATAGAGGTAAGGGTTCCATTATTAGACCTAGATATTATTAATAATGTTCTTAATGTTAGCCCTTTCAGAAAATTTGGATATAGATTTAAGAGTAAAAATATGTTGAAGAAAATATTTAAAGATGACATTCATTCTTTGGTAAAGACTAAATGGGGCTTACAATCACCTTTAGCTAAATGGATGAAAGGACCTCTGCAGCCTTTTTTATATGAAATATTAAGTAAAGAATACTATGATAATTCAAAAAACTATTTCAATTTCGAAAATATACAAAACTTAATTAAGTTACATAAAGAAAAATATTTTAACCCAGAGTTATTATGGTCTTTAGTAATGTTGCAAATTTTTTTAAAAAGATTTAATTTGTAGATTTTTGGAAATATGTACGAATAATTTAAGACACACGCTTATAAATTGTTTTATGAGGTAGCCCTTTGGAGCATTAAAAACTTACTTGCTCAGAGATTAAAATTTTAAAAATTTATGCAAAATTTAAAAAAATATTACAAAGTGGAAATTTTAAAGGATGTTCCCAAAAATCCTTTTAGTTTAGATAAATTCAGTGATGATGAAAAATACTTGATAATATCAGAAAGAAGATCAGAGACAATGAGATCGTTTGTTTTACAACCGAAAAAGTAATTTTTTAATGAAATTTTTAATTTTACAAAAAAAAATAATATTTAATCGAATTACCCTCTTATACCGAGGTTTATTTAAAGGGTAGTTTATTGTCGATTTTATTTAATAATTAAAAAATGATATAATTATTTTTTTCCTAAATAATTTTTTTTATGATTAAAACTGAAAAAACACAAAATTACGAGGCAGACTCCATAAAAGTTTTAAAAGGTCTAGAAGCAGTTAGAAAAAGACCGGGCATGTATATTGGTGATACTGATGATGGTACAGGACTTCATCATATGGTTTATGAGGTAGTAGACAATTCAATAGATGAAGCACTTGCAGGATATTGCAAAAATATTAAAGTTGAGATCAACAAAGATGGTACTATTACAGTTTCGGATGATGGAAGAGGCATCCCTGTAGATATCCACAAAGGGGAAAAAAAATCGGCTGCTGAAGTGATAATGACTCAATTACATGCAGGTGGTAAGTTTGACCATAAATCCTATAAAGTTTCCGGTGGTTTGCATGGTGTTGGTGTATCGGTGGTAAATGCTCTTTCTAAAAAACTTGAACTAGAGATAAATAGAGACAATAAAAAATACTATATTGAATTTAAAGATGGTGATGCAAAAGCGCCTTTAAAGCAAATCGGAAAATCAACATCAACTGGTACAAAAATTACTTTTCTACCATCAACAGAGATTTTTTCTTCAACAAAATTTTCAAGTTCTATTATTCAAAAAAGAATGCGAGAACTGGCCTTTCTAAATAAAGGTATAAAGTTATTAGTTATAGATAAAACTCAAAAAAAGGATAAAGTTTTTGAATATAAGTTTGATGGTGGATTAAATGAATTTATTAATTATTTAAACCAAAAAAAAGAAAAACTAAAAAATAAAAATGGTAACGATCTATTTAAAAAACCCATAAGTTTAGAGGGAAATAAAAATGGAATAGAAATTGAATGTTCTTTAGAGTGGAATTCATCTTATTCAGAGGATGTCTATGCTTATACAAATAATATCTATCAAAAAGATGGAGGTACCCATTTATTAGGTTTTAGAAGCGCATTAACCAGAGTTGTTAATAAATATGTAAGTGATAATAACGTTTTAAAAAAAAATAAATTATCTATATCAGGTGATGATATTAAAGAGGGATTAACGGCTCTTTTATCAATTAAGATGCCAGATCCAAAATTTTCATCTCAAACAAAAGATAAATTAGTTTCTTCAGAAATCAGAAATATCGTAGAAACTTTTATTAACGAAAAACTTTCTATGTGGTTTGACCAAAATCCTGCCGTTATTAAGATTGTATTACTTAAAGTAATTCAAGCTGCTCAAGCAAGGGATGTAGCAAGAAAAGCACGTGAAAGTGTTAGAAGAAAAGGGGCTCTTGAATTAACCGGACTACCTGGAAAATTAGCTGACTGTCAAAATCCTAAGAGAGATGGAACGGAGTTATTTATAGTTGAGGGAGATTCTGCTGGTGGATCTGCAAAACAAGGAAGAAATAGAGAATTTCAAGCAGTATTACCTTTAAGAGGAAAAATCTTAAATACTTATGTTGAGACAAACGGATCTAAAAAAAACGGGGATCATTCTGATGTAAGAACAAAAACACTAACTAAAATGATTTCATCTAATGAAATTGTTACTCTAATTAATGCATTAGGTCTAGATCCTAAATCTGAAGAAATTGATTTAGAGGATCTAAGATATGGAAAAATAATAATAATGACAGATGCTGATGTAGATGGTTCTCACATAAGAGCACTATTATTAACTTTTTTTAATAACAAACCATTTAATAAATTGATTGAGAATGGTCACATTTACTTGGCACAGCCACCATTATTTAAATTGAACAAGTCCGGAAAAAGCTTTTACATAAAAGATGAAAAAGAATTAGATTATTTTATAACAAATAATTCAAAAAATTTAAAAAAAACAAAAAAAAATTCAAAAGCATATGAGCAAATTCTATCTGAGGAGAAATCTAAACTAAATTTACAAAGATTTAAGGGACTAGGTGAAATGAATCCAGAGGAATTATGGAACACAACACTAGACCCAGAAAATAGAAATCTTCTACAGGTTAGATACTCCAAAGATCAAAAAAAAGACCAAGATATCATACATACTTTAATGGGTAATGATGTTAGCATTAGAAAAGAATTTATAATTTCAAATGCAATTGATATCAATAACCTAGATGTATAAACTATATGGAAACAACTTCTGTTTCTAACATTTACTCTTTAAACAAGTCTACTTATATTAATTTGAGATGGATAGGTATAATTGGACAATTCTTAACTATCAACATTGTTTATTTCATTTTTAAATTTCAATTTAATATTTATCTAACAAATTCAATAATAATTTTGGGAGTTATTTCAAATTTAATCTTAGTTTTTTTTTATCAAAAAAATATTCTATCAAATAGGGCATCATTTATATTTTTATTAGCAGATATCTTACAATTAAGTTCACTAATTTATCTTACTGGAGGAATTCTTAATCCATTTTCAATTTTTTTAATAATTCCTAGTGTTTTTTCTTCATCTAATCTTGATTTAAAAGCAAGCTTAACACTCATTTGTTTAACTATTTTATCTATAATTTTATTAACATTTTATCATATTGAATTGACTTATCCTGGTACAAATAAAATTTTAGTTAATAATTTTTATTATTACTCAATCCCAACTTCACTCATAATAGCTCTAATATTCTTAAATTATTTTGCTATTACATTTGGCAGAGAGTCTATATTAAGAAAAGAGGCCTTAGATAAATTAGAGCAAGTTATTGCAAAAGAGCACGAACTAGTCTCTCTTGGTGGCCAAGCTGCAGCTGCAGCACACTCGCTAAATACACCTCTTTCAACCATAAAAGTTATATCACAAGATATGTACAAACAATTTAAAGATCAAAAAGATATTAAAAAAGATATTGAATTATTAGTAAGCCAAGTAGAGAGATGTGGTCAAATTTTAAAAAAATTATCTCTAAACCCATCTCAAGAAGACGATTTTATAAATCAGGAATTATCTATTTCAGAATATGTCACAGAGATAATTAAATCCTTCAGAGAGATATCAGATAAACAATTTATAATAAATATAAGTCAAGATGCGAACTCTTTCAAAATTTCAAAAATAATTGAAATTATATATGGAATTAGAAATTTTATCGGGAATGCAAATAAGTTTGCTAAAAAAAAAATATATGTTTCTGTTAAAAGCAACAATGAAACTACAGAAATTTCAATCGAGGATGATGGAGACGGATATCCCAAAGATATTCTTGGTAAAATTGGAGAACCCTATATTAAATCTTCATCTAATAAAGACAATAATAAATCAGGTTTAGGTTTAGGCATCTTTATTGGCAAGACTTTATTAGAAAGAAATAAAGCCAAAGTTATTTGTAGAAACTCAAAAACAAGACTTGGTGCCGAAGTTATAATTAGTTGGAAAAATACTTTTTTGAAAAATATCTAGTGATAAGTTTTTTTTTCGTTTTTATTATCAAATAATTGGCTTAATTGTTTTATCATTACATCACCAAGCTCTTGAACATCAGTAATTTTTATGGCTTTTTTATAATAACGAGATACATCATGTCCAATACCTATAGCTAGGATTTCAAATTCTTTATTGTCTTGAATAGTTTTAACAACTTTTTTTAGATGTTTTTCTAAAAAGTCTCCAGAATTTACTGATAACGTAGAGTCATCAACAGGTGCCCCATCAGAAATTACCATTAAAATTTTTCTTTCCTCTTTTCTTTTTTTTAGCCTGTTAAACGCCCAAAGTATTGCTTCACCATCTATGTTTTCTTTAAGTAATCCTTCTTTCAACATAAGACCTAAATTCTTTTTTGATTGTCTCCAATTAGAATCTGCACTTTTATAAACTATATGTCTTAAATCGTTTAATCTTCCTGGATACTGAGGTTTTCCATTTTTATTCCACTCCTCTCTAGACTCGCCACCTTTCCAATTTTTTGTAGTGAAACCCAAAATTTCTACTTTGACATTACATCTTTCTAATGTTCTAGATAAAATATCTGCACACAATGCTGCAATAGTTATAGGTCTTCCCCGCATTGAACCAGAATTATCAATTAATAGGGTAACTATTGTATCTTTGAATTCAAAATCCTTTTCTTTTTTAAAAGAGAGAGAATTTTGCGGATCAATTATAATTCTTGTTAGCTTAGAACTGTCTAATAAGCCCTCTTCAAGATCGTACTCCCATGATCGATTTTGTATTGCCAATAATTGTCTTTGTAGTTTATTAGCTAATTTGGTAATCAAATCCTGAAAATTAATTAGCTGTTGATCAAGGTTTTTTCTTAGCCTTAGAATCTCCTCCTCTTTTTCTAAATTTTCAGCTTTTGCAATTTCGTCAAATTTTGAGGTAAAAACTTTATATTCAATATTTTTTTTATTTATATTTAGTTTTTGAGTCACTCTCTCAAGACTTTCTCCTGACTCTTCAGACTGTTCAGCATCTTCTTCCATCCTAAATTGATTTACATCATAATCAGTCTCAACACTTAATTGATCCTCGCTTACTTTATCTTGACTATCTTGTTTATGGTTATTTTCTTCATCTTCAGAAGTATCATTATTTGATTGATTTTGATTATCT
>CACLVA010000019.1 GCA_902610315.1 uncultured Pelagibacteraceae bacterium
AATGACTCCTTCCAAATAATTTATGAAGTTTTTGTAGACGAAAATGGTAAAATTTTTGAGAATGGTAACATTATTTATGCAAACTTGATATTAAGAGGGCAATATAACCAACTATATTATTTCCCGAAAAAAAATTTTAACGGGCATTATGATGAGAACGGTAAAAGTGTCAAAAAAGCATTAATGAAGACTCCCATTAATGGTGCACGATTATCGTCCTCTTTTGGTATGAGAAAGCATCCAATACTAGGGTATAACAAAATGCACAGAGGCACAGATTTCGCTGCGCCTGAAGGTACTCCAATAATGGCTTCTGGAGATGGAGTTATTATTAAAGCTGGATGGTGTGGTGGTGGAGGTAACTGTGTAAAAATAAAACATAATAAAACATATCAAACAGTTTATGCGCATATGAAAAATTTTTCTAATCTTTCGGTGCCAGGTAATAGAATTAAACAAGGACAAATAATTGGTTACGTGGGATCAACTGGAATGTCAACTGGGCCTCATTTACATTATGAAGTTATAGAAAATGGTAAAAAAATAAATTCACAACTGTTAAAACTTCCACCAGGAAAATCTCTGGAAGGAATTAATAGAAAGTACTTTGAAATAGTAAGAATTAAAACTGATGTATTAAAATCGGATTTAGTTGCAAAATTTTAATTGGTCTCTAGTGTGGTTTGTGATTTATCTTTTTGCCTTTCTTTTTGCTCTATAGATATTCTTAAAAAGTGATCAGCGTATTGATAATAATTTTCAGAAAGTATTTTGTCACCATTTGAAAGTGCCTCCCTAGCTAGCTCATTATATTTAGTTATTAGTTTTTCTACATTACCATTATTTCTGTTATTCTTTCTCCTAAATCCATTTTCTCTATTTCCAAAATCAGAATTTAGTCTATTTATATCATTTGATCTTTTGAATGGTCTATCGTTCGCATTTCTATTTCTTATTCTCTTTTGATTGTTTCTAAATGATCTCATATTAAACTAGATTAACTTTGTAGAGACTATACATCTATCTTGATTAGATAAGTCTTTGATTATTTTGTTTATAAAAAAATTACTATTATTTAATAAATTTATCACTTTGTATTTTTGATTACTTCCAATTTCAATAATTAATTTTCCATTTGTCTTCAATAATTGTGAAGCTTTTATTATTACTCTCCTCAATATTTCTGTGCCATTCATTCCACCGTTAAGAGCTTTACATGGCTCAAACTCGCTAACACCCAAATATTTAAGTTGATGTTTATCAATATAAGGAGGATTGCTTAAGATTAAATCATATTTACCTGTATTAAAATTGTCAACATTTGATTTAAAAATTTTGATTCTATTTTCAATTTGATGTAATTTTACATTAGTTTTAGCTATTTTTAACGCTTTTTCGCAACAATCAATGCCTATTGCATAACAATTTTTTCTTTCTTTTAAAATAGAAGTAATAATACACCCTGATCCAATTCCAATTTCTAATAGTCTTTTTTTTTGATAATTGGAAATAATTTTTAAGGTTTCCTCAACTAAAAATTCAGTTTCTGGTCTAGGAATAAGAACATCTCTATTTACATAAAAGTTGTTTTTCCAAAATTCTTTTTTTCTAAGTATGTATGCTATTGGTTCTCTTTTTTTTCTTCTATGCAATTTTAAGAGAAAATTATTGTATATTTTTGCGTTAACCGATTGTTTAAAATTGAGTATTAAATTTTCTCTAGAAACGTTAAGACTATCTGAAAGCAGCAGTTCAGTATCAATTTTATAAGAGTTTATTCTATTAGATTTAAGTAAATTATATCCAATATTTAGTGCTTTTAATATATTCATTTTTCTAAATTTTTAAGTTCTTCTTCTTGTGCATGTAAGTTTAAATTATCAACCATTTCATCAAAAACTTCTCCCTCCATAAATTCCTCTAATTTATGTAATGTTAGGTTTATTCTATGATCTGTCACACGTCCCTGAGGAAAATTATAAGTTCTAATTCTCTCTGATCTATCACCTGTTCCTATTTTATTTTTCCTGTCTTTTGATCTAGCTTCCTCTAACTTTTTTCTTTCAAACTCATAAATTCTTGATCTTAAAATCTTTAAACCCTTTTCTTTATTTCTAATCTGAGATTTTTCATCTTGTTGGCTTACAACTATTCCTGAGGGAATATGAGTAATTCTGACAGCTGAGTCTGTGGTATTAACACTTTGACCTCCAGGACCACTACTTCTAAATACATCGATTCTTAAATCTTTATCATCAATTTTTACATCAACTTCCTCAGCTTCAGGTAATACTGCTACGGTAGCGGCTGAAGTATGAACTCTACCTTGAGTTTCAGTTTCTGGCACTCTTTGAACTCTATGAACTCCACTCTCAAATTTTAAGCAAGAATAAATATTTTCACCTTTGATACTTGCAATAACCTCTTTAAGGCCACCTGCATCGCTTTTAGAGATACTTATTAACTCTAACAACCATTTTTTTTTATTGCTAACTTTCTCGTACATTTTGAACAAATCGCTTGCAAATAAACTTGCTTCTAACCCACCTGTGCCTGCTCTAATTTCAATAATTGCATTTTTTTTATCTGCTTCATCTTTTGGTAATAAAAATAATTTTAATTTTTTTTCATTTATATCTCTATTTTTATTAAGCTCATCCAATTCAACCTTTGCTAAATCTCTCATCTCTTGATCAGACTCTCTGTCGTTAAGTATTTTTTTCAAATCTCTATCAGTTTCTTCGAAGGATAGATATTGTTTTGCGATATCTAAAACTTCGTTTAAATCAGAATACTCTTTTGATATTTTGGCAAATTTTTTTTTATCAATTTTGTCAGATGATAATTCTCTTTCTAATAACTTATGTTTAGAGACAATTTCTCTTACTTTATCAACAGGTATCATTATTTATTTTTTGTTAAGTATTTCGGCTTCTTTTTTTTCTATAAGTGAAACTACTTCTGATATAATTTCATCATTTTTAATCTTTTTGTTTTGAATACCTTTTAAATAAAGCATGTTACTATCTTTACCTCCACCAGTAATACCAATTTCGGTTTGAGAGGCTTCCCCAGGTCCATTAACAACACATCCAATAATTGAGAGAGTTATTGGTGTTTTAATATGTGATAATTTCTCTTCAAGTTTTTTTACTGTTTCTATAACATCAAAACCTTGTCTTGCGCAGGATGGGCATGATATTATTTTCACTCCTCTAGATCTTAAGTTAAGAGACTTTAAAATTTCGTTACCAATCTTAATTTCTTTAACAGGGTCATCAGACAGAGACACTCTAATTGTATCTCCAATACCCTCTAACAGTAAAACACCTAAACCAATAGAAGATTTGACACTGCCAGGAATAAAACTACCTGACTCTGTAATTCCTAAATGTAAGGGATAATCTGTTTTTTTTGATAATTGTCTGTATGCAGCAACTGATAAAAAAACATCAGATGACTTGACGCTAACTTTTATATTATCAAAGTTGTTTTCCTCTATGAGCTTAATATTTCTTAAAGCGCTATCAACTAATGCTTCTGGGCATGGCTCTTTATATTTTTCAAGTATGTCGTATTCTAGGGAGCCCGCGTTAACACCTATTCTTATAGAACAATCATTATATTTTGCAGACTTTATTATTTCTTTCAATTTATCTTTGGATCCAATATTTCCAGGATTAATTCTTAAACATTTTGCACCATTGTCAGCAGCCTCTAAGGCTCTTTTATAATGAAAATGTATATCAGCAATTATTGGTACTTTAGAATGTTTACATATTTCTTTTAAAGCATTAGTAGATTTCTCGTCAGGACATGAAACTCTTACTAGATCAGCACCTTCATTTGTAAGACTTTCAATTTGTTTAATTGTTGCCTTTACATCAGTGGTTAACGTATTAGTCATCGATTGAACGGAAATAGGGTTATTACCCCCTATTTTGACAGTTCCAACTTTAATTTCTTTTGTTTTTTTTTTGTTAATATCTCTGTATGGTCTTAAACTCATAAACTGTTATTCAGTTTAAATTCTTGATGAAGTATTTCAACTGATTTCTTAAGATTTTTTTTATCAATTAGAACTGATATTTTGATTTCTGATGTAGATATCACTTCTATATTTATCTTTTTTTTAGCTAATGCTTTAAACATTCTATAGGTTATACCAGGTGTAGTTATCATGCCCACACCAACTATTGACACTTTTGATACATTTTTATTAATAATTAATTTTCTATATTTTATAAATATATTATTTTTTATTAATTTTTCAGTTTTTTTTAAATCTTCTAGTTTAATTGTAAAAGTCAAATCTGTTTCTTTGCCTCCTGCAGAAACATTTTGAACAACCATATCCACATTAATAGAATTTTCATAAAGTGGTTTAAATATAGATGCAGCAATTCCAGGTTTATCTTTTACACCGATTAAGGTCAATTTTGCATCGTTCTTTGTAAAAGATATTCCTCTAATGGTATTGTTACTAAAAATATTTTTTTTTTTTGTTATTGTTGTCCCGGTTGTTTTTGAAAATGTTGATCTTACGTCAATCTCAATTCTATTTAATCTTGCTTCCTGAATTGACGCTGGTTGCATAACTTTTGCTCCAAGCGACGCCATTTCTAACATTTCTTCATAGGATATTTTATTTATTTTTTTTGCATTTGTAGTTAATCTAGGATCAGTTGTATAAACTCCTTTAACATCTGTGTAAATAATGCATTTTTCAGCTTTAAAAAACTTTGCACACAAAATTGCACTTGTATCTGATCCTCCTCTATCAAGTGTGGTTATTCTAAAATCATTATTAACACCTTGAAAACCAGTGATTATTGGTATGCCGCCTTTTTTTATGTAGTTGAGTATTTTATTTTTTTTAATTTTGATTATTCTTGATGAGCTGTGATTGCCCCTGGTTATAATAGGTAGTTGCCAGCCTAACCAAGATCTTGACATATAACCAAGGTCTCTAAGTTTTCCTGCTATTAATGCACACGAAATTTGTTCTCCTGTTGACAAAATTACATCTTTCTCATCATTTGGAAAATTGCGCGCAATTTTTTTTGTTTTTGATAATAATTCATTTGTAACTCCACTCATTGCTGATGAGACAACAATTACTTTGTATTTTTTTTTTATGTAAGAAATTATTATTTTAGATACTTTTATAATTTTCTCTAAGCTACCAACAGAAGTTCCACCAAATTTTAAGACTATTATTTTCATTGATATTTTTAATTAATTTTTATATTTAGATAAATATTATCATAAGTTAAAAGTCAACAAACAATGAAAAATATAACAATTAATAAAAAAGAAATCGACAAATTTTCAAAATTAGCCTCTGAATGGTGGAATCCT
>CACLVA010000020.1 GCA_902610315.1 uncultured Pelagibacteraceae bacterium
TTTGAGCCATTGGAGCACTTATACAGGCACCTAAACATTCAACTTCAGTCCAAGAGCAATTTTTGTTACCTGAAAGTTCGTTTTCTTTTTCAGAAATATTTTTTTTACAAACATCAACAAGTTTATATGCTCCTCTTATCATGCATGGTGTTGTTGTACAAATTTGTATAAAATATTTCCCAACAGGAGCTAAATTATACATTGAGTAGAAGGTTGCAACCTCATAAACATTTATATATGAAATCTCTAGATATTTAGCTATATATTTCATAGCAGCTAAAGGTATCCAATTGTTGTTTTGTTTTTGCGCTAAATAGAGTAGTGCCATAACGGCGCTCTTTTTTTTTCCAGTTGGATAATTTAAAACTATTTTTTTAGCTAAATTTAAGTTCTCATCGCTAAATTCAAATTTGTCTGGTTGTTCCTTAGAAACCTTTTTTAAACTCATCGATCAATCTCTCCAAAAACTATGTCTAAAGAGCCTAAAACAGCCGGAACGTCTGCTAACATGTGTCCCTTAATTAGGTAATCCATCGCTTGCAAATGTGAAAATCCTGGAGCTCTAATTTTGCATTTATAAGGTCTATTAGTTCCATCAGAAATTAAATAAACTCCAAATTCACCTTTTGGTGCCTCAACAGCAGTATAAATTTCATCTTTCTTTACCCTATATCCCTCAGTAAACAATTTAAAATGGTGAATGAGAGCTTCCATTGATTGTTTAATTTCTTTTTTTGGCGGAGGTGTAAGTTTATTATCCATTGATTTAACAGGACCTTTTGGAAGGTTCTTTAAACATTGTTCAATAATTTTTACACTTTCCCTCATTTCTTCAATTCTACACAAATACCTATCGTAACAATCTCCATTTTTACCAATTGGTATTTTAAAATCTATTTGTTCATAGCAATCATAAGGTTGGGATTTTCTTAAATCCCAGGGTATTCCTGAACCTCTGAGCATTACCCCTGAGAACGAATAATTTAAAGCATCTTCTTTAGTTACAATTCCGATATCAACATTTCTTTGTTTAAATATTCTGTTATCTGTTAACAAAGTCTCTAGATCATCAATTATTTTAGGGAATGTTTTACAAAATTCTAATATGTCTATATCTAAACCTCTTGGTAAATCTTTATGAACGCCACCTGGTCTGAAATAATTAGCATGTAGTCTCGAACCAGAAACTCTTTCATAAAAACCCATTAATTTTTCTCTTTCTTCAAATCCCCAAAGAGAAGGTGTTAAAGCTCCGACATCAAGTGCTTGAGTGGTAATGTTTAAAATATGACTTAAAATTCTGCCAATTTCACAAAATATTACTCGAATATACTGACCTCGAATTGGAACCTCAACATCCATAATTTTTTCTATTGCAAGTGCAAATGCATGCTCTTGGTTCATTGGAGCAACGTAATCAAGTCGATCAAAATAAGGTATAGCTTGGGAGTAAGTCTTGTTCTCAATTAACTTTTCAGTACCCCTATGTAATAAACCTATGTGCGGGTCTGCTTTTTCAACTATTTCTCCATCTAATTCTAGTATTAACCTTAAAACTCCATGTGCAGCAGGATGCTGAGGACCAAAATTTAAATTAAGCGTTTTTTTTTCTTTAGTCATTTTTTTTTTGTACTTCTTTAATATATTCTGTTCCTTCCCAAGGACTTGCATAATCAAAATTTCTATAATTTTGTTCAAGTTTTACTGGTTCATAGACAACTTTTTTCTTTTCTTCACTATACCTAACCTCTGTGTGACCAGTAATAGGAAAATCTTTTCTTAATGGATGTCCTGAAAAACCATAATCTGTAAGTATTCTTCTTAAATCGGGATGATCATTAAATTTAATACCATACATATCAAAAACTTCTCTTTCCATCCAATTTGCTGACGGAAAAATTTTTGTAAGAGAGTTAACAATCTCATTTTCGTTAATATTAAAAATTAAATTGGTCCTAAAGTTATATTCATGACTTAAAAACAAATAAATCATTTTAAACCTATTTTCACTTCCAATATAATCAACTGCTGTAATATCTATTAATTGTCTAAATTTAGTAGATTCATTTTTTTTTAAAAAAATTACAACATCTAATAGTGATTCCTTTTCTATGCAAATTTCAAGTTGCTCATGATTAATTCGTGATGAATTAATTTTTGTAGTTAATTCAGAATTTATTTTTTTTTCTAAGTTTGTTAAAGACATTTTATCTTTGTAAAGATCCACGATTTCTTATTTTTTTTTGAAGTTGTAAAATCCCATACAACAATGCTTCAGCTGAGGGTGGGCATCCAGGCACGTATACATCAACCGGAACTATTCTGTCACAACCTCTAACAACTGAATAAGAGTAATGATAGTAACCTCCACCATTCGCACAGCTGCCCATAGAAATTACATATCTAGGTTCTGGCATTTGATCATAAACTTTTCTTAATGCCGGTGCCATTTTGTTTGTTAAAGTTCCTGCAACTATCATAACATCTGATTGCCTAGGTGATGCTCTAGGAGCTGCACCAAATCTCTCAAGATCATATCTTGGCATAGATGTCTGCATCATTTCTACTGCGCAACATGCAAGACCAAATGTCATCCAATGAAGTGATCCAGCCCGTGCCCAATTAATCAAATTATCCATTGATGTAGTTATAAAACCTTTGTCAGCAAATTCCTTTGCAAGATCTTTAAATTCTTCAGGGATTTGTTTTTCTCTATCTATTAAATTCATATTATTCCCAATCTAAAGCACCTTTCTTCCATTCATAAATAAAACCAATGGTCAAAATAAATAAAAACAACATCATAGAAAAGAAACCAAATAAACCTAGGTTACCTAAAGTAATCGCCCATGGAAATAAAAATGCTATCTCTAAATCAAAAATAATAAATAGTATCGCTACTAAATAAAACCTTATATCAAATTCCATTCTAGAGTCATTAAATGGTTCAAACCCACACTCATAAGCAGATAATTTTTCTGGATCAGGGTTTTTTGGCGAAAATGCAAAATTTAATACAAGAAAACCTAAGCTCAATATTAACGCAATAGCTAAAAAAATTATTATAGTTAAATAATTATTTAAAAAATCTAAAGACATATCATTTATATATAATTTTTTATGCTAAATGAAAGTGCAGTTACGTCACGTTTTTATTGGCTTATATGCTGAAAGATTTAGTCAATTGATAATAGTTATCATTATGGCGGGAGTGACGGGACTCGAACCCGCGACCTATCGCGTGACAGGCGATCGCTCTAACCAACTGAGCTACACCCCCTTAATAATTTTTTGGTGGGCAGTAAAGGACTCGAACCTTTGACCCCCTCGGTGTAAACGAGATGCTCTACCAACTGAGCTAACCGCCCTTAACCAAAGTAAAATGACTTATATCTTTTAGGACAATAACGTCAAGATTTATTAACATTGATTATAACTAAAATTAATATGTCGTACATTCATTTGAATTACATTTGGCTGAGTTTATGTTCCAAAAATCTGTATAAACGTGTGTAAATAAAATATCTAAATTATTATTGATAAAATCACTTTCGTTACTACTATACATAAAAACCATTACATTATTTTCAACT
>CACLVA010000021.1 GCA_902610315.1 uncultured Pelagibacteraceae bacterium
ACAGCATCAGGAAATTCAGCTACTTTTTGATCTCTTAAAAGAGTAACATTTTTTACTTCAATTATATTTTTATCACATAAAAAATCGAACCTAGTATCACTTGAAAACTTAAATTCAGGTTTAATATTTTTGATGGATTTAAATTCGTTTATCAATCCCTTGTTTAACCCATCTGCAACAATTTTATTTGCTCTGTGAGTGTTTACCCCAACTAATTTTTTATTTGCCTCTATAATTTCTAAAGTGAATTTCAGTTTTCTTTTTGGATCATCATTTTTAGACAAAAATACTGTATTATCTTTATCTAAAAGACCTTTCATTGAACCTGTGTTAGGACAATGAGCTGTAACTATTGAATTATTTACTTTTATATCTGTAAAAAATCTTTTATATCGCTTGATTAATTTGCCTTTAATTAAAGTATTGGTAAATTTCATTATATTTAATTTATATTTGTATATGTCAAATAAGAAAGAAATAATTGCTGGAATTATAATTATTGGTAACGAAGTACTATCTGGTAGAACCAAAGATATCAATACAAGTACACTTGCCACATGGCTAAATTCTTTAGGGGTAAAAGTCAAAGAAGTAAAAATTATACCTGATGATGAACAAACAATTATAAATACTGTAAATCAATACCGTAAATCTTATGATTATGTATTTACTACAGGCGGAATTGGACCAACACATGATGATATAACAGCAGAGTCAATTTCAAAAGCTTTTAATATAGAGTACGGTTTTCACAAAGAGGCATATTCAATTTTAGAAAGTTATTATAAACCAGGTGAGTTTAATGATGGTCGTCAGAAAATGGCAAAAATGCCTGTAACTGCCAATTTAATATATAACCCCTCAAGTGGATCACCAGGTTTTTATGTAGAAAACGTTTTTTGTTTACCTGGAGTACCATCAATAATGCAGTCAATGCTTGGAAGTTTAACAAATAAAATTGCAGGTGGCGAACCCATATTAAGCGAAACAATAAACTTACGGACTGTTGAAAGCGAAATAGCAAAATCATTAACTGATGTACAAAATAAAAATACTGATGTCGAAATTGGTAGCTATCCCTTTTTTAAAGCAGGTAAGCTTGGAGTAGCAATAGTTCTTAGATCAACAGATAAAAACAAAATTGAATTTTGCAAATCAGAAATAATAAAATTCGTTAAAGATAAAGAAATTCAAATAGTCTAATTCAAAATGTTATATTTTGCTTACGGTAGTAACTTAAATCATTTTCAAATGAAAAAAAGGTGCAAGGACTCTAAATATATTAAGAAATTTGAAATCAAAGACTTTAGACTTACATTCAGAAGCAAATATGGTGTTGCAGATATAGAGAGTAAAAAAAATTATTCCATACAAGGTGGTCTTTATGAAATATCTAAATCAGATGAAAAAAAACTTGATATTAATGAAGATTTTCCAATCTTATATAAAAAAATATATTTTGATAATGATAGTCAAAAAATTATGGCATACAGCATGGTTAAAAAGAGTTTATTTATTTACCCAAGCAAAAGATATCTCGATGTAATTAAACAAGGATACAAAGACTGTAAATTAGATATCAAATATTTAGAAAAAGCCCTTAGAAATTTTTAAATGCGCTCAAAGTATGAAATTTTCAAAATTGGAATAAAGGATGTTGCGCCACATTTGTTATCAGTTTTTCCTTTTGGAATAATATTTGGTGCAATTGGCATTGAACTGGGTTTTAGTCCATTATTCACTTATGCAACTTCTTTAATAATTTTTGGTGGTGCTTCGCAAATAGTTTTTCTACAACTTTTATCTGGTGGCGCATCTTCATTAATTGCAATTACCTCTGTTGGGGTAATAAATTCAAGACATTTCTTATATGGCGCAGTATTATCTGAATACTTACAAAAATTATCTTTAATTAAAAAACTTTTAATTTCTTATTTTATAGTCGATCAAGGATTTGCTGTTTCAAATCAGTATTTTAAAAAAAATCCAACTGAGGAATTTAATCATTATCATCTAATTGGTTCAGGAATAATACTTTGGTTTATCTGGCAGGTTTCCACAGTAATGGGAATTTACTTAGGATCTATTGTACCTGAGGAACTTGGATTAAAATTTGCAATTCCTCTAACGTTCATTGCAATAATAGTAAATGAGTTAAGAAAATTTGATCATGTTTTAGTTATGTTAGTTTCAGGTTTAGCAGCTACTTTTTTTTATAATGCCCCTTTCAAAACTTACATAATAATTTCACCACTCATTGGACTTTTTGCAGCGATGATAATTAATAAATTAAAAAAATGACCTGGACTTCAATTTTTATAGCTGGAATTTTAACTTATTTTACAAGAATGAGCATGGTTACAATGATCAGAAAAGAAATGATAAGTGATAATTTAAGAAAGATTTTAAATTATGTACCATCTGTAGTTTTCCCTTCAATAATATTTCCTGGGGTTTTGTTAGATGATTTTGGAGCCTTCGTTACTATAAGTGATCCAAAAATATTTGGAGCTTTAACTGCTTTAGTTATTGGGTTTTTTACAAGGAATGTTATTTTAACAATTGTGTCAGGGCTATCTTCATATTGGATTGTTATTTTTGTTTTCTAATTAGATAACCAAACTGTTTCAGAAGGTTTTAAGATTAATCTTTTACTAATAATATTAACTTTTTTACTTAAAAGATTTTTATATTTATATTGATTGTTAGCTAATAAAACACTTTGTGATTTTGAAGACATATTTGTAATACAAATAATAGTTTGTTTTTTATCTAAACTCACTCTTTTATAGGCGAGTATTTTTTTACCAAAAGATAAACATCGCATAGATGCGTTTGGATGGAATGCTTTTTGTTTTTTTCTTATTTTTAATAAATTAGTAATATGATCGTAGTAAATTTTTTGTTTGGATTTTTTATCTTTTAAAAATCTATCTAATTTTACTTTGTTCCATTTATATCTATTAAGATCTCTTTTATTATTAGATATAACATATTTATATTCGTCATTAGCCTTGCCAAATATTGAATTAAAGTAAACAGCGGGTACACCCTCAATGGAAAACATTATTGCATGCGCTGAGACATATCTTTCTAAAGAATATAATCCTTTTTTGTCATAATCAGTATTTTTGAAAGCGTTAAAGAGAGTTATGTTGACTTCATAAACTTTTTTTTCTGCTTTATTTATTTTTCTATAAGAAAGCTGAGCTCCATTTTTCCTTAATCTTTTAAATAAGTTATTAAGGGTATCCTTGTTTAAATAACCTTCAGCAGGCCTCATCCCTATACCATCATGTGAAGCAA
>CACLVA010000022.1 GCA_902610315.1 uncultured Pelagibacteraceae bacterium
GAACTAATTATATTTATTCCAATTCCAATAACTAAAAATTTTAAATCATTATAAAATAGAGTTTCATTTAAAACCCCACAAATCTTTTTTTTATTTACTGTAATATCATTAGGTCTTTTAATTTTTATTTTTAATTTTACATAATTGGACAATATTTTTTTTATTATTCTTAAATTGTTAATAACTAATCTTGAGGTTTGTAATTTTTTGTTAATAATAAAAAATATACTAAAAAATAAATTTCCTTTATTAGAAACCCATTTTTTACCATGCTGACCCCTACCACGTGTTTGTTTATCGGAAATAATAATACCTGATTTATAACCTTGTCTAATTTTTTGCATCGCAATATCATTTGTACTTGAAACTTTTTTATATTTAAATTTTTTTAAAACCATCAAATAACTAAAATATTTGTTATATATTTGTTTAAGAAATTTGGATTTAAAAAATACATTAATATTACTGATGTTGTTAAAATTAATGTAAGCTTTAATCCTAAGCTCATAGAGGTGTCAAATTTTTCTTGTTCTGGGTCAAAGTAAACTATTTTTATAACTCTTAAATAGTAAAAAGCAGCTATTACAGTTGCCAGTAATCCTACAATAGCTAAAAAATACATTTCTTTTTGTATTACTGCCATAAAAATATAAAATTTTGCAAAGAATCCTGCAAGTGGTGGTATTCCAGCAAGAGAAAATAATATTATTAAAAAACTTAATGCTAGAATAGGATGTTTTTTTGAAAGACCTGATAAATCTTCAATGTTTTCATAAAATTTGTCTTTTCTTTTCAACATAAAAAGGCAGCTAAAGAATGCAAGATTCATAATTAAATAAATAATTAAATAAATTATTGAACTTTGAATACCCTGGTTAGTACCCGTAGTTAAGCCTGCTAATGCATAACCCATATGACTGATTGAGCTATAAGCTATAAGTCTTTTAAGATTTTTCTGACCAATAGCGGCAACTGCACCTAAAATCATCGATGCAATTGATAAAAATATAATTATAGCCTGCCACTCCTCGAAGAGATTTATAAATGGACCATATAAAAATTTTATAAAAACCGTAAGAGCTGCTATTTTTGGTAAAATTGCAAATAACACAGTTACAGAGGTTGGTGAACCTTGATAAACATCAGGAGCCCACATATGAAAAGGTACAGCGGAAATTTTAAATGCTAAACCAACAATTACAAAAACCATACCAAAAATAACTCCGTATTCAAAATTAAAATTCTGAGATATTTCATTAAAATTAGTCGAATTAGAAAAACCATAAATTAATGAGCAACCATATAAAAGTAAACCTGATGATAAAGCACTTAAAACAAAATATTTTAATCCTGACTCTGAAGATAAAATATTATCTCTATTAAAAGAGGCTAACACGTATAATGCAAGAGATTGTAATTCTAAACCTATATAAAATACAATGAGATCATTTGAGCTTATCATCACCAGCATACCGAGTAACGAACATAAAATTAATATTGGGTATTCAATTTTAAGTATATTGTTAATTTTGACATAATTATATGAACAAAGCATTACAAAGAAAGCTGAAATCATAATTATTGATTTTATAAATAAAGACAGCTGATCTACCAAATAACTATTATTAAAAATAAAGATTGTTTGCGTTATATTAATATTTAAATTAATCGCAAGAGATACCAATATAATTAAGCAAGAGAAGTAAAAAATAATTTTAGAACTATTGTTTTTGAAAACTCCTAGAACTAAAAGAGCCATCACGCTTAATGAAATAAATAGCTCAGGGATTATAAAATATAAATTATTCATTTGATTTTTTCTGTAAAACTTAATTCTGTGGGTATATTGAGAGTATTTATAAAATTATCTATTGATGTAGCATATGTTTTGATTAAAGGCTCTGGATAAAAACCAAAAACTATTATTAAAATAGCTAGCGAAGACAAAATTACTGTTTCATATTTGTTTAGATCTACCATTTTTTTTACATCAATTGTTTTTAATAAATTCCCAAAGACAACTCTTTTGTATAGCCATAACATATAAGCAGCACCAAGTATTACTCCAATACTTGCAATAGTAGCTGTTATAATACTTTTTTTAAACGTTCCCATTAAAACTAAAAATTCTCCAATAAATCCACTTGTTCCAGGTAAACCCAAAGCTCCAAGAGTAAATATCATCATTACTATTGCGTATTTAGGCATTATATTTACAAGCCCAGAGAAATCTTTAATTTGTCTAGTTTTTAATCTGTCATAAACAACACCAACAGATAAAAACAAAGCAGCTGAAATTAAACCATGACTAATCATCTGAAAGATACTTCCCTCAATCCCTTGTTGTGTAAATGTAAAAATACCAAGTGTTACAAAACCCATGTGTGCAACTGATGAATACGCAATAAGCTTTTTCATATCTTCTTGCATTAAGGCAACCAAAGAGGTGTAAATTATTGCTATTAAACTTAATGAGTAGACCAATGGTACAAAATAAATTGAAGCTAAAGGAAATAAACCCACAGAAAACCTAATAAAACCATAACCAGCCATTTTTAGTAGGATAGCAGCAAGTAAAACCGAACCAGCAGTAGGTGCCTCTACGTGTGCATCTGGTAACCATGTGTGTACAGGCCACATTGGAGTTTTAACTGCAAAAGATGAAAAAAATGCCAGCCATAACAATTTTTGATATTCTTCCTGAATTCCTAATTCGTATAATTTTTCAACATCTGTTGTTCCACTTATCCAATAAATTGCAATAATTGCTACTAACATTAAAACAGATCCAACTAATGTAAAAAGGAAAAATTTAAATGCAGAGTAAACTCTTCTATTTCCACCCCATATTCCAATAATTAAAAACATTGGAATAAGACCGCCTTCAAAGAATAAATAAAAAATTACCAAGTCTAATGAACAAAATACTCCAATCATTAACGTCTCCATGATTAAAATTGCTATTAAAAACTCTTTTAATCTGTAAGTTATTGTAGAATTAACTGATATTATACAAAGTGGAGTTATAAAGGTTGTAAGAATTACAAATAAGATAGATATACCATCTATACCAACTTTATAATTTATAAATCCTTCAATCCAAATTCTATTTTCTACAAACTGAAATGTCGATATTGATGGATCAAAAATTTTCCAAAGATAAAGTGACAAGAAAAAATTTGCAAAAGTAATAAATAAAGCAACATATTTAAGGCTGGTATTTTTTTCCTGAAGATCTAATAAATATTAAAAATAAAGAACCAATAAGTGGTAAAATAATTAAAGATGAAAGAATCGGAAACA
>CACLVA010000023.1 GCA_902610315.1 uncultured Pelagibacteraceae bacterium
GCCCATTTAGTGCTCTACCTCTAAACATCTATTTATTCAACGCACTACCTAAATAGTTTTCGCGGAAAACCAGCTATCTACGAATTTGGTTGGCCTTTCACCCCTTACCACAAGTCATCCAAAGACTTTTCAACGTCAACTGGTTCGGTCCTCCAGCAAGTGTTACCTTGCATTCAACCTGCTCATGGTAAGCTCATTCGTTTTCGGGTCTAATTCATCAAACTAAACGCCCTATTAAGACTTGCTTTCGCTACGCCTACACCTAGATGGCTTAAGCTTGCTTAATAAATTAAGTCACTGACCCATTATACAAAAGGTACGCCGTCACTCTAAAAAGAGCTTCGACTGATTGTAGGCATGCGGTTTCAGGTTCTATTTCACTCCCCTAATAGGGGTTCTTTTCACCTTTCCCTCACGGTACTAGTTCACTATCGGTCACTAAAGAGTATTTAGGCTTAGAGGGTGGTCCCCCTATATTCGAGCAAGATTTCACGTGTCCCGCTTTACTCAAGAATAAATTTAAGCATTACTTTTACTGGACTATCACCATCTTTGGTTAGCATTTCCATACTATTCAAATTTTCTTAAATTTACTACTGGCCTGTTCCGTTTTCGCTCGCCACTACTAACGGAATCTCAATTGATTTCTTTTCCTCTGGTTACTTAGATGTTTCAGTTCTCCAGGTTCTCTCTTTAAACCTATGTATTTAGTTTAAAGTTACACATAAAGTGTAGGGTTTCCCCATTCGGAAATTTTCGGATCAAAACTTGCATACAGTTCCCCGAAACTTTTCGCAGTATACCACGTCCTTCGTCGTCTTTTAGTGCCAAGGCATCCGCCACACGCCCTTAAACGCTTGATTTATGCACAGAAAAAAATTCTGTGTTTGAATCAAATTTTGTTGGAATGTTCATCTATTCGAACATTCTTGATTGTTCATCTATTCGAACAATCGGATATAGATATTGATAATATTGATATATTTACTTTTAGAATAACTAAGTGTTTCTTGGTGGAGGATAGCGGGATCGAACCGCTGACCTCCTGAATGCAAATCAGGCGCGCTCCCAGCTGAGCTAATCCCCCGGTAAAATTGGTGGGCCGAGATAGACTCGAACTATCGACCCCACCCTTATCAAGGGTGTGCTCTAACCAACTGAGCTACCGGCCCTCATTGTATTTAAGAGAAACACAAAAAAATTAAGAAGAGAAATGCGGACGGTCAACATTAGCCTGTTTAATATTTAGAATAAAATCTTTATTTTATTCATCCTTAGAAAGGAGGTAATCCAGCCGCAGGTTCCCCTACGGCTACCTTGTTACGACTTCACCCCAGTCGCTGACTATACCGTGGTCAAAGTTTTTAACCTTTGCCTTAAGGTAGAACCAACTCCCATGGTGTGACGGGCGGTGTGTACAAGACCCGGGAACGTATTCACCGCGGCGCGCTGATCCGCGATTACTAGTAATTCCAGCTTCATGTACTCGAGTTGCAGAGTACAATCCGAACTGAGGCATTTTTTTAGGATTTGCTTAACGTCGCCGTCTTGCTTCCTATTGTAAATGCCATTGTAGCACGTGTGTAGCCCAACACGTAAGGGCCATGAGGACTTGACGTCATCCCCACCTTCCTCCAGCTTATCACTGGCAGTTCTTTCAGAGTGCCCAACTAAATGATGGCAACTAAAAGTGAGGGTTGCGCTCGTTGCGGGACTTAACCCAACATCTCACGACACGAGCTGACGACAGCCATGCAGCACCTGTGTTTCGTCCGGCCGAACCGAAAACTTTAATCTCTTAAAGTCGCGACGAACATGTCAAGTGTTGGTAAGGTTCTGCGCGTATCTTCGAATTAAACCACATGCTCCACTACTTGTGCGGGTCCCCGTCAATTCATTTGAGTTTTAACCTTGCGGTCGTACTCCCCAGGCGGTGTGTTTATTGCTTTCGCTGCGACACTGAAAATAAATTTCCAACGTCTAACACACATCGTTTACGGCATGGACTACGAGGGTATCTAATCCTCTTCGCTACCCATGCTTTCGTTCCTCAGTGTCAGTAATGATCCAGAAAGCTGCCTTCGCAATTGGTATTCTTTCTAATATCTACGAATTTCACCTCTACACTAGAAATTCTGCTTTCCTCTATCATACTCTAGCTAAAAAGTTTTGATGGCAGTTCCAGAGTTAAGCTCTGGGATTTCACCACCAACTTTTTTAACCACCTACGAACTCTTTAAGCCCAGTAATTCCGAACTACGCTAGGTCCCTTCGTATTACCGCGGCTGCTGGCACGAAGTTAGCCGGACCTTCTTATTCGGGTACAGTCATTTTCTTCCCCGACGAAAGAGCTTTACAACCCAAAGGCCTTCTTCACTCACGCGGCATCGCTGCATCAGGGTTTCCCCCATTGTGCAAGATTCCCTACTGCTGCCTCCCGTAGGAGTTTGGGCCGTGTCTCAGTCCCAATGTGGCTGATCATCCTCTCAAATCAGCTATTGATCATAGTCTTGGTAGGCCATTACCCCACCAACAAACTAATCAAGTGCAGGCTCATCCAATGGCGCATAAAGCTTTCTCCGTAAAGACTTATGAGGTATTAGCACAAGTTTCCTCGTGTTATTCCTCACCATAGGGAAGATACCTACATGTTACTCACCCGTCTGCCACTAAGTATTGCTACTTCGTTCGACTTGCATGTATTAGGCGTGCCGCCAGCGTACGTTCTGAGCCATGATCAAACTCTCAAGTTTAAAAACGGCGCACACTAGCTTCCATATAAATCTAAGAATAAATTTATATGTAGTTGAAGTGTGTACGACAAATTTTGGTAACCTTAACCGTCCACACTTCTC
>CACLVA010000024.1 GCA_902610315.1 uncultured Pelagibacteraceae bacterium
GGATAATTTTTTATTTAAAAAAAATATTTTTAAGAAATATGGAAACAAAGGTTGCTTTTAATAGAATATTTATTGATAGATCTGACTCTAAATTAGAACATTGTAAATTGATAAATAATACAGAAATAAAAAAGTTTTTAATTTCAAAAGGTTTTAAAGTTCTAAAACTTTCTAAATATAGTTTCAGAGACCAAATAAGTTACTTCAAAAATGCAAAAATTATAGTCGGTCCACATGGTGCAGGGTTCGCAAATTTAGCCTTTTGTAAAAAAAATACGAAAGTAATAGAAATTAAACCATTAAATCACCCTAATAAAGTTTATGAGAAAATATGTAAAATTAATAAATTAAAATATAAATTAATAAAATTAAGAAAAATTAAAAATAAGAAAAGGGGAGATATGTTTTTAAACAAAAAAATCTTAAATAATTATATTTAATTTTTTTAAATTTTAGATCAATGGCGGAGAGAGTGGGATTCGAACCCACGAAAGAGTTGCCCCTTAACACGCTTTCCAAGCGTGCGCCTTAAACCGCTCGGCCATCTCTCCTAATTATAATTATTTTTTTTTTATAATTGCAATTTCGTTGACATTACCAGTATAAAATTTGATTTTATCAAAATTTTCTAAAAAATATTTTTTTTCAATTTCATTTATATATTTAGAATTAAAATTTTCATTATTAATAATTTTATTTAATATTGTTTTAAGGTCTGGAAATTCTTGGCCAACTCGCATATCCTCCCTTTTTTCTGGGAAATCTATTTCCTCAATAATAAAAAGACCTCCTGACTTTAAATTTTTAAATAAAGTAAATAATGAAATAATCTGATCCTTTAACATATGACTTGCGTCTTCTATTATAAGATCAAACTTTATATTTCTCGATAATATATTTTTTTCAATTGAGGACCTGGATGATGTGTCAGTAAAAAAATTTATAAGTCTTTTGGATTTATATAGATACATGTCAGGATTAATATCCGCGCTATAAATCTGTGAATTTTTGAAATAAAAATAAAATGCTGCTGATGCATTACCATAAAAAGAGCCTAACTCAATAATATTTAAATTTTTTTCTTTGTGTTCTTTTAAATATTTTTCATAAATCTTAGCATATCCATGACCGGTAATTAGTTTATTTTCCTGTTTGGATGGTTTAGCATACTGGTTTTTAAATTTTTCTCCTTTGTCAGAGTTAAAATGTTCACATAAATAATCTAAGTCTTTCTGAAATAAACTTTGATTTTCTTTTGAGTAATCGTCTAAATTTTTTGACTTAGGTAGATAAAATAAATTAAATACGTATTTAAAAAAAACTGTTATTATTAAGTAAATCTTTAAAACAAAAGACGCTTTTTTTATTCTATGTCTATAATAAATTTTGTAAAATGTAGTAAATTTCATTTGTTTTTCTCGTAAAATGTCCAATGCCACTCAAGAAAATTGGTGTACTTCCTAAACCAAAAAGATAAATACCTTTCAGCTAAATATGCATAAAGTCTTTCTTGGTCATATCCTTTAAGTTTTGAAAAACCAAATATCTTTTCACACTTAAATAACCAATTAAACAAATCGTTAAACCAATTATTTATAATTTTTTTTTTCGATATAAACATTATATGAGGATTAAAACTTGTACTCTCATTAACAAATTTTCTAAACTGATTTCTATCTTTATTGTTAAGTTTGCTTATAGCTTTATCCAATACATCATATCCATGATGCATATCAAAATGAAGTTTGACGGTTTGTTTTTTTGAGTTATAAAAAACTGATGGATCTTTTAAAAGATTCCGCCATCCTCTTTTTATAATTTTCATCTTTTTTGGATTATCAACTCTGATGGGTTTACATATTATGCTATTATACTTTTTCCATCTTTTATCTGGCTTTAAAATTAAATTTTTTTTTAAGTTTTTAAAATTTCGAATTTTAGTATTACTTTTTAGCCAAAACCTTCTTTTTTGGCAGAAGCCAATCCATGTATCTGACTTACATTTTATCAATTGATTTTTCCAAAACCAATAATGAAAGGTGAGCTCTGAATAATTCCTTTCTTTATGTTGAATATTTTTTCCTCTAAGACATGTAGTGTAATTTTTGCTAAATTTTTTTTTTCCTACACCTGCTAATACTAACTTAGTATCCTCCAAATACTTAACTCTTTCATTTGTAACACAATAAATTTGAAGTTTATTCATCTATCCAATCTTTATATTTTTTAATGTTCTCTATCAAATAAGCGGGAAACGAACTATCTAATGGGACTTTATTAAAATTATCATCCCTGCCAATAATATCTTTGCCTTTAACAACTCTTTTTTTTATTTCGTTTATATCAAGAAATTTTTCATCAATTTTTTCTTTAAAGTTAATAGGATCGTTTGTCTCACAAAGATTTTTATATTTATATAAAAGATTTTCTGGTGTTTTTAGATTGCAAAAATGCCAACCACCTTCATCAATTATGTTATTGAGTCTTAATTTATCTATTCTCCAAAATGGTCTTTTTTTAAACTTTAGGTCTCTAAGCCATTGGGGTGATTTTAAATATTTTTTCACACAAATTCTACTACCATGCCAATCTGGAAATCTTACACTTTGTAAATTAAATTTATAATAAAAATGTTTTTGTTTAAATACAGCATATCTTTTTTTTGGATCAAAGGAATTTATTTTGTTAGGGTCTGGGATTTCATCAAGATCTGAGATTATTATTAAATCATTATCGTTTGCATTATTTAATCCATTTACTATAGCATTTCTCTGATAATTTTCTCTCAAATAAGGATCATCACCATCAGGCAAATCTGTCACCG
>CACLVA010000025.1 GCA_902610315.1 uncultured Pelagibacteraceae bacterium
AAGAAGTTATATTCAAACACTACGGTGATAATTATGTTTCATTTAAAAATTTGAAAAAGGTTGCTGTTTACAATCAATCAACAAAAAGAAATTTACTAAAATATAATTTAGTAAATAAAAACAAAATCTGTGTTGTGGGATTCCCCAGAGGTGTCTATTCAATTAAAAATAGAATTTCAAATAACAACTCTAAAATAAAAACTATAATATATTTTATGATCAGCCCATATGCGGGTATGTACAGGAAAAACGGAAAATTAAACTTTAAAGGTATTTCAATAAGAAAACATAAACAGTTTTCATGGGAGCCAATTATAAACTCAGTGGAAAAAATATTACTGAAAGTTGCGCACGAAAATCCAAATATTAATATTATTTTTAAAGGGAAAACTGGGGTACATAAAGAGAGAATAATATTTTTAAAAAAAAAGATTAAATCTAAAAATGTTTTTTTTATTGATGGTGGAACTGGTCATAAGTTATTAAAAAAAAATAGCTTGATTATCGGATTAAATTCTACTGCAGTAATTGAGGCGATGATTTGTAATTTAAATATATTAATTCCTTTATATAAGAAATATAGATCATATCCATACAACCATTACACTCACAAATATCATCCTGATTTACTTGCAAATAACGAACATGATTTGAAAAAATTGATTTTGGACTATTTAAACAAAAAAAATCTAGCAAATACACAAATGAAATATAAATTTACTATCAAGCATTATTTTGAAAAAATTCATAATGCAAATGACAAGTTAAGGGAATTTATAGAGAAAAATTAGTTACTTAATTGCTAGGAAGCCCTTGAAATTTAGATATTGACAAATAGGCATTATATCCTTGAAACCTGCTCTTTTCATAAATTGTAGGTTTGCTTCGATAGTATATGGTTCTAATACACTTCTTAAAGACATTTCCTTATTCAAAATTTCTAAATCTTTCAATCCACTTTTTTTTTTAAAATCAAAATATAAAAAGGTTAAAATATCTTGAAATCTTGCATCATTTCCTCTAATTTTTTCAAATAGTACTAGTGCACCTCCCCAATTTAAAGATTTATAGATATTATTAAATATTTTTTGTCTAAACTCAGGTTTAACAAACTGTAAGGTGTACAAAGAAATAAACATATCAGCTTTTTTGAATTTTTTATTATTAATATTACTTTGAATAAAAGTTAAGTTTTTAATTTTGGGTTTTTTTGCTTTTTTAATCATGTCTTTAGATTCATCAAAACCTACAAGTTTTAATTGTTTTTTTGAGTGTTTTTTACTAATTTCCTTTAATAAAATACCTGTAGAGCAACCTAAATCATAAACTAAGCTTTTATCTTTCACAAAAAACTCAGAAAGTTTTAAAGTTAAATCATGCGATATTTTATAAAATGGTACAGATTTATTTATATGATCTTCAAAGTGGTTAACCACATTTTTATCAAATTTCCAGCTTGTAATTTTACTTTTTATTTTTTTGTCTACTTTAATCATTGATAAATTTTAAATAATTTCTTGCCTCTCCGAAAAATCTTTTGACTGCTTTTTCTTTTTTTATAGAAAGTAAGCCTATTTTATTTTTTGTAATAAATTCTAATTGTTTTTTTTTATTTTTACACATAAGTGTTTTTTTTGCTAGTTCAGTATACTTAGTTAAGTAATTTTTATACTTTATAGAATATTTAATAAAGTTTTTTTTTAAAACGATAGGTTTTTTTCTCTGTTTAATGGTTTTTTTTGCTATTATGTATTCATAACCATCCGAGCCCTCAATTCTTTTTTTTATATATTTCAAAATTCTAAAATCATGTTTAGTTAAAGCTAGTCTCCAAGTTTCCCTGTTAAAATATCTAAAATGGTTATGGTTAAAATATTCTAAAGGTGAACCTATCATTCTATCAGACCTCCATCTGATCAATAAATAACCATTTTTGTTTAATGCTTTATAAATATTTTTAAGACTCAAATTTAGGTCGTATGAATGTTCTAATGATCCTAGACTTAAAATAACATTATACTTTGAATTTAATTTAAACAAATTTTCCCCATCTAAATTATATAGTTTTAACTTAAATTTTTTTTTTCCGTATATTACACTCGGAAGATGTGGATCAATTCCTGTGCAGTCCCACCCATAACTACGCCATTCGAGCATAGTTAATCCTGATGCACACCCATGATCTAAAAAAAGTTTTTTATCGGTATTTATTTTATTTGAAAAATATTTAAATATTTTTGCTCCACGATCTATTTGGCTATCCATATATTCTTTATCGAGAGTAATATTATTGTTATTTTTTTTTCTATAATTGATTTTATAATAAGCTTTATAAAATTTATTAGGAAGTCTTGGACTTAAAAATGTATAACCACAATTTTTGCATATTGAAACTGGTAAAAAACCATACCTAAAATTTGAACCTATTCGTCCTACACTTTGTAAAATTGAAACATCAGAAGAGTTACATATTTCACAGTTTATAACTTTAAGTTTATTGTATTTTTTTTTTTTTAAAAGTGACTTATCTAATAACTTATTAATATTGTATGCTTTTCTCATTTTTTTCTCATAATTATTTTTTTTCCTAAAATAAAATCAAAAATATCAACTAGTGTTCTTTTTATCGAATAAAGACTAAGAATATCGATGAATTTCCAAGGATAAATAATCTGAAGGTTATTCTTATAGGCCATTTTTTTCCAGGTACTATGTTTAAAAGCATTT
>CACLVA010000026.1 GCA_902610315.1 uncultured Pelagibacteraceae bacterium
TTATCTATAACATTTAAAATATAATTTATTTCTTTCATTTTAAGATCTGGGTACATTGGCAAAGTTATTATTGATCTTGATAATCTGTTGGTATTAAAAAAATCATCTTTTTTTTTTATATATTTCTTTAAGTAATTTTGTTGATGCAAAGGTGGATCAAAATGAACTGAGGCCTCTATTCCATTTTTGTTAAAAAATTTGACCAAATTATCTCTATATTTTGGATCACATGTAATAGAATACATCTGATAGGAATGAGTAAATTTTTTTGAGTATTTTGGGGGAATAAAAAAATTATTATATTTGAGAAAAGCTTTATCGTAAATTTTTGCAATTTTTCTTCTTTTTGAATTAAAATTTTTTAATTTTTTGAATTGTGAGACACCCAGTAGCGCAAGATGATTAGGTAGTCTAAAATTATGCCCGGCAAGTGAAGAAACCCTATGCCATGATTTTTTTTTTAATTTTTTATCTATTCCATGGGCAATTAGTAATTTAGCTTTTTCATATAGACTTTTATCTTTAAATGTTATCATACCACCTTCTGTTGTAGTTATATTTTTTGTAGGAAAAAAAGAAAAACAACCCGTCCCAAAAGATCCAGTATATTTTTTATTGTATGTTGCACCAAGAGTCTCCGCACTATCTTCTATCAACTCAATTTTATATTTTTTACAAATTTCTATAATTGGTCTCATTTCACAAGGTAAGCCTCCAAAGTGAACCACCATAATAGCTACAGTATTTTTAGAAATTTTTTTTTCAATTTTCTTTGGATCTATGTTTTTTGAATTAAAGTCAATATCAACAAAAACTGGAGTGCAGCCACAATTTATTATTGCATTAGCAGACGAAACCCAGGTAAAACTTGGTAAAATAATTTCACCCTTTTTTTTTAAACATTTAACCGCAATTTCTAGTGCACTTGTACATGAGTTCAAACTTAGCGCATATTTAATTTTAAATTTTTTTTTAAATAATTCCTCAAAAGTTTTATTATGCTGTCCATGAGTTAACCAACCACTTTTTATTGAGCTATTAATATTTTTTAATTCAGAACTAGTAATACTTGGTTTGCTTAATGGAACTTTCATATTTTAAGATTTTCTAAAAATTGTTTTGAAAATTTTGACGTCTTTTTCATTAAATACCCTATTCCTCTCAGGATGCCACATACATCCATAAATTCTTTTGTTTTTTGATATCATCGCTTCAATATTGCCATCAAGTGTTTTATATAAAATTTCAAAATTTATAGGACATGATTTAATACTATAATTATGGTAGCTATTTACTTTTACCTTATCCTTCGAAGAATAGACAAAATGGTCTTTATTAACATGTCCTTTTACTTTTTTTAACTTAATTCCAAAAAATTTACCAATCATTTGCATCCCTCTGCAAATTCCTATGACAGGGATATTGTTCTTTAGTGAGTATTTAAGTAAGTATTTTTCCGAGTTATCTCTAATTCTATTCTCACCTATGTCTGAACCCCCAGATAAGATTATTCCACCAAGATTATGGCTTTCAATCCATTTTTTTAAATGATAATTGGAATTTTTTTTTGTTTCCGAAAAATAAGGAATAGGATTGGGCACTAAACCGCATTTAACGATAAAATTAATTAATCTTATATCTAGTTGACATCTTATTTCATTATATTTAGATTTTTCTATTCTTTGTGAAATAGCTATAACTTTCATATTCATCTTGAATAAATCAAGGATGATGAACAATCAATAAATATTTCTTTATTGTTAATAATTTTATTAAATATTTGTTCGCCACATCCAATTACGGCAGGTATTGATTGCTCTGAACATCTGATTGCCATATGCGAATTAATTCCACCATATTTTGTTACTAATCCTCTAATATTATTTCCGAAAATCCAATCATAACCTGGGTCAGCATTTTCTATCAATATAATTTTTTCTCTTATGGATCTAAAATCTTTAATATTTGGGTTTACTATAAATTCACCAGAAACTTTTCTTTTTGTAATAAAGTTAGGTAAATTTACTTGATAGGGAACCACAACTAAATTCGTTTGATCAAGTATTAACATTGGTAGTTTAATATTCTTATA